>CAIXSY010000048.1 GCA_903922175.1 uncultured delta proteobacterium | reverse complement strand
GCCATGGGTTCAGTCCGAGAGTGCCAGGCCATTTTGGACCTAAGCCTAAGCCAGAGCGCTGTCGCCCTAAGTTCGCTTGACCGTCTGGCGGCTAATCTCTTTTGCCTAATCCGGAGTATGGCCTGAGGGCCAAGGGCCCATCGCGTCAAGGCTACTCAAAGATCCTGCTGAATCGGGTAGGAAGAGTGATGGCTAATTTAGAATCTCGCTTCGAAAATGCAACTCATCTAGTACACGTTTCAAGGGTCAAGGAATCTAGTGAGGCTTTGTCTCAATGATCTGCTTTCAGCTTTCTGCTATCTGCATCCCGATGCAGCTGCAGCCGATGACCACAGCCTTTCTGTCCACCGTAGCTTCGGTCGTGGCGAGGGGGAAAACTTCTGATCAGGCACCTTGTTGCGACCTTAGGCAGTGTAGGAGATTTTCATTCGACTCGAAGCAAGTTTCTTATATCTGCACAATTTCGTTTTGCCTCCTTGATGCAGTCCTTCAATGTGAGCAATCTCTGTTTGTGCTCCATTTTTTCAATAACTTTGCCCACCGCCTCATGGAAAGAAACCTTTCGAAGCCCCAATTCATGCAGATAAATTAGGCTGCCCTGGATGGTGATAAATTTGAAGCACTCTGCATTTTTAACCACCTCGGCTATCTTTGACTTCGTGGGTACCTTACCGTGATGAGCTTCGATCGCATTAAGAATTATCTCCTGCTCTTCTTTTGGAACGCCCCAGGTCTTTAAGTATGTTTTGGCAAAAGCGGCGCTTAACGTTGGATGATTCTTTTGAATCTTCCCCTTCCATATGGGGTCAAAAACAGTATGCGCAAGATAGAGGGAGGTTAAAACTAAGCGCCGATCAACGTCATATCTCTCGGCAAGCTCTCTCCCTTTTTTTATGGCAATTTCTGTTAAGAGCCAGGCCGGGGCTCTGTTTAGCTTGGTTTGCTTACGCATTAATCTTCTTGAGAGTTTTACTATATCAGGCATAGGTCCCGTCCTGGGATAAGTATACACTCCAGATAGTGGTGTCACTAGGGGACGTGACCTAAAAAGCAATGCAGTAAGGTGAAAATGTAGCAGAGGATACCCCTCTTCCCACGCCGAAGTAGACAAACTTCTCAGTGCTGCTATACTTCCAGTTCGGAGTTATATGGCATCTGCCTCATATGATAACCCAACTTCCAATTGCGCTATTCGTTGTTTATTGGTGCTTCTTGGCGCGTTGATCTTTTCGACATCCGGTAGGGCCGAAACGATTAAGCTTGGCCTTCTCACCTGTCTTACAACCGAGTGCTCCGAATGGGGGGCAAATACAGCCAGAGGAGTAGCTCTTGCCGTATCCGAGATAAATGCCGCGGGTGGCGTCCTTGGAAAAAACTTGGAAGTCATAGTGCAGGATACGGCTGAAGCTTCGGGCGGTGGAGGTGCAGTAAGCGCATTACATCAACTGGAGCTCGATCCGGGAATAAAGCTTTTTATCGGCCCGACATGGTCAGAGGCGGGGATGAACCTCGTTCCTCTTATGAAGCGACGTGCCGATCTGATCATAACCTCACCCTCGCTTGGTATCGCGGCGTTTAACGAAGGAGCAGACAATATCTTTAATCTCTGGCCACATGACAGCACCGCCACACAAACGCTGGCGCGTGCCGCGTGGGACCGAGGATGGCGAAAAATCGCTATCCTCGGAAGTCAAAAGGTCTGGGACTCGCAGCAGGCAGACTCTTTTGCTAAGGCGTTTCAAGATCTCGGCGGGCGGGTGCTTGCCAGAGAGGAGCCTGAGCCGTCCACTCGCGATCTTCGCAGCGTCGCTCTACGAATTAAAGAGGCGAAACCCGACGCAGTCTTTTTTGCGACTTTTCACCTTGCTGGTCTGGGGGCCAAAGCATTGGCTGAATTGAAATATTCGGGTGGAAAGATTGCTGTGCTCATTGACGACAGCAGAATCTGTGGGTGGGTCGTGGTTCCGGTAACTCGCCAAGTTTGTGATAGAGCATGATTTTTAAAGCCTTAGCGGTCCTGAATCCGTAGGATCTTCTGATGCTCGCCTTAAGTTTACAGCTGACAAAATCCAAACTACTTATCTAATCTGGGGACTCTGTCCCCAGCCCCCTGGGATTTTGCGCATTGAAGAACTACCGGGTGGGATTTTAAAAACAAAAAAACGGCGCGCAGATAATGAGCAAAAGAAGAGTCGCGTTTGCAGGTTAGTGGATTCGCAAATTTATTTCATTTTGCTATTGACGGATTTTCGCCCTACTCCACGAATAGTTTTTTTGGATACACGAGAATGCCATTTAAAAGCGCTATAAGGCTCGCTGTATGTCGACGTACCTGAATCCGCCCTTCCCATCATTTCGACTACCCAAAGTAGCCTTGTAGGTCGAATCTGAGGCTCGCAAAAGTGCCATGGTATATAGAGATTAATAAAAAACTCTCTTGGAGGAGATCTGTAGTATGGAACTTCGTTATCTGTCGAACAAAGAACTCTCTGTGGCACTCGAAGCTTTGGTAAAGCATGAACGCGCGACTTCAGTGCAAGTTTTAGAGCATCTGGTTGAGGTTGAGCGGCGTGAGCTTTTTTTACAAGATGGCTACGGGTCTCTGTTCTCTTATTGCAGAAAAAAACTTCTTTACTCAGAACCCGCTGCCAACCGACGCATATGCTCTGCCAGAGCGTTGGCGAAATTCCCCGAGCTGCGTTGTTTACTGATTGAGGGCGAGCTGTCCTTGACGACACTGTCATTGGTGTCGAGGCAACTTAACGATGAGAACAAAGATCAGATCCTAGCCAGCATTCGCGGCAAAAGCCGCTCTGAGGTCGAGGAGATCTTGGCAGAAACACGCCCCCAAACAAAGACCGTGGAGCGAGTCAGGCAAGTAGTCGTAGCGCAGGTCACAAGCGCTGCGCCGACTGCAGTGCTCAGAGCGGCAAAGATACCAGCGCAAACACTGAGTCTTTTCAGTGCCTTGCAACCTTCGCCAGAGAACGTAAGCGGGGCGCTGATGGTCGAACAAGCGCCACCTCCTGCGCCGCAGAAGCGCTACGCTCTTTCCTTCTCGGTCGATGAAAAGACATTTGCAGAGTTAGAGGAGGTCAGGGCACTACTGTCTTCGAGTTTACCCAAAGGGGTGAGCCTTGAAGAGGCGCTTAAAGTGCTTCTTGGGCAGTATCTAGCGCAGCACTCACCAGCAAGGCGTCAGGCTCGGCGGCTTAAGGTGGCGGATAAGCGCTCGTCCTCGATCGGAGAACCTTCGCCTAAGGCCAATCCAGCGATGGGCGAGGAAAAGAAGATCATCCCAACTTCCCGCCATATTCCTGCCAAGATTAGAGATGAGGTGTTTTGTCGCGATCGAGGGAGCTGCAGCTTTGTCGGCCCAGATGGCGTGCGCTGTGGAAGTAGGCACAATCTTCAACTCGATCACATCGTCCCTTTCGCAGTTGGGGGAGCCCATGACGCCGAAAACCTTCATGTAACTTGCAGCCGACACAACAGACACCTAGCTAAGCTGTACTTCGGGGAAGAACACATGCAGAAATTCTTGCACGGATAGCTGCTGCAAGAAAAGCTACAAGAAAAAAGATGGCGCGAGATCGTAATCTCGCCCCACTCGTATAGTTCACTCACGATGGCGCCCGGGGTGCCTCCCGGCAGAGCCCTATCCTCCACGTCAGCGCTATGATATTAGCGCATCTGCTCTCACCATGCCACCACTTGAGCAGCTTTCAACCTGAGGCGGGACTTCGCCAGCCACCGTTATGTTAGATTCCTTCCCCCACCCGGTAGTTCTTTAATGCGTAAAATCCCAGAGGCTTGGGGACGGCGTCCCCAAGCTGGTCTGAATATCAGCTGTTTCTACCCGCAGATTCTGCGGAAGAGCCGAACTATTTGGCACAATTTTCGACGCGCGAGTCGAAGGATCTCCAAAAATGGCATTTCTGGACAGGTACGAGCGCCAGATTTTGACGAGCTGTCGCAAAACTTCTAAGCGGCGAGGTAGGCGCTTACACATTTTCCGCCAGCCGTCTTTTCTCGTGCAGCGAGAAAAGACGTGCTAGAGGATGGCCGCCCGTATCGCCGCCCCGTTCTTGAGCATCTCAAAGAACCACGATCCTAGCCATGTCTGACCGGCGCTAACCCAGGCGGCGATAAAGGTGAAGAGGGCGCAGTTCATGCCGATGACATAGGCAAATCCGATTTTGTAGCCGCCGCGGATGTTGTAGAAATCGCTCTGATGTGGCGAAGCGTCCTTGAAGTTGAGAATGAGATCGGCGCCGTAGCCGAGGCCACTACAGATGAGTACGATTCCTGGGTAGTTCCAGGCTAACGCATAACTTACGCCGAGAAAGGGGAAAAAGAGCACGGGGAGAAAATAGGGTGCGAGTGCTATGAGTGCATTCATATGGGCGGTGCGCTTGGTATAGGAGTACTCGAAGTGGCCGCTCTCTTCGTCGATTCGCATCCCCTTGGCACGGTTTCCGGCAAGATTGGAAAGTACCGAATGTTTTAGTTCATGTAGAAAGACCGAGATCCGCCCACGAATGAAATAGCGTGCGCAGGCCGCACCTACAATGGCGCCGACGATAAAGAGGCGCCAGCGAAAGAAAGATTGCTCCGTTAAGAGAGCGGGCAGGATTGAAAGGTTGGCAATGGTGAGGATGTAGAGCACGACCAGCGAAACAAAGAAGGCGATACCGCCGACCGGTCCGTGCTCTTCTATGGCGTCTTTTGACTTCTTGCCCACCCCGCTAGTTCTCCCCCGAGTAAGTTCTTTAACCTAAGTTCTGCCATTATACCCCAGATATTGTGACTGCCGTAAGATTTGGCAGACAAGAATTAACTTGGGGGAGAACTAGTGTAAATAACTTACGGGGTGGGTGAAAGGTCAGATGATTAGAATCATAGTGTTTGGAGTCACAGCGCTAAGAACAGGGCCCGCGCCAGGGTTTGGTTGCTAATCTTGTAGCGCCCAGACGCGATCCTGTGTTTAACGCTCATTACTCTCTTGTGTCTGACAGATTCCATCTGACGTGCGAGTTTTTCGGATGTTTTTCGACAATTCATAAGGCACCTCGTTTATCACTTCTGAGGGGTGCAATAAATGCGTACCAACAACCTGCACCTCTCTTGAGCAAGCGCACATCCGTATGCCTAACTATCTGATTTAGCTTCTCTTACTGCTTCCCCGGTCCGTGGTAGAAAGCAGGAACGTACATTTTTGTACATTCATCCCTCTGTAATAAGTTATCGTGCACAAAAGTGTACAACTTTAGGGTTTTGGGGCACTTTTTTTCGCGACAAAGGCTCAAGTTAGGTTGGCGCCCCTGTATTTCCCCTCGTCGCTAGCGTTCCTCGGGACAGGGGGCGTCAACCTGGCTTCTAGTGCCGGTGGAAGATTATATATTGAAATTATGTCACCTAACGCCTCATTTGAGTCATAACATAGATAGTTTTGTTGAATTAGAGGTTAACAATGTCAAGTACAAGTAATAGCAGTGTGTTTGTGCAAGGTGGCGTAAAGATCGGATTTACTCCGATGACTCGGGAGGGAATGATCTCGCTGGCCGCTGCACAATTAGAAAATAAACACGTGAAACCGGTTGGCGCACCGGTAGGTGCTAAGTCAAGAGAGGCGCTGCCGTCAAAACTCGCAGAAGCTTACCTTCACACTGCGGAAAATTTAATAAATCAGGGGAATCGACCGGTTTCAGTGGCTCACCCGTTCTTGCAGGCTCAAGTTAGCTCCTTGGTCCCTACGTACTTCTCAGTGCTCTTTAGGGAGCTGGGGATTGACACCGGCAAAACTTCAACCGATTTTACTCTAGCCGAGCCACTCATTACGCAAAAAGGTAGTAACCGAGGGCACTATACAGCACCATTCCCTGTGGTTCGAGAAACAGATGAGATGGCTATTGCTCAACATGCGCTTTCTACGCTGCTTCATGAAGTTAATCACGCTCTTGGGAGGCTCGTCATGTCCTTTAGGGGAGTAGCTCCAAAGATTGTTCAATCGGGGCTAACTTTGACCAGCTCGCGACGAGTAGCTCAGGACAAAGACTCACGCCTTTTTCGATATTTAGATGAAGGTTTGATGGCGCTCACCCAGATGCATTTTTTGCAAACATTCATGCGTTTTGACGAGGATAGAAGCTGGCGCCGTAGTCGCAGCGAGTCTAAAGATTTCAAATTCATGCTTAACGGAGTGGATATTACTGCAGCCTTACTTTTAAGCGGAACTGCGCAGATTGAAAGTGATAAAATTAATTTAATGCTTCCGTACTCGCGGTTATCTCAAGGAGTGGGATATGATAATAGCGAAAAAGAGAACTGGAAGCAGAGGGATCGGCAATTCCTTTTTTTTGATTCGTCCTATGGTGTTATAGCGCAGCATTTGCGACAGTTCGCACATGAAATTTATAGTAAAAGCTCACCCGCGGAGGCCGAGCGGATGTTCCATCGTGATCTTCTGCAAGCGCAGATTACCGGAGATCTGCAATCTCTCAGCAGATTATTCAGGGGAGCTTTCGGCGATAGTAATGCACCGTTGTTCATAAAAGCTTTGTCGGCTTTTAGTGATGTAGTGTCTAGCCCGAACAACATGGAATTAGTGAGTTTTGTAGCTTTCGTACGGGCCGGGATGCTTAATGACGGTGATCGGGAACGTGTCCGAACTGAGATCGCTGAAGCGTTGTTGACAAAACCACAACAGGCAGCGTCAAAGACTCATCCGTTCACATGACCGTGGTCAGGCTGGTTATGAAATTGCGACTGAAGCCAAAGGGCAGAGTGATAAGGGGAGGGCCCTCACTATAAAGCTAGAGGCCGCGCTGACGTTGGAGAATCTGCTGCACCTAACAAAAAAGTAGGCTATAGGTGGCTAGCTCCTTATGAGCCTCCGCAGCAATAGAATCTCGAGATCTCGTCTCCCGTCTAATACTGCAAGCACAAGAACTTTATTTTCCTTTCCTGCCAGTCTGAAAATCACTTTATAGTTAGATTTGCAAATGAACTAAGCAACACCTGTTGTGCATAGTTGAGCCTGCAATCGATTCTTAAGCTATCCCGCCCGATTTCAAGATTGAAGATTACTACCCCGCGTACCCCGCCCTTTTGTAATTTTATTGTAACAAGCGAATCGGCCAAGAACTTTTGTTCGTCCTACGCACTCGTGCGTAGG
>CAIXSY010000047.1 GCA_903922175.1 uncultured delta proteobacterium | reverse complement strand
GGGGGGGGGGGGGGGGGGGGCCGGAGCGCCGCGCTTCCTCCTTCGCCCGGCCTCGCGGCCGGTGCTTCGGAGGACACGTCGCGCGCCGCTAGTTGGTGTTGCAGCTCAAGGCAAGCGAAGTCTCAACTGAGGGTCGCAACACGCGTAACGCCTGTTATTTGATGAAACATGGAGTCGAAGAAAGCACAGCCAGGGAGTTGGTAGAGCAGTATTGGATTGATGCTTAAGACTCTACTACCGCAGCCTCCTTACGCCTCAACGCCCGGAGCCCTATGCTTATAACGCTTGCCGTGTAAACGCTAAAGTCCTATACTATCAGAGATGATAAGGAGTTATCGCAACGAGGGAACACGAGATATAGCCTATGGTGTGGGTAGTAAAAAAGCACGCCGAACTTTACCAGAGCAATTGCATGCCAAGGCGCTAGAAAGACTAAACTGGCTCAATAGCATCAGTAGCGAAGTGGATCTGATGCAGGCACCGCATAGCTTTCGTCCTGAGAAACTATCTGGGGATCGCAGGGGGCAGATAAGCATTCGAATTAATGACCAATATCGAGTTTGTTTTTGTAAAGATGGGCTAGATTTGTTTGATGTCGAAATATGCGATTACCATTAGCGGAGAATTTATGAGTTTTTCAGCATCCCGTGCGCCGAAGGCGGTTCACCCCGGTCGAATTCTTGTTGATTATATTGCTGATAGCGAGCTGTCGCAGTCAGCGGTTGCCAGGAGGCTACGCGTGCCGATCGGAAACATAAATGAAATCTGCCGTGGAAAGCGTGGCATCTCGCCGGAAATGGCGGTTAAACTGGGCAAGTTCTTCGGCACATCAGCCGAGTTGTGGCTAAACCTGCAAAAGTCATGGGAGTTGAGCCGGGTGAATCCGATCATCGCCAACGACATAAAGCCGCTCAAGCGGGCAGCGTAATTCCGTCGCTTGTTATCGCGTGCGATCGTTCTTGCAAAAACCCGCACGACAGCTGACTACACCATACCCCGCAGCTTCGGCCTTTGCCGGCGAGAGGTAGATGCGCTCACCAAGAAAGGGATCTGCACAGGTCAAACTTTCGATAAGGCCGCTGTGTGGCGCGTGCGCGTGGTTAAAAGCGTACTCGTATCGATGAATACCACTACGGCTTACCACATTCATGCCACAACGCTCGCGAACCAGGAAACAATCGGTGTCGTCGGAGCAATGACTCCAGTCCGCGTCTGCTTCGGTCCTCACGCCGAAGAAGTAATTAACAACCTCGGGCCCGATGACAACGAGCATGATAATGACGAACAAGCCAATGCCCCATTTTCTTACTACTTCACGTTCCATGGTGATACGATCTCAACAAAGTACAACCAAAATTCTACCTGGAATCTGCAGAGTACTCAAATCTGACTAAAGAGCATATTAAAATCAGTGATTTGGCCAAGACGACAGGCTGCTCTCGGCGCAGGCAGGATAGTTCCTCGCTCTGATGCGATGGGTCAGTGGCCCTCAGCCGAGGCTACGGCTAAAGCCGACGGCTGCGGCCGCAGCTGATGCAGTCAGCAGAAATCTGCAGATCGCTGAGAGCGGATCACAGAAGCGAATGCACGAATCGGCTCAACACTCACCCCAGCTGGCAGATGACGAAAAGGGCCCGGAAGACATGCTGCGATGATCGGTGTATTACCGCAGTCAGCTTCCGGACCCGCAAGAAAAGTAGCGAGGTACTAAATTTAGGACCCGTGCTTAATCGTATCAATCTCTCATGCGCATGCGAACTAGTATCTATTATCTCAACCGGCGGTGATGCGGGAGGGCTGCAACAGGCTGGCAGCTCGCGGCAGCTTCTCCTCGCACCACCGTCTCACAAACGATACTCCTACAGACTGTTCGGAAAAATTCCGCCACAGCCTAGCTAACTTACTGGAGTAATGACAGTGCCAGTGATGGCTGCTGATTTGCCTGAGCCAACACGGAAGCACCTGCTCTCTGCAAGATTCCGAGTCTGGTTAGTTCGGCAGCTTCCGTCGCTACGTCGACATCGCGAATGCGCGATTCGGCGGCAGCGAAGTTTTCACGCGCCACGGACAGGTTATTGATACTCACCTGTAGTCGTGACTCGACAGCGCCCAACGTACCACGTTGCCCGGCCAGAGAGCTGATAGCTCCCGAGATCGCGTCCAGCGCCAAGCGCGCGGCGGACTGAGCTTCAGACGGGCTGACGTCATTAAGCGAATAGCTCAGGTCCGACCTGTTCGCACCCGTTAGTCCAAGCGAAGCCAACGTTCCAGAAACACCATTGAGGATGATCTGTGACGTTGATTGCGAATTGAACCCTACCTGCAGTACGATCGAGGCATTTCCTGAGAGCAGCGCGACACCATTGAACTTGGTCGTGACTGCAATACGCTCAATTTCAGATCCGAGCGCGACGAACTCGTTGGAAAGTGCTGAACGCTGTGAGGTGCTATACACACCGTTCGCCGATTGTTCAGCAAGCTCCGACAAGCGCGCAAGCACGCCACCGATCTGGCTCAGAGCGGCATCGGCAATCGTAATCGTCGAAATACCATCATTGGCATTTCGAATTGCGACTGTTGCTACGCGCTGGTCAGCTTTCAACGAATCGGCGATTGCTAATCCTGCCGCATCGTCACTCGCTCTATTTATTCGGTATCCCGAGCTTAAACGCTCGTAGGTTTTGGACAACTGGTCAGTGGACACTCCTAAAGTCCGTTGGGCCTTTAGGGATGCAATATTTGAACCAAGAGTAATAGCCATGTTTCTTCCTCCGTGAAGTTATCAGGTCCAGACACCAAGCCAATCCTTCGACTCAATGTGGGGCACCCACCGCAAGAGAATTCCCACGGCAAGCCCGGAACTGAAATTTTTGGCTTGTATCGGTGAAGAGCTCAAAACACTGCGAACCGCAAACACGGCCCGCGTTCACCATTCCTCGTTACAAAGCCTTAAGAACAACCGCAACCTCTTAAGATAACTATACGGAGCCTGCTCTCTTTTACTTGAGCAATAAAAAACACGCCATTTTCGTGTGAGAAACTAAGGGGTTGGGGCTGACGTTGGTAATTAAGTCGCTATGCTTCGCATAGCGACAGCCGTCTCTAGGTATGAAAAACTCCGATTCAAATAACAACGCTCAGTGGTGAGACACGGAGCATTTTTGAATCGGAGAATAGATATGAATGATAAACATATAGACTATAGCGGGCAAAAAGTCTTCATAGGAATGGACGTGCATTCGAGGCAATACACAGTAACTTGCCGTTGTGACGGGCAAATAGTGAAACGGTGTCGGGTGGTTGCCGTCCCAGCGGCGTTTTTAGAGTTTATAGGGAAGTATTTTAAGGAACCTTTGAAAAACTCGTGGTACGGACCGCTAACGCAGCCGCACACGAGTTTTTTAGAGGTTCTAACGGGGGAGAAGCGCCTGAGGCACAAACAAAAGTGAGATTTAGCGCTCGCAAGAAACGCGGGAACTAGATACAAAGAGGTATGAGCCAACTAACACCTGTCAACTCTTCACCCTCTTTTCTCTTAGCAACCTGTACCGCCTTCGTCACAAACTCATAGCCCTCCAAACGTAGTGTATCTACGCCGTCGCCTCCCAGCCTCCGCAGGCGTTATGGCGGACCTGTGGAGCAGCGATAAGGGCCAGAAGCTCTGAAATATTCGTGTGCGGCCGCGCGAGCGGTCCGTACCACGAATATTTCAGAGCTTCCTTAAGAGAACTTCTTCTGCGCGAAGTGCACAGCCTCGCACAGAGCCTCGACATCGTCCATTATGCTATACAATCCGAAACTGATACGCGCCGTTGACTGCAATCCAAGCCGCTTCAGCAACGGCATAGCACAATGATGCCCCGCACGAAGCTGCACATTAAAAGTATCCGCTATCGTCGAAAAATCATGCGGATGAACCCCGTCGATAGTAAATGAGATAATCCCTTTCTGCTCACCGCCATGCAGCGCTGGTCCATACAGGGTAATTGCTTTTTCTCGCGCAAGTCGCTCCATCGCTGCGTAAAGCAGCTTCTCTTCGTAGTCCTCGATCTGCGCCATTCCTAACTGACGAACAAACTCAACTGCCGCTGCCAGCCCAAGCACCTCGGCAATAGGTGGCGTGCCTGCCTCAAAACGCTGCGGTGCATCGGCCCATGTAGTCTTTTCCGTACTCACCGAGGAGATCATACCGCCACCGCCGTAGACGGGCTCAAGCGCGGCAAGTCGCTGCTCCTTTCCATACAACACACCGACACCAGTCGGTCCGTATAGCTTATGCCCCGAGAAGGCGAGAAAATCACAATCGATATCATCCACGTCGAGGGCCATGTGCGAAACGGATTGAGCCGCATCAACAACAGTTGTCGCACCAACCGAATGTGCTAAGGCACAGACCGCCTTAATCGGTACGAGCGTGCCCAACGCGTTGGAGACGTGGGTTACAGAAACGATCTTTGGCTTCGTGGCGGCGATCTTCTGGGCAAGATCGTCTAGGTTGAGCACACCTTGGTCACTAATATCGGCAAAGTACAGCTTGAGCCGCTTGCGTTGTGCCAAAAGCTGCCAGGGAACGATGTTGCTATGGTGCTCTAAAAGAGTAAGCACAATCGCATCCCCCTCGCTCAACTCCGGCTCGAGCGCCCGCGCCACAAGATTGATCGAATCGGTGGTCCCCCGCGTAAAAACAATACAGTTCGGAGATGATGCCCCGATAAAGTCGGCGATACGCGCACGCGCATCCTCAAAGTTTTCCGTCGCTACCCCACTAAGCTGATAAGCTCCACGATGGATATTGGCGTTTTCATACGAGAGAAAACGCGTCATACGTTCAATCACGCAGCGCGGCTTCTGACTCGTCGCGGCTGAGTCGAGATAAGCGGGGACAATCCGTCGCCTATCGGATGGCAGAGCTGGGTTATCCCCAAAAAACGGAAACTGTTGCCGAATGGCCTCACCTAACAAAAGTGGTTGAGATTTACTATCGTTCATTCTGCAAATTCCTTGCTCTGACCTATTTTTTTTAAAGGCCGTACTTGAGAAGATATCTAGCATACCTTAACCGGCTGCTCAACTAAACGCCTTGGGAAGAGACGATTAACCTGCTATGTTGCCCCTTGCGAGCCATGCCTCGGACCAATTAGCGTTTTCCCGTGCAGTCTGACGTGCACGTTCAAGGGTAAATCCATACTTGACTCATTTTCGATAACTTTCTTTGACCAAGATATCTCGTAAGAGCACTTTACCGTATCCCACATGAACAGCATAGCAGCACACCCTAGCTCCCCTTCCCTGCGTTCCTGGCTTTTCGCCCTCGCTTCATTAGCGATCGTCATCACTCTCTCGCTTTGCCTCGTCATCGGCGCTGCTCTTTGGGAACATGAATGGGCCCTGGGCAAGCTGGACCAAGCTCTGGCCACCAACGATCGCGGCCCAATCGATCGCGTGTTAATACTATTTGAACGTGGTGCGAGCCGTGTTGATAGCTTACACGATCTCCTGACACTCTCACGCGATTCAAATTCAGGCGCAGAATTTAGACACTTTCTGTATGAAGTTGGCCTGCGCCGGGATCTGCTCAACTCAAAAGAGGTAAGCGACTCTCTGGCGGATTATAATAACCTTGACCTAGGCCAGCTCTCTCAGGATACGCAACTCCTAGCGAAGTCTCTGCAGATAAAGCTCGAGGAGCTCGGGCAGATACACCAATCCAACCATACACGGCGCAACGCACTCGCCACCTTAGCCAATCGCAGGAAGAAGCTCGTCGAACAACACACGCTTGTAGCTACCGACATGAGCCAGTTTTTCTCGCTGCCCTCGATGTATGAATCCAAGGATGAACAGAAGCTCCTTACCTACCGCTCCGGAACGTTACAAGACCTTCCGATGCTGCAGAAAATTCCCGATCGAATTGACGGACTGGTGGCACTGCGTGAAGCCCTTCGCGGCGCCGGGGGAAAGGTCAAACTAGAAACCGACAATCCCGCCTACGAGTTTTCCTCAAGGCTTAACCTTTTGCGCCAAAGTAGTTTGCCGATTATTACCGAATATCGCCGAGTGGAATCCGAAGAAAACAGCTCACAAGCAGAGATTACGAGCTCAGAAAAAAAGGCTCAAACTATAGCCAAACAGGTGCGAACTCTGATCCGGGACTCAATGCCGGCGGTGGTACGATAGTTCCAGGCCTGGCGGCCTGGAACTGGCGGTCTTTTGCAAATCTAGCTTTCCGAATTGTACTCGATGGACGCGAGCCCGACCCGCCGACTATCCAAAACCACCGCTATCAGATCCAACATCTCTGCCAAATTCGCTTTCCTGGCCAACCTCTGCTCTTCTAATAATCCGCCCGTCCGAGGGGTGCAGGTAAACCAATCCTCTATCGAGCCAACGAATTTCAGCAGGGGACACAGTACGCATTATAAAACTACCACTCGAAAATGATTCGTGGTCGACGCATGCCGCTCTGACAATCGACCATCCTCCCCAAAAAATCTTACCGTATGGGTATGTTGTTCGGTAACATCTACTATGGCAAAGCGCGGTCGAGACAGAGCTGAATCAATAGCTGGATCAGCCGATATACCAACAATAGCCACTAACAGGTCATGCCTAGCTTGGCCTAGTGCCGGTCGCAGATCTTCGGGGAATTGTGTCCCCAAACAAGACTAATCAATATTTTTCGATCTTACTTGCTGACATACATGCTGTCGATCCCCGTAACACAAACCGCGAGTTCAAGAGGATATTTACTGGCCTCGCCATTGACTCCGTTGTCGACCTAGCATGAGCCTACCTATTGTCAAAGTACCTATGTGTCTATTTCTTACTCAGCAGGCGTGGGCTAGCGGCAGGCGAAGCCTGCAGCTCAGCATAATTCGCCTGTCTTTTCGCCTAGTTAGCCGCCACTTGACAGCGCAAATTATTTCATTGACTAGCGAATGAGCGTTCTGTATAAATGGGCTCCCGCATTTGCAGTCGCGGGGTGGTGCTCCTTCGGATTTTCTCCCGAGGAAATTTAAAGTTTCACGATATTTTTGGCTAAGTATTGGCGGGTTAAGTCTCACGTGTAGTGAGGAACTTAAGGCCGCAAGGGATTCGTTCACACCTTGATTGGACGAAGGAAGAAGTTAATTTGCTGTAGTGAACGCATTGAATCTTTAAGAAAGGACGGAAGTTTATGAAATTCTGGTCGAATTCTGATGTTCAAACTCACGGCCCATTTGTTCCCGAAAAAAGACTGCTCGCTGCTGTTTTGCAGCGTGCGATCACCGACTTCATCGGTGGTGAAGGCGAGCTCCGCGAGGGGGCCCGATTATGGCTACTTGACGATGAGCTAACCGATGCCCCTCTCAGCTTTCGGTTTATCTGTGAGGCCCTCGATCTTGACATAAGCAGCCTGCGCACGGCGATACAGTTCCAAGCCCAGAATGCTGCTGCCGAGGTCCTAAAACAAGCTGCGGTGTAGCCGATATGAAGCGGCCAGCGCGCTTATAGCGCTAGGACAACAGACCCTCTGCCTTCGATGGAAGGCAGAGGGTTTTTTGTTGGAAGAAAACCCATAGGTGCCCCATCCCCCAAATGGCCGGAAGAATAATCAGCACAGAAACAGCGATTTAACCTTCTGCGATAGGGGGCATGACGCACGTAGTAATTTTGTGCCTGTCGCCCAGCCGAAAGTGCTGGTATACTATAAGATATATATTATCCTTTCCCGGGTACTATGAAAGGCAACGATCCTCAGCGATGGAATAAGCTCTTAGCGGTGCTCGACGACAAGCTACAGCTGAACCTGCTTGAGCACTTGCACCGAGTTGCGGCCTACCACTTCGAAGAGGATATCTTGTATCTTGAGGCAGCCTCGACCGAAGAGGAGGAATACCTAAAAAAGGACTCCGTCCTGCAACAACTGCAGCTCCATGCTGCCGACGCTCTTAATGTCGAGCGCATAAAGATTAGGCCGCACAGCGCCTAGCCCATCACTCCAGAATTGCAAATAAGCGGCAGAATCACTACACTGCGCTTACTATGGAACAAACAGACAGTCATCTTTATCGCCTCCGTCACTCAATCGCTCACGTTCTCGCCGAAGCCGTGCTCGAGCTTCGCCCGACTGCCAAGCTCGCCTTTGGCCCTCCCGTGGATGACGGCTGTTACTACGACTTTCTCTTCGAGACCCCACTTACGCCGGAGGACTTCAAAGATATCGAAAAACGGATGCGCAAGATTATCGGGCGTCGTGAAAAATTCGAGCAGAGCTCACGCCCAGTGGCAGAGGCCCTTGAGTACCTCAAAGGTCAAGGACAGCAGTTTAAAGTCGAGTATTGCGAGGAGCTCATTGGCCGGGGCGAGAAAGAGATCGGCTTTTGCGTCAATGGCCCCTTCCAGGACATGTGCGCTGGATCGCACCTAGAGCATACCGGCCAAATTCCTCCGGACTGTTTCAAGATCGACAGCCTTGCTGGCGCTTACTGGCGCGGCTCAGAAAAGAACCCACAATTAACTCGCCTCTACGTACTCGCCTTCGAGAATAAAATTGAGCTCGAAGCGTATATGGCAAAACGTGAATTGGCCAAGGAGCGCGACCACCGCAAGCTCGGAAAAGAGCTCGAACTATTCATTATCTCCGACATGGTTGGGCCAGGAATGCCCCTCTGGACACCAAACGGCACGGTCATCCGCGAAGCGCTTGAGGACCTCGCCAAAGAGATGGAGACCCGTTACGGCTATGTTCGTGTTTCCACTCCACACATCGCCAAAGAAGCTCTCTACATTACCTCGGGACATCTCCCCTACTACAAAGCCTCGATGTTTCCACCGATGTCGATTGAGGGCGAAGCCAACTACTATCTTAAGGCGATGAACTGCCCGCACCATCACATGATCTACAGCTACCGGCCAAGAAGCTACCGCGAGCTGCCACTGCGCTTAGCCGAGTACGGAACGGTCTATCGCTACGAGGACTCAGGCGCGCTCTCTGGGTTGCTGCGCGTGCGTTCGCTAGCCATGAATGACGCCCATATCTACTGCACCGTTGAACAATTGCGCGAGGAGCTCATCTCGACGTTTGACCTTACCCTTCACTACTTCAACCTCTTTCGCTTTCAGAACGTCAAAGTGCGCTTCTCCACACATGACGAGAGTAAAAAGGAAAAGTTTGTCGACAATCAAGAGCTGTGGAAGTTTAGCGAAGACTCCGTCAAAGAAGTTCTTCTGCAAAAGAAGGTCGACTACATCCTCGGCCCCGGCGAAGCTGCCTTTTACGGACCAAAGATTGACTTCCAAGCCTCGACACTTCTCGGACGCGAGGAGACCATCAGCACCACCCAGCTCGACTTCGCCCAACCGCTCAGCTTTAACCTGACCTACATCGCCGAGGACGGCAAGGAGCATCGCCCCTACATCGTTCATCGGGCCCCACTCGGTACCCATGAACGCTTCATCGCCTTCCTGATTGAGCATTTTGGCGGAGCCTTTCCGACCTGGATGGCGCCGATTCAAGTACGCCTCGTCCCCGTAGCGGAGGATTTTGTGGATTACGCCAAAGAGATTCAGGCGAAGCTACGCGATCAGCTAATTCGTGCCGAGATCGACACGACGAGTAACTCTTTTAACAAGAAGATCCGCGAAGCTGTCACGCACAAGATCCCCAACATCGTCATCGTCGGCGCGAAGGAGAAAGAGAACAGAAGCGTGACCCTGCGCCGCTACGCCGTCAAGGAGCAGGCCACGCTCGCCCTCGACACCTTCATCGAAGGCTTACTCAAAGGAGTTAAGAGCCGACAGATGGATAACTTTGCTGATATCTCGATCTTCTAACTATGCCAAACGCCCGCTGCCCACAATGCCGTCAAGAGATCGTAGAGCGCGACACGCACTTCCCATTTTGTTCCAAGCGCTGCAAGCTCCTCGACCTCGGAGCTTGGGCCTCCGAGAAATACCGCATCGCCGCGGTCGAGACGGATGAGAGTGAGGATGCCAAGCCCGAACAGGCAGAAGACGGGGATCCGGTACTCAAGGTAGAAAGATCCTAAGCGTGGCAGTTCTTTTTATTATCTCGACACCGAGCCACGATTGGGGATTATCCTTGAGATCGTCAAGAGCGGCGGAGTTAAACACCGTGAACCGGATCGCCGATATCCGGGTTGATGTTGGGACGGGGAATAGGGTCGTTGAACCGACCCGCGCATTGGCGCGGAAGGGATCCTGTAATCTGCTATCTGAGATCTGCTTTCAGCTATCAGCTATCAGCTATCAGCTATCAGCTATCAGCTATCAGCTATCAGCTATCTGCATCAGATGCAGCCGCGGCCGTAGCTACATCGGATGCAGTCAGCAGAAAACTGACTTCGGATCGCTCCCGTCTCGACTCTCGCCGAGCCGAGGCCTGAAGAGCAATTACGAACAATCAACCCTATAATCACTTCCAGTGCGGCGCGAAGCGCCGCACAAAAAAAGGAAGGGGATGTCCCTCCCAGGACATCCCCTTCAAGCGAAACGAAGTGTGTGACGAATTGCCCGAAACCAATTAAAACCTTAGAAAACCTTTAGACACGAGCCTCCTTCCTCCGAGATCTCTTCCAGCGCCCTTTCTTGGAGTTAGCTGAGTTGATGATCCCAACTCGCAAGGCGTCCGCCTCAATTCCTAAGGCCTCACAAACATTGTCGAACGAGAACACATATTCAAGATCTTTGCGAAAGACCCAGAGGTAGGCCTCCCGATAGTGCTGAGCCGACGAATCTCCGTCATTTAAGGCATAACACAAGCATCCCATGACTCCGTCGAACAACAGTGCCGAAATGAGCCCACGCTCGGGGCCCTTAGCATATCCAGCCTCGGCGTCGGAGATCTCTTCAACGATGAACGTATGCTTACTAGGACGTCCTTCCCCTTCAATCGTCATCTGCTCTGACATATCGCCTCCACGTAATAGTCGTCGTCCGCTCTATTAGGATGTGGCAGATCAAAAATCGTTGTGCTTACACCAGCATCGGAATAAACGTTCGTTCGATTTGGTAACGATCTGACCCCATTGGATAATCTGCAAAATCGAAGGCAAAAGGCGGGGAAATCGATAAGAATATCTTTTACGCCGTCCGCAAAAATGTATTTATGGCGAACCTAGGAGCGCGCGTTCGCGCGCTCCTAGCCCACCTTCGGTGCGAGAACCGCTCTTGCGAGCACCACACAGACAAGTAGTTCACTCTGCTACGCCGTCAACGGACACACTTGAGATTCGAATCGTCACGTCAAGACTCTCTGCGGACGATATAGAAAACATAGTGCCTAATATGGCTAGCGAGGCTCTGCCTCAGACCGACGAGCGTTGATCTGTAATTGGCTCTCAGTGATCCGAAGTCAGTTTTCTGCTGACTGCGTCTGATGCAGCTGCAGCTTTCGGCTGCAGCCCACGGCCTTAGCCGTAACTCCTGATGAGGCAATAGACGTTAGCGGCCACTACGTCAGCTAACTTTACGGCATCAGCACTCGGCTCAGGGCTAATGTCCAGAATTGCCTGACACTCTC
>CAIXSY010000046.1 GCA_903922175.1 uncultured delta proteobacterium | reverse complement strand
GCTCGCCCCCGGCAAAGCTTGCGGATGCGCCCAAATGCCCTTATCTTGGAGAAATGTGTAGACTGCATTTAGGACTTGACCAACCAGGACTAAGAATACGCTACGTGCGACATCTTCCCTAAAACCACAAAATCGCCCTGTGGGGAAGTTTTATAGCGATGCTCCCAAGCATTAACTTATGTTAGGCTTATGGCGTGCCTCATTGGCGCTTTCCTTATAAGATTTTTGCAAACAAACATCAGCCTATGTCCCAAGAAATCTCCCTGAACACCCGCATCATAGAACTTGGACGTTCTATCTTCGACGGCATCGGCAGCGAGAGGCCTTCGGCACTCTCTAGGAACTTTTGGATCTCAAAAATAATGCAGTGGTCGATGGCCAATGCCGACTTCAAAACCAACCTCTTTCGCCTCGTCGACGTCCTGCCCACCCTTAAATCAAACCGTGCCATCGTATCCCACCTCAACGAATATCTGCGTACTCCCGCACGCGGCATCAACCAAGGACTAGGCTGGGCCGTAAGCCCCAGCTCGAGCTCGCTGCGCGGCGCCGTGACCGCCCTAGCGGTTAAGCGCGGGATCCATGAATTTGCCTCACTTTTTATCGCCGGAGAAAACCCATCGTCAGCCCTCGGCGCCCTTCGTCGCGTGCGCGCCGATGGTCTGTGCTTTACAATCGACCTGCTGGGCGAATTCTGCCTCAGCGAAGGCGAAGCCGAGGAATACCTTGCACGCTATATCGAAGCGATCGAGGTTCTCTGCCACAGGGTTCCAGCTTGGAAAGAGAGCCAGCCCATCCTTGCCGGTCACCCCGGAGAACAGCATCCCGTGTGCCTCTCCGTAAAACTGACTGCTCTCTATTCGCAGTGCGGCCCGCTCAACTTCGAACGCAGCGTGGCCGTGCTTTCCGAGAGACTTTCTGAGATTGCACGCGCGGCGCGACGTGGCAACGCGCTCATTTATGTCGACGCTGAAGATGCCGCTAACAATCCGATTATCTTCGAAACCTTCATGCGCGTCTTCGGATCACCTGAATTTCGCGATTTCCCCTATCCCGGCATCGTCGTGCAGGCCTATTTTAAGAACGCCGAGGCCAGCATACGAAGCCTCCTAAAATTAGCCGACACGCGCGGAGCACCGATAGCACTGCGTCTGGTCAAGGGAGCCTACTGGGACTACGAACAGGTGGTAAGCCAGCAAAACGGCACCACCTTTCCACTCTTTACCAAAAAGGAGAGCAGCGATGCCTCTTTTGAGCACTTGAGCAGGCTGCTGATTGATCAGCACGAATTGTGCCTACCGGCGATCGCTTCGCATAATATTCGATCACTCTCACACGCCTGTATCTACGCCGAATCGAAGGGAGTGACTCCCGCAGAGTTTGAGCTGCAGATGCTCTATGGCATGGCCGAACCGATCGCACGCACCTTTGCTCGACGCGGCTACCTGGTACGGCTCTACGTACCGCTCGGCGATATGTTCGTCGGCATGGGGTATTTTGTACGCCGCCTTCTTGAGAACACCTCGAACGAATCGTTCCTGCGTCATACCTTTTTCGATGCTAAAGCTATTTCTGAGCTTTTGAAAGAACCCCAACTGCACGAGGAGACTAGCCCCTATGTTCCGTAATGAACCGATCACCGACTTCAGTATCGCCGAAAATCGCGCTGCCGTTGAGACCGCTCTCAAACTGCTTCACCAGCGTATCGCCAACAACGAGATCTACGCCTGCCCGATCATCAACGGAAAAGAGCTACGCAATAAGGAGGTCTTTGAGCGCCACGATCCAGCCGACTTTCGCCTCGTCATTGGGCGAACCTCACTGGCGACAGAAGCCGACGCCGACGCCGCACTCGCCTCCCTTAAGGCAGGAAAAGATCATTGGGAGGAGACCTCGGTAGCGGAGCGCGCCGCCACGCTGCGCCGCATCGCCGCACAGATGCGCAGCGAGCGCCTGGCGCTCGCCGCTTTGATTATCCGCGAGGCGGGGAAACCATGGCGTGAAGCCGATGCCGATATCGCCGAAGCCATCGACTTCTGCGAATATTACGCCGACGAGATGCTCCGCTTGGGCTCTCCGTTTAAACTTATGGACGTGCTCGGTGAGGATAACCAGTACCTCTATCAGCCACGCGGGATCGCGCTCGTCATCTCACCCTGGAATTTTCCGCTAGCCATCGCCTGCGGAATGACCGTCGCCGCCTTGGTGACGGGAAATTGTGCCATTTTGAAACCAGCGGAGAGCACGAGTCTAATCGGCTACGCTTTTGCCAAGATCGTATTGGCCGCGGGCGTTTCCCCCTCAGCTTTTGCATTCCTCCCCGGCCGTGGCGAACTGATTGGGCGGCGGCTTGTCCACAGCCCCGACGTGGCGATGATCTGTTTTACCGGTTCACGTGCCGTGGGCCTTGAGATTTTGAACTCTGCGGCCACGCTTGGTCTTGGCCAGACGACGATTAAAAAGGTGATCCTTGAGTTAGGCGGGAAAAACGCCATTATCGTTGACGAGGACGCTGATCTTGATGAGGCGGTCAAAGGCGCCCTTAATTCGGCCTTCAGCTATGCCGGTCAAAAATGCTCCGCCTGTTCGCGCATCATCGTCGTTGGTGGAGCGTACGAACCATTTCTGAGGCGTTTCTGCGATGCAGCCTCGAACATTATCGTCGGCCCCGCCGCAGAATCAGGCACCCTGCTCTGCCCCGTAATAGATGTGGCCAGTCAAAAGCGCATTCTGGCTGTGATCGCTGAGTCCGAAACAAATGCTCACGCCGCATTCAAAGGCAGCACGCCGACAGAGGGCAACTACGTACCGGCAACGATCTTTCGAGATGTCGCTACCAGCAGCTCATTATGGCGTGAAGAGGTCTTCGGCCCAGTCGTAGCCGCACGCCAGGCGGCTTCGTTCGAAGAGGCGGTGGCACTCGCCATCGACAGTCAATATGCCCTTACCGGAGCGGTTTTTACACGCACGCCGTCGCACATCGACTACGCCAAGCGAAAGTTTAAGGTCGGCAACCTCTACATCAATCGCGGCTGTACCGGGGCTCTCGTCTGCCGCCAACCCTTCGGTGGCTTTAAGCTGTCGGGCGTAGGGTCGAAAGCCGGCGGCCCCGACTACCTACTGCAGTTTATGGAACCGCGAGCGATTACAGAGAATACGATGCGCCGTGGATTTACACCACAGAGCACGTAGTGCCGCGCTTCGCGCGCCACTAGTTCAAACGACAGTTACACGGCACTATAGGGCGATTTCATGGTATTACTGACGTTTGACGTCAGCGTTAGCCAATTAGGGGAGAGCAGTGTAAGTGCTCAATAACCCCGGGTAAAAGGAACTTGCTTGAACTTGCACTTGAACTGCTCCTGATTCCTGCTCCCGCTCCCGCTCCGTTCGGCTGCCTTCGACCCGAGCTCAGGCCGAGGGTAGCTCACGGTCGAAGCCTTTTCCTATTCCGATCCAGAGGAGAAGGGGCAGGCTTCGGTCCTGAGCGAGGGAGCTAGCGACCGAGTCGAAGGGAGCAGGTATCAGGAACAGTTCAAGTTCACGTTCAAGATTTAGAATCACCCACGCTTATTGATATTAGGCAGTTACCGAGCAGTTACTAGTTAAGTTGAGACAAAGTTGCCCTGGTAGCGCTATGAGTGTTGTTGTCCTTATAGTTTTGGAATGGTAGTTTTGTAAGAATTCCATGCGAGGAGTGTGTGACACAGGTCCCTCCTTGCACCATAACTATGGTGGTACGGCGAGTTGTGATAATCGCGGAGGATGCAGCCTGCCACCTGTGTCACATGCGCCAAGGAAAGATGATAAAGATAGAACGTGTTTCACATTTGAAGAGGTTACCTCCCAAGACTACTATTTGGCGGTGTTGTTTACACGTTTTTGGGATCGTCACTTTCTTGTGCCTCAGTAGTTATGCCACTGCAGCTCCCCATCAAACTCGCCCCTATCGCTCGGTGCAAGCGGTCTATCTGCCTTCGTTGAGCGTGTCGAAAAGTGAACTGCCAAAAACGCTACGCATGGCTGCGGCAGCACAGGTCAACGCTCTCGTCGTCGACATCAAGGACGGTGACGGCGCCGTCTCGTTGCCCGACGCGGTATCGATCAGCTTGGCCACAATGCAACCAAGCGAACGGCTAATCGATGTTAAACACCTGATCGGATTTAGCCATGCACGCGGATGGTACGTCGTCGCGCGTATCGCCATATTGCTTGATGCCTGCCTTGCACAAAAACACCCCGAGTGGGTTGTCCGTGGGCCCGATAGTTCAGCCATCACCAACGGCTCCAAGACAGCCTGCGGTGAGGTCTCCTTTCTCTCGCCATACGTAGATCAGGTATGGGAGTACAACATCGCCCTCGCCAAAGCGGCCATGAAAGCCGGTTTTGATGAGATACAACTCGACTATGTACGCTTCGCCGACGAGCCAGGCGTGCGCCTAACGTTCCCTCACCAGAAGCACGACAAGCGCAGCCGTAGCGCCGTCATAAGTGCAGGTGTGGCTATGGTGCGTCGCGCCCTGCCAACCTTGGCTCCGCTCTCGGTAGATGTCTTCGGCAGGGTTGTGCGCGGCGGCGATGAAGAGATCGGCCAGGACGTACGCCTTCTTGCCCCCTACGTCGATTACATCTGCCCGATGCTCTATCCCAGCCTTTGGGATAAAGGTGAATTTGGAGTTGCCGATCCAGCGCGAAGTCCCTATGAAATCATCCGCCATTCCATGCTTGAGCTACAAGAGCAGCTCCAAGGACTTGCCCACAGCCCCTACATCCGCCCCTGGCTGCAGCACGGCAACTGGCCGCCTGTGCCCTATGGCCGAGTCGAAACCCAAGCCCAGTTCAAAGCCCTCAGCGAGCTCGGGGTTTATGATTGGACACTGTGGCAAAGCGATGGTGATTACCAGGCTGAAGAGATCCGCCTGTTTCCGATCGATGCTGAAGGGGGCATTCAAGGAGAAGGGGGCATTCAAGGACACCCACTGAATTAGCACTCCCTGAGACAGCTCCAGCGATAATAAAATCAGGTAGTTGCCTAATAATCACGTAATTGCTCATTAACCCCGGGTAGCTTGTTAATTCGTGAGCGTGGTCGTGCTCGTGGTCGCAGTCGACCAATCGGCTAGTTACATCGACCAGGAGCACGCTCACGAATTATTAGTCCGCCCAGGGTTATTGAGCAGTTACCCGTGAACAGATACACATTCAAGTCCACGCTGAATTTTATTACATAAAATCAGCATGTTATACCGTCCGCATAAAGTCTTGGCGGACCCCCGAATAGCGGGGGCGGCCGGCCTGTCCTGAGCGTCAAATGCGTTTTTACGTCAAGACTTTTTGCGGACGGTACAGTTCAACTCCCCTAAATATCCAACCGATAGGCCAGAGGGGAGCTTTGTGCCGTTTTAAGGTATTAAATCCGCGTCGGCGCCAATATCGAGGCTATGTCATCTCAGTTAGACTATATCTACCTACTCTACGGGCTCGCCTACGTGCTGATGGCGGCGGCGCTCTATGGAAAGAAGCGGCGTCCCGACGAAGATCTGCCCTGGCCATGGCTTATGTGGTTCGGGCTCATACATGGATGCAAAAATTGGTTAGAACTACTCGCTCTTTCGCTGTGGGACTCAACTCCATTCAACGCCCTGCGATTAGCGCTTATGGTAGCTTCCTTTTTGATGCTGCTCGAATTTGGCCGCCGCAGCTTTAACACCTCTCAGCACAAGCAGCTTAGTCCTCTGTTCACTCTGCTACTGCTGGGCTTCACCGCTCTTGGTTGGTGGAAAGGCCTACCCGAACTAAATGCCTCATGCCGCTATGCTATGGCACTTCCTGGAACATGGCTTACAGCCTGGGTGATACTGCGATTTCGTAAGTCTGTCGTACAGAGCAATGAACGCAGATGGTTCCTAATCATGGCACTTTCGTTCATAGTCTACGGCTTCGCCTCGGGAGTGGTCGTGCCGAAAGCTGACCTCCCGCCCGCGCAGGTAATAAACCACGAAACCTTTCTTGCTCTCTTCGGATTTCCAATTCAGCTCATTCGTCTTTTATGCGCAATCGTAACTACACTGACCATACTTGCACTAAATCTGACGCAGGCTAAGTACCTAACTAAGTTGCAGCAAACACACCGCCGGGCCATCGCTGTGGTGATGCTCACGTTACTCATTGGTGGCTTCTGGCTTACAAACCAACGTGGCAGACTTGCCGACCAAAGGCTGCGTGACTCGTTACTCCACGATACCATCGCACTGGCGGACCAAATCGGCATCGACAGCATAAAGGAGCTGCGCTTTTCCGCTGAGGACCGGGAGAACCCGGCCTATCAGATTCTCCGGCACCAGATAACAGACTATGGCAAAGCACTCGGCATGCGCAGCATCTACAGCATGGCGCTTCGTGAGGGGAAGGTCATGTTTGGGCCAGAAAGTCTCCCCCTCAACGATCCGCTCGCTTCGCCTCCGGGCACGGCCTACTTACAGCCCCCATCGTTGCTGTATGAGATCTTTCGCGACGCAAACACGAGCACCCTTGGCCCCTACGTCGATGAATACGGCTCGTTCATTTCAGCGTATGCGCCGGTCATCGATCCTAAAACCGACACAGTCATTCTGATAGTAGCCGCCGATGTCGAAGCACACACATGGAACCGACGCGTCATGTATGAACGCTTTCATGGGATCGGCTTCACGCTGGCGCTGACGTTTCTTACCATATGTGGCGGCGCTCTCCTGCGGCAGCGTAACGCCCTCCCCTATCAACAGCAGTCCTGGCTGCAGCAGCACTTGGAAACCAGCCTAACGCTCATACTTGGGGCGCTCCTAACCTATGTCGCGTTCCACGAAACACTTGACAGTGCGCTCATCGCGCGTCGCAGGTCATTTCTAAGCCTCGCCCACGATCAAACGATTCGGCTGCGTGATGCGTTGCATAAAATCAGCGACACACAGGCCAACAATACCGCCCTCAACATAGGATTCGATGGATCACGTTCGCTTGAGCAGTTCCAAAAACTGCTGCAGAGAGTTTTGTTCGGTCCGAGCAGATCTCTCGTAACGGTCGAGCTCTACAAATACCAGCCGGACCATGACATCCTATTTTTGGCCTCTTCGAACCCCGATCAGCGCGCCACCGAATCGTGGATTCCTCATCTTTCCGGAACGGAGGATAAGGATATGAGCGTAACGTTTCCAATTTGGATCTCGGGCACGACCTATATCCTTAGGATAGTTCCAGGTCCAGGATATCTAGCCGCGCTGCCAGCCGAGAGCGGCCTGGTCGCCGTCCTCATTGGGATCCTGCTTACCACCACAGTTGCCGGATTAGTCTCCCTTCTTATCAAACGCACACGTTTTCTTGAAACGCAGGTAGCGCAACGTACCCAACAGCTTGGTGAAAGTGAGGGACGCTACTACTCGATCATTAAAGCCATGACCGAGGGGGTAATCGTGCGCGATGCAGATGGTGCAATTATCACCTTCAATGCGAGTGCCGAAAAAATATTCGGGGTGAGCGCTCAGCAGATGCTGGGAGAGCTGCTTAGCGATCCACACTTGAGTGCGATACGAGAGGACGGTACGGCCTTTTCCATAGAAGAACGACCAGCATCGATTACCTTATGCACGGGGCTACCTCAGAACGAGGTAGTCATGGGAGTGCGCAGAGCCGATCAATCCTTAATCTGGATCTCGGTTAACTCGGCGCCCTTAATCAAACCTGGAGGCGCTGCACCCTATGCTGTGGTAACAACTTTTTTTGATATTACTCAACGCCGCCTGGCTGAACAGCGATTTCGACACGCGCAAGAGGAGTTAAAGAATAGCCATCGGCAGCTTGAACTATCTAATCGCCAGGCCCAAGCACTGGCTCTCGAAGCGACCAAAGCCAATGCCGCCAAGAGTGAGTTTTTGGCCAATATGAGCCATGAGATCCGCACCCCGATGAACGGCCTGATCGGCATGATTGAACTACTTGTCGATTCAGACCTAAACCAAGAGCAGCGCGAATGCGCGCAGCTGGCGCGCCTCAGCAGCGAGAGCCTACTCACCGTAATAAACGATATTCTCGATTTTTCAAAGATAGAGGCTGGCAAGCTGTCCCTGGATTCAAGCACAATCTCCTTCCCAGGAATAATTGAGGATGTGGCAGATCTTATAGCCATCGGTGCTCATGCCAAGGGGTTAGAGCTTACCAGCCTCGTAGATCCTCAAGTTCCGGCACAGCTACGCGGTGATCCGGTTCGTTTGCGTCAGATCCTGATGAACCTATGCAGCAACGCCGCCAAGTTTACCCACCATGGACAAATAGCGATTCACGTTTCCATAGCCGCAGAAGATCAGACCACCACAACGCTGCGCATGGCTGTTACCGACACCGGCATCGGCATCCCCAGCGAACGCCTCAAAGCACTTTTTTTACCCTTTACCCAAGCTGAGCGATCAACCGCTCGTAACTACGGTGGCACCGGTCTCGGCTTGGTAATTTCGAAGCAGCTTGCCGAGATGATGGGAGGCGAGATCGGCGTACAGAGTACGCCTGGCAAAGGCTCAACCTTCTGGTTCACGGTCACCCTCGATAAGGTCCAACTGCCTGCCACCACAAATGCCGGGCGGATAGATGACCTTAAAGGTTTCAAGGTTCTGATTGCCGATGATAATCCCCATAACCACGTGACGCTTAGCACTTACTTACGCGCACGTGGATGCAGCTGCATGATGGTGGACAGTGGCACGGCCGCCATGGCGGAGCTACATCGAGCCACTTCTAACAATGAGCCCTTCCAGATTATGCTTCTCGATATCGTCATGCCAGAGATGGACGGCGTCGAAGTGGCACGACAGTTGGCACTTGAGCCACAGATTAGGCCACCAATATTTATAGCCATGACGACACCGAAACAGCGCAGCACACGTCCCGACCTCGATCACCTCCAGCTCTCGGGATTCCTGACTAAGCCAATCCGGCAGGCTCAATTATATGAATGCCTACACTCAGCCGTCTGCCTACAACGCCAGGTCCATGTCCCAAGCGCAAGCGAGGCTATACTCGCAAACGATGCGGCACTCATAGCCTCCAAAGGACACATCCTCGTCGTCGAAGATGATGGCACCAATCAGAAAATTATACGCACGATGCTCACCAAGATGGGTTACATCGTCGATCTGGTTACCGACGGTCCCGCCTGTCTTAATATTCTTCAGAGCATGACGTATGATCTCATCCTCATGGACTGCCAGATCCCGGAGATCGACGGCTATGAGACCACTCGACGGATCCGCAGCCGCACCGCCGGAGCGCTCAACCCGGATATCCCCATCGTTGCCATAACCGCCGATGTTATGCACGGCACCAAAGAGAGATGCCTCGCTGCCGGAATGAACGACTACCTGACAAAACCTCTGCAATTGAAGGTTTTGCGGCAACGTCTGGCGCTGTGGATTCCTGGTAGGAGCTCATTTAACTAGGGAAGCTCTGAAATATTCGTGGTACGGACCGCTCGCGCGGCCGCACACGAATATTTCAGAGCCTCTGGCCTTATTGCCGCTCCACATGTCCCCCTTGAGCGTCATCGGCGTTGATAGAGGTGGGCGCGTGGTCTTAGGCGATAACATTTTATATCTACCCAGGAAACTGGTCGGGGAAACCGTCCTTCCCGTATTTCTGGAGGTAGTGACACAAAAAAGGCCAACAAGCCTGCGTGCCCTAGCGCTGTACAAGGTGGAAACAATAAGCAGCGATCGCTCCCATGACATTTTGGCTGTGTGAAGTTCTTCGGGTGATGCGTTCTCTGAGGCGTCCAACTCCATGTTGCCTTTTTTTTCATAAAATCAGCAAGTAAGATACATCCTGTTTTTCCTTATGCTAGGCTGCTTTCGTGAGTACTTGGCTTATGCTTGTTTGTACAGTGTTAATGTGAAAGGTTCTCGCACCGAAGGTGGGCTAGGAGTGCGCTTGGTCTACCCTTTTGGTGGAGTGCTCACTAACTGTACCATGGTGCAAAAAAAGGGTAGACCGAGCGCGCTCCTCCGTCCGCCATCAATGCGCCTGTTGCGTCAAGACTGTTTGCGGACGGCATAGGTGACCGTTTGACCCGCCGTCCATTTACTCACCAATGAGCGAAGCGCGCTGTCATGGTATGGCTTGGAGAGATAATCATCCATCCCCGCCGCCAAACACATGCCACGATCAGATTGGGTGGCGTAGGCTGTAATGGCGACAATCGGAGTGTGACAACCGCTTTCCCGCTCGCGTATGCGAATCGCCTCTGCTACCTCGATACCACTCATTTTTGGCATCCTAATATCAAGAAGGATAAGATCAAATCTCTCCGCAGTATATTTTGCAAGCGCTAGCTCTCCATCACCAACAAGCTCGACACTGTGCCCTGCGCGACGTAATAAGGCGAGAATAAGCTTCTGATTGATGAAGTTGTCCTCGGCCACCAAGATGTGCCGTCCGCCGAGGGCACGTTGCTCCGGCACAGGTTTACTGCTCGTCAGCACCGTTGACCTCCCCTCAATGGTACTCTCTTGAGCAACCTCAAAGGGAATACTCAGACGAAACCTTGAACCAACATTAACCACACTTTGCACTGAGATCTCTCCATGCATCAACTCTACCAATCTCTTGGCGATCGCGAGACCCAAACCTACCCCACCATATTTGCGATTATGCGGCTCTTCACCCTGGGTAAAAGGGCGAAAGAGGACCTCCTGCTTCGTCGGAGGAATTCCGATACCGGTATCGGCGATGCCGATATCGACCGTCGCCCTATAATCTTTTCTCATGGCAACCGCGACATGGACGAAGACAGCTGCCTGACTACAGCTAAATTTACAGGCATTGGCCAAGATATTATTGACTATTTGAGCAAGCCGTACGGCATCTCCACGCAAAAGTGTTGAGACCTCCCCAACGAATTCAGCCAGTAAATAACGTTGCTTATTAGCCGGGTCGTTTTGCGCTAGACGCACGCAGTGCTCTATCGTCGTTCGTAAATTAAATGGCTCATCGGCCAGAACCACTCTCCCGGAATCAAGCTTTGAAAAATCAAGGATATCGCCCACAATCGCCAGCAAGCCGTCGGCAGAGGTCTTAACCATGTCAAGGCACTCGCGCTGCTCTGTCGACAGGCTGGTCTCAAGTGCCAGCTGATTCATCCCTATAATCCCGTTCATCGGGGTGCGAAGCTCATGGCTCATGCGCATAAGAAATTCAGACTTCGATCTATTGGCGATATCGGCTGTCTCTTTGGCGCTTATCAGATCACGTTCGGCGTTCTTGCGACGAGTTATATCTTTGGCCGAGAGAATGAGATCCGAGCAACCGCTGATAGTACTCAAGCTCCAGAGGAGTACCACCTCAACACCGGCTGCTGTGGTGACTGTCGTTTCAAGGTCATGCTCACTACGCCCACCGCGAACCGCTTCGAGATGATCGCGAAAATTGCCACGCTGAGCTTCAGGAATGAGCGCATCGATAAAGGTCTCGCCCTGAAGATTATGCTTGCTATTCCGAAATAAGGCCTCAGCCTTTGCGTTCCACTCAGTAATTTCCAGGTCCGACGAAATGACGATGACAATGCTACCTGAGGACTCAAAGAGCGAACGATAGCGATCTTCACGCTGGCTTAGGGTACTAGCCGTCTGTAGCGCGGTGCGATGCGCCTGCTCGCCTCGACTCAGCAAGGCATAGACGATCCAGCTTAGGACGCAGCTTCCTAGCCCGCCAGCTAAAAGTACGGCAAAACAATAGGGACTCCACCATGAGGTCTCAAATGCCCCCAAAGCCGTGGTTTGAATAGTCCACTCATGCCCGCCCCAATTCAGAGATTCTCGCTCGCGAAAAGGACCTTGCATTAAATCTCCAACTCCACGATTACGGTCATCATCAAAGAGCAGATTCGAAAGATCGGTTATTTTACCGTCAAATATCTCGATGTCGATGTTCGGAGATATGTCCGCACGAATAGCTCCGATAATCGACCTGACCTCGAATGAGGCCACCACCCAGCCTTCAAGAGCCAAGTGCTGCTGGGCCCTATCAGGGGAGAGCCGTGCGTGTCGCCCAACGGGGTGAACGACATCTATTATTGAGGATCTATGCGCGTCTTGAGATGCTGCCCGAGAGGTTAATACCGTCGTTCCATTATCGGCGGAGGCCCTTAAGTAAGGCCAATATCTCGGTAAGCGGGAGAGATCCTGTCCCAGTTCTATTCTTGTAGAGGTCGTCTTCGATTCGATATACTTTTGCACGGCGTAATGCCCGCGATGTGTGCCCGAGGGGCGTTTCGGCCATACCTGAAAGTGTCGGGCTCCATCTTTTCGCGCACGATGCAGAAATTGAGTCAATCTCAGCGCGGATACACTCTCGACGTATGAAAGCCTAACCAAGGGAATTGTTGCATCCGTGTGGAGGAATCCATTGCTAAAGGCGCGCCACTCATCTCTCTCAACAGAACGGCTGGCATCAAATAGCCCGCGCGCCCCATGTAAAACATCTTCAAGTGCGCCCAATTGACTGCGTACACCGTACCCGATGCGCACTGACTCAAGGGTGAACTGATGCTGCTTTTCCTCACGCTCGGACCACCAGGCTCGTCGCACCGCCCATAGACTCGCGCTCAAACAAACGAGGAACACAACGTAAGGAACAAAACGTTGAAGACGAAAAAATGAGGTCTGCAATACTTCGTTCTTCACTGCTGTGGAATCGATATCTTAAAAGTTGTACCTTGTGCGACAGAGCTCTCAAGGGCAACGCTACCACCTAGGTAGCGTTCGGTAAGTAAGCGGACGCTGTAGGTGCCGAGTCCCCGATTTCGCCCCTTGGTCGAATAGAAGCGTCCGAAGATCTGCCGCCGTGCATCCTCTGCAATACACCCCTGGTTGTGCACCCATAAACAGGCCCACTCATCCTCGGTCGCGCAGCCGAGAGTAATTGCCTCGCCCGGGCATGAGGCTTCACAGGCGTTCTTGAGCAGATTGCGCACCACGCGCTTCAATATGAGCGGATCACTCACTATACGAACCGTCGCGGCACTGACTTCAATCCGCAGATCTTTGCCCTCCGAGAGCGAATTGTGCCGAAACTCCTCCAGAAGCTCACCGAGGAGAGTCCCGCCATCAAAAGAGAGACGTGTAACACTCAGCTCACCTCTTTCCGCCAGTGCGACGTCACGCTGACCGGCGATCTCATTGACCAGGTCACCAGCGGCGATCTGCAAAAACGCCAGGGCTCGACGAATCTCCTCCGGGTCAGGTTCGTCAATCAGCAACTCGATAAATTTTTGCAGCCCTCCCGCAGTATTGAGCACATCATGATAAAAGATACTTTCGAGTGCATGCCGTCGCCGTTCATGACTAATGTCGGTCAAAGAGACCAGGGTAAAGGTACCCAGCTCTTTAAACCGCAACGGACTGGCTGAAACCAGAAACTCATAGGAATATCGTCGACCATCTTTTTCGGTGGTGATCTGCGCTTCGCGTGAGGATTTAGTACCACGCTGTTGGGACTCAAGCACAGCCTGCACTGCGCCGCAGCTAGCGCAGGAGCGTGATGTGCCACAGCCAGCGGCGTTCTCACTGCAGTGAATACAATGAAGCGCCTCGCCATGTCGCAGCCCCAACGCACACGCGCCACCCGTGGGAGCCAAGGCCATCTCATTAGCGCACACGATCTGACGTTCCGCATTAAGCACGAGAAGCGCAACCGGAAGACCATCGAGGATCTCCTTGAGGTGCGGGAATTCGGTGACTGCCCTATGCTCTTCAGCAATGACTTCAGCATCTACCCTCTCTGCCGAAGCAAATTCGCTCCTCGGAGAGTCAAAGGGCGACCATAACGTGCGTGCCATTAGGCAACTCCTACTTTTTGCTTATACAACACGACGATTACCGGCTCGTCGCTACAGACAAAGGCAAAACTCAGGAATCTATCGTACTCACGCAACTCCTGCTGCGGATCGGCCTGCTCTAAAAAATGTGGCATAAAGAGCACACACGGTTGCGGCAATGCAGTTTTCATATTGCCCGCAACGACATTACAAGTTTCCTTGAGACAGTCGACCTGCTCAGCCTTGGTCGGCGATCGGTCGGGTGGTAGTTTGAACATCCTCTTAGCGATAGCCAAGGAGTGCGCCTGTGTTGTCCGGATCAACACCACCCCATTCCAGGCTCCACTTATACGCACAAAGACCGATCGGTTGGCCTCTTTTTTTAGTGCCCCTGTACCAAAGGGGGCTGGGTCGATCACCCAGCCTAGATTGACGTGCCAAACCTGCTCAATAATATTTGTTATCGCATCCTCTATGACTGCTGCTTCCACAGACCGCTCCTTTATTCTGCTTTTAACTAGCTTTTTTCCGATAACACACGCCCTTGCCGACAACGTAGCGCTCAAAGTGATCATCGACCCCAAGCGTGGTTTCGGTTGAGCCCAAAAATAGAAATCCGTCGGAACGCATAACCCCGCGAAGTTTTTGCAAAATAGCGCTCTTCGTAGGGACATCGAAATAGATCAGCACATTGCGTACCATGATCAGATCCATCTCAAATATGCCACTAAACGGCTTAATTAAGTTTAACTCTTCAAAGCGAATAATCTTTCGCAGATCCTGCTTGATGCGCCAATTACCACCCTGTTTTTCGAAATATTTAATAAGGTATGGCACGGGCAAGCCGCGGTTAACTTCGAATTGTGTATAGACCCCCTCTCGTGCACGTTCGAGTACCTCGCGGCAAAGATCCGTTGCCAAGACTGATACCTGCCAATTACCAAGAACAGGAAAAGCTTCCTTAAGCATCATCACTAGAGAGTATGGCTCCTGCCCGCTAGAAGCGGCCGCGCACCAAATTGAAAGCTGCCGGGATGATTCACGCTTTTTGATCAGCTCGGGAATAACTGAGCTGCGCAACAGATTGAACGGCTCAAGATCACGAAAGAATGAGGTCTCATTGGTGGTTAACGCTGCCACCACCTTACGCCGCAGCTCTCCCTGCCCGTTATGACGCAGCTCCGCCACCAAGGCGGCAAGCGAGGCAAATCCAGCACTCTTGACTACTGGATCCAAGCGCGCCTCCACCAGATACTCTTTCCCTACGTCAAGCACGATCGCCGATTCACCGCGAATTAGGGTACTAATAAACTCAAAGTCGAGTGGCGTGATCACCATGCGCGCCTCACGATCTCATCGGCAATGGCTGATAGCGGAAGTACCTTCTCCGCCAGCCCAGCTTGGGCCACAAATCCAGGCATCCCCCAAACGACACTGCTCGCGCGATCCTGTGCCAGTATCTGTCCGCCAGCGGCGTGCACGTGTTCGCACCCGCGCAGACCGTCCTGACCCATGCCGGTGAGGATCAGAGCCAACACATGCGCCCCGTAGACCTGCACCGCCGAACGAAACAATGGATCTACCGAGGGTCGACAGGAGTTCTCCTGGGGCCCCTGCTGCAATAAAACTTCAACCCGCGCCGCCACACGTCGCAGCTCCATATGGTAGTCGCCTGGGGCGATATAGATATTTCCAGGCTCAATCGTCATCCCCTGGGCTGCTTCATGCACGCGCAGCTTGCACTTTGTATCCAGACGCTCTGCCAAAGCCTTGGTGAAAACCGGGGGCATGTGCTGCACAATAACCACTGGCAGCTTGAAGCCAGCGGGTATCATCGGCAGCATCTCGGCCAGCGCATTCGGACCGCCGGTAGAAACCCCTATCGCCACGATTCGCGGCTGAGCGATTATCCCAGCACGTCGGGCAGCACTCGGTAGAGTCTGGGATTCGGAACTGCTCCCAGAGCCAAAGCGTACCAGCGCTTTTATCTTACCAACGAGCCGTTCTTTGATCAGCTCCCGCACCGCGACCCCACCGTCGGCACTGGTCGGCTTCGTAACATAATCGGTGGCGCCAGCTCCAAGTGCTTCAAGCGTGGCCATGCCACCGCGCTCAGTCAAAGCACTAAACATGATAATCGGTAGCTTGGGATGAGTTTTCCGTATCTCCTTGACCGTCTCTATCCCGCCCATCTCAGGCATCTCGACATCGAGAGAGATGATATCCGGGGAGCACTGGGTAACCTTTTGAATGGCGATCTTGCCGTTCGCTGCGACCGCCGCAATCTCAATATCCGGGTCCTCGGAGAGCGCATCCGAAACCATCTTGCGCACCAGAGCTGAGTCGTCGACGACGAGAACTCGAATTTTTCTCATGCACCGCCATCCAGCCCAATAATTCTCATCTTGTCGAATACGATATCTTTCGTGAAGGGCTTCATGATGTACTCATTAGCTCCTGCCTCGATTGCACGAACGACCTGTTCCATCTCGGTCTCCGTCGAAACCATAATGATCTTGAGCTCTTTGAGCGCCTCTTGTTGACGGATCGCCTGAACCAACTCTAAACCGTTCATCACCGGCATATTCCAGTCCACAAGAGCCAATAGGCAGTCCTGATTTTCGGCTAATGTGGTCAGAGCCTGCGCTCCATCCACCGCTTCAACAACGTCGTAGCCAAGCTCATTGAGCATTCGCGTAAGCACAAAACGTGCTACCTTGGAGTCATCGACGACCATTGCTTTCATAATCTCTCCCACATTACGCCGCGACGCTGCGCACCGCGGCAACATCCACCACGCGGTCGGTATCGAGCACCAGTAACAAACAATCCTTGAGCTTGTAGACCCCTTGCACCACTGCTCGTGTGGATTCATCCACCGTTAGAGGCGTGTCCTCATATTGAGCCTGGGCCACTTCGATTACATCGCCGATAGCATCAACGAGCAGACTGACGATCCCATCCGGGGTACGCACGACGACATTCATCGGCAGCTCTCCCTTAGGACGCTCTGCAATGTTAAGCCGGCGACGTAGATCGATAGCAGTAATAATCTGCCCACGCAGGTTTATCAGTCCTTCGATGATCGGTGATGAGAGCGGTACGCGAGTCATCTCCTGATAACGGATAATCTCCTGCACCATCTCGACCTGGATCCCAAAAAGCATCCCTCCGACAAAGAATGTGGCATACTGATGTGCTACAACATTGCCCTGGCCACCCGCAGCGCCCTCTGTTTTGTCGTTCGATGTCCTCATAGAATCTCCTGTTTACATTCCTGTCCTGCGGCTATCGCCGCCGCCGGCTCCTCATCGAAAAAACGCGGATCACTCTCCGTCAGAATTACGTGCAGGTCCAAAAGGTCGGTGGTCTGTTTCTGAATAACCGCCGATCCCTTGATCCCTTTGCGGGTACGCTCCAACTGGGCCACGACCGAATCTTGAACGATGTCGATGATCTTATCGACGACAAAGCCAACACTCTTGCCATTCTCGACATAGACTACTACCTGATGCTCCTTCTCACTGCGACACGGCGTTCCGGTGAGGAATTCTGGCAGATCAACGAGCGGTAAGATGCCGCCGCGATACTGCACGACCTTACGTCCCGCGGCTCGTTCAATTGAAGCACAGGGAAAGACCTCCAAACGATTTACCAGAGAGAGCGGCACTGCCGCACGGAAGCCCTCCCCTGCTTGAACGATAAGTAGCGACTGTTTATCAGCTTTGTCTCCAGCCTCTGCAGTAGAATGATCTCGCGCTTCAGTTTTTATCTCGGCCACAACATTGGCACGGTGGGCAATACCGAGGATATCGAGGATTAGGGCGACATGCCCGTCGCCCATAATTGTCGCCCCGGCTAAAACCGTTATATCCTTGAGTTGCCGCCCTAGTGGCTTAACGACGATCTCTGCCGTATCATGTACGGCGTCTACGACGAGACCGAATTGGCGATCTTCAGCTTTCACGACGACAATATTTACGGGTTGAATTTCTGCACCTTTTTTTCCAGCTGCAATTGCACTCTTCGAGCTGTCAAGTTTGAGCTGGTCATTAAGGTACACAAGAGGTAGGAGGTCCCCGCGCAAACGGTAAAACTTAGTCCCGTGAATCTCTTCAACCTGTTTCGCAATCGCTGCGCCCTCGATGCGTACGAGCTCAAGTAAACTTACCTGCGGCACAGCAAAACGCTCGCCGCCACTCGTAACGACCAAGGCCGGCACAATCGCCAGGGTCAAGGGGATTTTAATGCGAATAGTGCTGCCCTTCCCAGGATAACTAATCACATCCGCGACACCGCCGATCTTTTCGATGTTCGAGCGCACCACATCCATTCCGACTCCGCGACCAGAGATATTGGTGACTTTTTCGACTGTAGAAAAGCCGGGGAGGAAGATCAATTTGTTGATCTCCGCCTCGCTCATCCTACCCGCTTTTTCGGGGGTAATAATCCCACGTTCAAGCGCCTTAGCCTTAATCCGCTCCGTATTCAGTCCTGCCCCGTCATCGGTAATTTCAATAATCACATTTCCACCTTCATGGAAAGCCTTGAGAAGCAAGACGCCTTCAGCAGGTTTCCCATTAGCGATACGCACCGCTGGCATTTCGATCCCATGATCAACAGAGTTGCGCACAATATGCGTCAGCGGATCTTTAATCGCCTCGATGATGGTTTTATCAAGATCGGTCTCCTTGCCATGCATCTCTATCCGCACCTGCTTACCGACTGCACGCGCCACATCGCGTACGACTCGCGGGAACTTGTTCCAGACGTTAACGATCGGCTGCATGCGTGTCTTCATTACCCCTTCTTGGAGCTCGGAGGTAATCAAGTTGAGCCGCTGTGACGTGCTAATAAAGGTCGAATCAGTTTGAGTCTTGGTGTATTGCAGAATCTGGTTACGCGCCAAGACGAGCTCACCGACCAAATTCATCAATTGATCGAGCAGAGCCACATCAACACGCAACGAGGTTTCCGCAAGTCCACTCTGCGTACTCATCACCTCTGCGGCTGATGCCGGCGGCGCCGCTGGCGCGGATGCTTGTGCTGGCGGCTCCACAGCTACAACCGACGGTGGTGATGCTACGTGTGCTGCCTCTCCATATTCCTTTTGCGCATGCTCGAACATTCGCTCGAGCTCCGCCTCAGGGGAATCTGCCACGGGGTGACTGGCAACGGCGGGGACAACGTGTTCAGGCACAACTTGCTCAAACGATGGTGTGCCAACTGTTGCTACAGCAGTAGCGGGCTGATTGAGCCGCGCTAAAGTCTCCTTGAGCGTGGTGTAATCTTGGTCCCCTTCCTTACCGCTTGCCTCGATATTACCGAGAATTTTGCGAATTGCGTCGACTAATTCTAACAATGTGCTTGTAATTGCCTGGCTCAGGGTTACCCGCCCAGCACGCAAGCTATCAAGCAGATTTTCACCGACATGGGCGACTGAGCCAAGCTTGTTGAAGTTTAGAAAGCCGCTCGTTCCCTTGACCGAATGAATCGTGCGAAAGATGCTATTGAGCATCTTTTTATCCGTTGGATTTTTTTCGAGGGCGACAAATTCTTGATCAAGGCGATCAAGCGCGTCCATGCTCTCGACTAGGAATTCCTTTAGCGTGTCATTTGAATTATCATTCGAGTCTTCTACCATGATAGGTATCTCCGCGTGAAGATCGACGTGTGAAACACACCACGCCGTTAAACTAAGAATCTGATACGGCTGTTACTATTGATGTTCCTCACTCGGCGCTAGGTGCGGGATTCTCCCCTGAGAGAATGGGGAACCGAGCTGGACGATCCTTGAGTACGCAGCTCACCTTCATACCTGCTTTTCAGATCTCTGCGATCGGCCATCTGCTGACTGCATCAGCTGCGGCAGCGTAATATTTAGCGTTGGGCTGCGGCCGAAAGCTGCAGCTGCATCAGATACAGTCAGCAGAAAGCTGGCAGATTACAGGATGCTCGACCCTCTCTTCCGCGCGAATGCGCGGGTCGGTTCAACACCGGGGGACATTCTGTCATAGTCCTAGCCTTGGTCGTGGTCCTTATCTTGGCCATTTTGACCAGAACCAGAGAAAAGACCAAGAAGCCAGACCAGGACTAGGATAAAGAATGCCCACACTTTTTGAGCAGTTACATCACACGTAGGCCAGCATCTTCTGGATAAGCTGCGGATAGGTTCGAGCGCTCTCTTTACCAGAGGCTTCTATATCACCGAGGATGGTGCGCACGGCATCGACCAACTCAAGAAGGAGGGAGATTATTTCTGGGACTAGCTTAATCTTACCATTGCGCGCCTTATCAAGGATCGACTCGCCCTTATGACACAATGTTTCCAAATGCGGGAAGGCTAAAAAGCCACTGTTGCCTTTAATAGTATGTACCGCCCTAAAAACACCATTTATCAGATCTGCGCTGCCCGGAGACTTCTCCAGAGCGAGGAGGTTTTGCTCTACTTTATCGATATTTTCCTGACTTTCCAGCAAAAATATCCTTACTTCTTCGGGTAGTTCAGCCATAAGAGTCCCCTTCACTAGACGTACAGCGCATCAATAAGAGTGCGCGCCATAATAACAGTATGATGAGGCCCGAAGAAGATTCGAATCGCATTTCCTTCGCCGACTATCCTATCATAAGATCGAAACAGCATGTCTGCTCAATAACCCCGGGTAGCTTAATAATTCGTGAGCGTGGTCGCGGTCGAAGAGTGTGCTGAGTCGGCTAGTTACATCGACCAGGACCACGACCGTTCGACAAGCTCACGACAGGCCAGGAGCACGCGCACGATATTCTTTACCCGGACTTATTGAGCAATTACGAAACAGCATCGACCGCTGTATTAATGAAAGGATCTACCAATGAAAGTCTTGGTTGTCGAAGATGATTTTATCAGCCGCAACTTTCTCCAGAAATTACTTGGCAAATTTGGCGCCTGTGATGTCGCTGTAAATGGTGAGGAGGCCTTGGTGGCCTTTAACCACGCCCATTCTGAGAAGGCCCCCTACGACCTTATCTGCCTTGATATCATGATGCCGGAGATGGACGGTCAAGAGACGCTGAAGCGCCTGCGCGCAATAGAAGAAGGTTTGGGCATCGGTGGCCTAGCTGGGGTTAAGATAATTATGACGACAGCACTCGGCGATAAAACAACAGTACTCAACTGCTTTAAAAATGGCTGCGAGGCTTACCTGGTTAAGCCGATCATGAAAGATAAGCTCATAGCCAAGATGCAGGAGCTGGGGCTGCAATTTAGTGTGCCAGCACGCTAAATGTCCCTTCAAACCAAGCCCAGACTCAACTATGGCATTCACCTTCTTCTTTCGTGACCACGACGTTCTAGAACTGGCGGTAGAGCACCTTCTTCCCGAGATCGCGGGGCGTAACCGTCCCCTAATCTGGGACGCTGGCTGCGCAACCGGTCAGGAACCGTATACGTTGGCGATCATTTTGGCCGAACGAATGGGGCCATTCGCCTATAAAAACATGAGAATTATCGCCTCCGACCTCGACGATACCGATACCTTCGGCGCACTCGTAACTAATGCCATTTATCCGAAACAGGAGGTTAACCGCATCCCCGAAGAGATTCGCAATCGCTATTTTGTGCCAGCGGATCTACCCGACAACCTAAAGCTGGTTGACCTCGTCAGAGAGCGTGTGAATTTCAAGAAGCACAACCTACTGACCCTACAGCCACTGGGTGACTACCTTAGCTTGATCATTTGCAAGAATGTGCTCCTACATTTCGAGCAACAACAGCGTATTGACGTTATTAAAATGTACCACGCCTCACTCGCGCCACGCGGCCTGCTGATCTTCGAACAAACCCAGACATTAGCGGAAGAACTTATTCCACTATTTGAAACCGTCGTTCCCAATCGCAGCATATTTAGAAAGCGCGAATGACCACAGACCTAAAAATAGCCCTTACAGTTGTTAGTGAAGAGCAAAATTTTTAACACGTGGTGAGTGCAATATATTGTAACATTTTGCTCCTTCGCGTCTAAGATGCCTTCACTACTACTTTTAAAATATTTGATTCAACTTTTTCACTTTTCGGAACCCCTACGTCCCGATCGCGAGTCCTATTAAAACAAATGAACTAGGAAAGATCTCTTTCCTCCTTTTATAGTCGTTTTATTATCCCCAAGGATGCTCTCATGAACCCTAAAAATTGGAAGATCGGAGTTAAACTCATCGTTAGCTTCCTAATTGTCGCTGGCATCACCCTCTTTGTTGGCTATTTGGGACGCAGCGCACTCGAGGAGTCTCTGCAAAAACAGACAGAGGCGCTTGCTCGACAAGACGAACTTTATAACGATCGCCTCGTTCCAATTCGCGACCTCAGTTACGCCAATGCCGCGTTGCTCATAGCGCGCGGTGATACGCGCAACCTCCTCGTCTCTGACGATGTGGCTGAACGCGCCAAGATTCGCGCGGGGATTGACGAGCAGGCAAAAAAGACCGATGAGCTTTTCAATTCATATAAGATCACGAAGCTCGCCCCGGAGGAGGAGAAGCTTATTCCAGTCTTTGAAGAAAACTGGAATAAGTACAAGGAGCTCCGCTCCCAGGCGCTTGACCTGGCGATGCAGAAGAAAGACAAAGAGGCGCTTGAGATTCTTGATGGGCCATCGAAGGCTGTCCAGGAAAAGGCACGCTCCTCGATACGCGATCTGATAAATATCAATGTTGCTATTGCAGCACAGCTAGATAAATCGGGGGATCAGGCCTCGGCGACGGCCAAAGTGGCAACTGAAGCTTCATTAAAACACCTCCTCTGGCTTTCGATCACCGCTTCAGTTGTTGCCCTGTTGCTCGGCGTAGGTCTTACCTACCTGGTAAAGACATCGGTAACGGAACTCGCCGCCGCCGCCGACAAACTAGCCTTGGGCGACGTTAACGTTGATATTAAGAACAACAGCACCGATGAACTCGGGAAGCTCGCTGCCTCTTTCCGCTCAATGATTAAGAACATCAAGGTGCAGGTCGTCGCCGCCGACCGAATCTCTCGTGGCGATCTAAAGGTCGAAGTAACTCCGAACTCAGAGCAGGACGTGCTCTCCAAAGCGCTGGCAAGTGTTGTCGGAACGTTGCGCGGCCTCGTGGCTGAGGCCGGGGTGCTTACCGAAGCCGCAGTACAGGGCAAACTCGCCACACGCGGCAGAGCGGACAATTTCGAAGGCGGCTTTAAAGCTATCGTTGAAGGTGTCAACAAGACGCTTGATTCCGTGATTGGACCGCTGAATGTGGCAGCCGAGTATATCGATCGTATCAGCAAAGGTGATATTCCGCCGAAGATCACTGATTCGTACAACGGCGACTTCAACGAGATTAAGGTCAACCTTAATAACTGCATCGGAGCCGTTGGCCTGCTAACGACTGATGCCGCACTACTCGCCAAAGCAGCCGTCGAGGGCCGTTTGGTGACCCGTGCCGATGCCACCATGCATAATGGGGACTACCGCAAGATTATCGAGGGCGTCAACCACACCCTCGATGCCGTAATTAAACCGTTGAATGAGGCTGGTGCTGTGCTGGAGAAGATCTCCAAGCAGGACCTCACCGCTCGCGTCGTCGGCGATTACGCCGGCGACTTGGCCGTGATCAAAAACAACATCAACAAGATGGCTGAGGACCTGCGCAACAATATGACCAGCATTGCCGGAAATGCCAATTCGCTGAGCAGCTCATCTGAGCAGCTGACTGATGTCAGCACACAGATGGCTGGCAACGCCGAAGAGGCCGCCACCCAGGCGAATGTGGTATCCGCTGCCAGCGAGCAGGTGTCGCACAACGTCAACGTGGTCTCGAGCGCATCCGAAGAGATGGTTGCCTCAATCAAAGAGATCACCAAGCACGCCAGCGACGCGGCACGTATCGCCAAGGGCGCTGTGGTTACCGCGCAAAACACCGACAGAACCATCCAGAAACTTGGTGAGTCGAGTGTGGAGATCGGCAACGTGATTAAGGTGATCACCTCAATCGCGCAGCAGACCAACCTCTTGGCCCTGAACGCCACGATCGAGGCAGCCCGCGCCGGTGAAGCTGGTAAAGGGTTTGCCGTGGTAGCTAACGAGGTTAAGGACCTAGCCATGGAAACGGCCAAGGCCACGGACGAAATTAGCGCCAAGATCGATGCCATTCAGACGGATACGACGAGCGCCGTACAGGCTATTAGTGAGATTAGTAATGTCATTCAGCAGATTAATGACATCTCCAACGTGATCGCCTCAGCAGTTGAGGAGCAAACCGCTACGACAAATGAGATTAATCGCAACCTAAGCGAAGCCGCTAAAGGCACCGGAGAGATCGCCGGTAACATCTCGGGCGTAGCCACGGCCGCTAAAAACACCTCACAAGGAGTCGTGCAGGTGCAACAATCAGCCAAGACCGTGCATGAAATGGCCCAAGGCCTTAAGGAGATGGTCTCACATTTTAGATTGTAAGAGGCCTTCGCCTTAGAAGCGAAATGAGCCGTGGGGTGCAACAAAGCAGCATCCCACGGCTCATCATTTTGGATGAGCCTTAACTTCCGCCACACTATTACCCACAAGTCCAGCGAGGCTTAGCCTCAGACCGACGAGCGTTGATCTGTAATCTGCTCTCTCCATCTCTCGCCGCAAGGTGTTTCACCAACCTCCAGACCTCGGCTCGGCGAGACCCGAGACGGGAGCGATCCGAAGTCAGTTCTCCGCAGCAGAGACCGAGACATCGTTTGGTAATCGGAATGCAGCGCACTATCAGTTAAGCTTCCTCGATAACCTGCCGATCTTATTCCGTAGCGAATGTAACTACTCAACAACCCCGAGTAGCTTCACTTAGCCTTATCCTTAGCCATAGCCTTTTCCTTAATATTTATTAAGGTTTAAGGCGGAAGGCTAAGGCTAATGAGCACCACTGCCCGGGGTTTTCGAGCAATTACATAGGAAATCACTTAATACGTTCTTCAGGGGAAGATGTCCGATAAACCATCAAGGGTGACACAGGTCATGGAGCGTCCAGGATCGGGCATGGTGCGTCCTGATGATGGAGGGACCGCCGAGGTCCTGCGCCTAATCGAGCAAGGCGATGAGCCTCGACATATCTACCAGGCGATTGCTGAGTGTGCCGCCACCACGGAGGGGGTAGACGATTGTGCGATCTTTCTCCCATCCGAGAAGGGCGAGCACGTGCGCGAATTGGTCACGCGCTACGGTAACAACACCATCCCGGTAGAACGCGGCGATCACGATTCGGAAGAGAAACAAACGATCAAGTCGCTAACTCTCAACGAACACCGCACCGCCGATGGCCCGCACCAGCATTTTGATATTATCTGTCTTGGGGCACCGATTGGCTCGCTGGTGATCTATACACCACAGGGGCTGTCTCCACGGCTAACCCACACAATGCGCGTCCTTGCCCATCACTGCGGAGTTGTCTACGAGCGCCAGAGGCTAACCACAAGCGTGCAATCCTTTCTCGATCGTCTCGAGGTGCTCAACGAACTAAATCAGCTTATCGCCGGTAATGTCGGACTGCAGCGCATCGTCAAAAGCATTACCCGCGAAAGCGCCTTCCGCTTTGCCGCCGACGTCACGATTACCTGGATCTTCGACGAGAAGAAGGAACGCCTCGAAGCCAAAGGGGGCTACGGCTGCACGCCAAATCTAATTCCGGAAACTATCGATCTCTCGAAGGGCGTACTCACCGAAGCGCTGCGCTTAGGCGGCAATCTCTGTATTCCATCCCTCAAGCAATACCACGATCCCAACTTGCAATTCCTTGAACAGCTTGGCGTTCAATCTGTTGACGTCTGCTGCCTGGAAGTGCGCGGAGAGAGCCTTGGTGCACTGCTCATCGGCTATAAGCGTGAAGTCGCGCTCGGTGCTGATGAGCTCACTCGCTTCGAGGAGTTTTGCCAAGGTGCCGCGGTGGCGATCTCTAATGCCCGAACCCAAGAGCGTATCACCTCCTACACGGAACACCTCGAAGAGCTAGTTACCCAGCGTACGGCCGATCTCGCCGTACAAAGCTCGCGCGCCGAGGAGGCTAATCGAGCCAAGTCGCAGTTTCTTGCCAACATGAGCCACGAGTTGCGCACCCCCCTCACCGCTATTGTCGGCTACTCAAGTGTTCTCGCTGACGGAATTTTCGGCCCGCTCAATGACAAGCAGTGCGACGCCCTCAACGCCATCACCCGCTCAAGTGAGCATCTCAAGAACCTGATCGATGACGTCCTCAACTTGGCTCGCGTCGAATCAGGCAAAGAGCACGCCGAGCCCGCCAGAGTCTTGCCCAAGGACCTACTCAACCAAGCCTGCAAACTCATGCTGCAAACCTCTATCAACAAAGGCGTCACCCTTATGCCACTTGAGCTCAGCAAGGAGCTCCTCGAAACGGTGCTGTGGGTCGATCCCAAGCATGTACATCAGATCGTGATTAACCTCATGTCAAACGCGGTCAAATACACTCCGCGAGGCGGCAAAGTCTGGCTCAGCGCTGAAACTGTTGTCGACAAAGTTAAGCTCAGTATTCACGATAGTGGTGTCGGTATTTCACCGCAAAAGATGGCCAAACTCTTTGAGCGCTTCGAGCGTGGTGAGGACGCCTATAGCAAGAGCCAGGAAGGCACCGGCATCGGACTAAACCTTACCCGCCGCCTCGTCGAGCTTAACGGAGGACGCATCGGCGTCGAGAGCTTTGAAGGAAAAGGTTCGGTCTTCTGGATCCTGCTGCCCATAGCTGCAAGCGATGCCCCGATCTCTCATAAAATCGAGACGGGCGAAGGCCGCGCTAGGCTCGATGGACTCTCGGCTTTAGTGGTCGATGACAATCAAGACACCTGTGAAGTTCTTAAACAGATCCTTCTCGCCGCCGGGGCTAGTGTGCGCACCGCAACGAGTGTCAAAGACGGGGTTGCCCTCTTAGGCGAGAGCCCACCGGATATCGTCCTTACCGACTTGGCAATTCCAGGCGAGAGCGGCCTGGTTTTGATTGAAACAATTCGCAACGCATCGAGCGGTATGTCACACATCCCCATTATCGTCTTGAGTGCCTGCGCCTTTGAAAATGACCGCCAAGCCGCATTGAATGCCGGTGCCTCGCTCTTTATTGCCAAACCCTTTAAACCTGTTGAGATCATCAGAAATGTGCGAAATTTGACCTTTAGTACGGCTCAACACGGAGCGCCGTTCAAGTAGAATACAAGAAAAAAGGAACAGACCAATGGATCATGAGAGCAGCACAAGGCAGGGAGCACCCGAGGGTGCTAAACCGGAATTCGCTGCCGAGGACCTCGTCGCCAAGCTGAAGAAGGCACTCGGCAAAGATGGTGACTTTCCAGCCAGCGCCAAGGTTGTCGCAGAGTTACGTCAGCTCGCCAGTGATCCCAATTCGAGCGCTAACCAGATTACCGAGATAATTCTCAAAGAGCCATCACTCGGGGCACGAGTGTTACACACCGTCAACAGCTCGTTCTATCATCGTGGAACACCGATCATGACCGTTAGCCAGGCAGTTATGCGCCTCGGCATGAAAACACTGGCCGATCTCTGCGCCGGCCTCGTGCTCCTGCAAAAGTTTGTTCCTGCATCACGCCGTGGCGGCTCATTCGCCATCTGCCTACGCAAGATGGTCGTCACCTCACTACTCTCAGCCACGGTCACCTCTGAAGCGAACAAGGCCCAACCCGGCGCCAAGACGAATGAGTCAGGGTATCTCGCCGGAGCGCTAGCGGAGCTCGGCACGCTGCTTCTGGCATACTATTTCCCGAATGTTTTTGATAACGCCTTAAAACGTTCCGAGACCAAACACCAGAACCTCGCACGAAGCATCTTCGAAATTACCGGGATCACTCCCGTGACTCTTAGTTTGGAGATTCTCGACGCGCTCAACCTGCCACAGTTTTACAAAGATGTGCTCAAGGCCTCCGAGAACGTGCAGCTCTCGACTCCAACGACACAGAATGAACGTGCCCTGTCACCGATGCAAGCTGATATCCAACGCTGCGCGCGTAGCCTCAAGGTGGCCCAGGCAGTCTCCGAAGTTCTGACCTTCAACGGCGACAAAAGAGAGATCGACGCCATTCTTGGCTCGGTCAAGAACATCGGCTTCGACGATGGTATCGTGCGCCGCGTACTCGGCGACCTGCCAGAGTCGTTTCGCACGCACTGCAATCTAATCGAGATCGATCTACCTGCGCTGCCTGATTTTGTGGCCACCTATAGCGAGCCTGAAGCCGGAGAGAAGAAGGACGAACGAAGCAGCAGTGATCCCTTCAAGCAGTTTGTCGAGGAGATCCGTCAAGCCGTTGAGAGCCGCGAGCCCACGGCATCAATCATCACCTCGGTTATGGAGACCCTGGCGTGGGGTCTCAAGTTCGATCGCGTGCTCCTCCTGCTCCTCAGCCCGAATAAAACCTCGCTTGTCGGCCGCATGCTGCTCGGCGCCTCCGATATTGATCCCAAAAAGATTAGCCGCACTATCGGCAGAACCGCCCCTCCCAAAGCGTGTGAAGCCCTCGCGTTTCACGATTCCAGGCCGGTATTTCGAGGCACCGCAGTCCTCGACGGCGGCTGGCCATTTGCAGCCATTCCGATCGGCTCGGGCGCACGCACCATCGGCGTGATCTATTCCGACCATGTCGGGGGCAAACACGACGAATTGAGTAGCCGCGAGCAAGCCGCAATTTCGGTTCTCAGCGAACTTCTGGAACGTTCGGTAAATGCCCAGACATAAACGATTGAGGTGAAAAACAAGATATGCAACCCCCCACAAACAAAGGTAGAGTGCTGGCGGTCGACGATGATCCGATGATTCGCTCAATCGTCCAGGCCATGCTAAGCGCCGAGGGCTTCGAGGTGCTCAGTATTGAAAGCGGTGAACGCGCCATTGAGATCTTGGACAGTGAGCCACGACCGCTAAACTTAACCCTCGTCATCCTCGACATGGTCATGCCTGGAATTCACGGCCTCGACGTCCTCACGCGCATGAAGCTGCATGCACACACGGCCAAACTACCGGTCCTCATGCTCACCGGAGAGTCGCAAGCTAACGACATACTCGCTGGCTACAACGTCGGCGCGGATTACTACATAACCAAGCCATTTACGCGTCAGCAGTTGATGTACGGGGTAAAGATGGTAGTCGAGGTGGCGGAGTAGCGGCCAGCAAGCTGGCCGCTGGCTTACCCATTGAGCCCGACCGCTATCAGTGCTCCGTGATCGGCTTTCTGCTGACTGAATCATCTGCAGATACGGCCTTAGTCGCAGCCATGGTCAGGGCCAGGACAATGGCTATAGCCGCGACCGTTCGACAAGCTCACGACAGGCCACGAGCGCGTCACGCCCATGAATTATTAAGTTGAACCGAGCCCGCGCATTCGCGCGGAAGAGAGGGTCCTGGTCGATGTAACTAGCCGCCTTTTCTCACGAAGTGAGAAAAGGCGAGCTAAGCTCGCCCCTTACCGAACAGGGGTGTTTTTGAAGAAACGTGCTGACTTTCAGGAATGAATAGGGTAATTGAGAGTCTGTGAGAAGGGGCGGCTAGCCGATTCAGCACACTCTTCGATCACGACCACGAGCACGTCCACGCTCACGAATTATTAGGACGCCCGGGGTTAATGAGTAATTACCATGCTTGACCTCAATCAATGGCTCCTGATGCAAAGCGACACGATGGTTTATGCCGTCCTGTTTGGCTTGCTTTTGACTGGAGCCATTGGCTTTCCTCCCGAAGATTTCACCCTCATCCTGGCGGGGATTACCTACCATCAAGGTAAGGGCAGTCTCCAAGTTCTATTCGTGCTCTGCTACGCCGGAACCGTCCTCGGGGACTTCTTCATCTACGCCGTCGGGCGCTGGTTTGGAAACACCCTTTTCAGCAAAGAGTGGTTTAAGCGGCGGGTCCGGCCTGGGCGAATAAAAATCACTCGCAACGGCCTAGAAAAACGAAGCATCTCGATGATCTTTGTGGCTCGGCATCTGTTCTACCTACGCACAGTTACCTTCGCCACCTGCGGTGCTGTCAAAATGAAGTTCCTCAGATTCGTCTTTGCTGACTGCATAAGCGCGATTGTTAGCGTTCCGCTGATGCTTTTCCTCGGTTACCAAGCCTCCGAGCACTATGACACCGTAATCGACTTCCTTAGCCGAGCAAAGCTCTTCTCTAAGCTCATATTAGTCGTTGGGGTATTCGTCGTCCTTTACATAATTTACAAGAAACGGCGAGACGCCCAGGAAAAAGAAAAAGATAAGGAGTAAAGGTAACTACTCGCTCCCTTCTTAAACTACACAAGTAACCCCAGCAAAATGACCCTTCTGAGAAGCGATGACGATGACGTCTAACGTCGACGTTTGACGTCATCGTTAGTCGATGAGGGGCGAGTAGGTACGACTAAGATAAGATTTACCCGGGCTTTATGAGCGGTTACTAGTACCTCGTCCAGAAAGTTTTTTCACCTAAATTTGGAGTTTTTCTCCTAAGCTTGGCCTTGGCCATTTACCCTTAGATTTGGGCTTAAATGTAAAAGTCGATGTCGAAGAGGATGAGGCCACGGCCAAGCAGGAGTTCATGACCAAGTGAAAAAACTTTCTGGTCGGGGT
>CAIXSY010000045.1 GCA_903922175.1 uncultured delta proteobacterium | reverse complement strand
CTCGCCCCCGGCAAAGCTTGCGGATGCGCCCAAATGCCCTTATCTTGGAGAAATGTGTAGACTGCATTTAGGACTTGACCGATAAGGACCAAGAAAAGGACCACGACCAGGGCTTACGACCATGACCAAAACCAAGACTATGATGAAGACTTACCCGGACTCAATGAGCAGTTACGTGCGGAGTGATTAACTATCTAGGAATAAGAGAGAAATTTCTAGGCGTTGATTAGGAGTAGTGAGTGGGGTAGAGTTGGGTGTTTAATTGATCTACCCGCTAGACGATATGGCAAAATCGGTGCGACAAGTTATGGAAGCGCGGTATCGCTGGGCGCTTAGATCGGCTGGAGTATGGTTTGTCCTTTTGATGGTATTAACTGTCTCAGACATACAACCAGTTTGGTTCGCATGGGCGATTTCGTCTCCATTCTTTTTTATTTTCGGTTGCCTCTTATTCCTAATTCGCTGCCCTCGATGTCGCGCTTCGTTTGCGCCTCTGGTCGGAATACCATATGCGATGTGGGGGATGTGGAGCAAGTACGAGCCGTACCAAGGTGTCTGTCCTTATTGCGGGCTCGATATCGAACGGGAGATCTGAACGCGGGTAGGTCACAACTGAGCAAAAGACTTACGTTGAGTACTGCAACATTGCGGCGTATGCTCGTGCCCGTAAGCTTTTGTCAGTAATCGTTATACCGTTTCAATTTAGGGAAACTGCTCAATGTGCAAGAAGTACCTCTTACCACTGTTCCTGTGCTTCCTCGTCGCTATAGCTGGTTGTTCCGATGGCAGACCGGATTCAAAGGCGGCCAAGAGTGCCTTTGAGAAAATTTATCCCGGTGTCGCGGTTACGAAGGTGTCAATATCTGAAGATGAAGTCGCGGGAAGGTCCTATATTTTTAGATATCGCAAGCTCGATACAGCTGCGGAAAACGAGATTGAAATCCAGTTCATGCAAGAACCGGTCACAAAGGCATGGGAGCCATCCCCACGTGCTCCAAAGCAACTGCCATGAGGAAGCAATTCATTGCACGCTTCCCTCGTTTATGGCTAAAAATACGGTATAACAAAAATCGGCATCACATTTGCCGAGTGAATAGCTGCACTGAGTATGGTATCTTCAAATTGGCAAAGTGATGTGACAACTCGTTAACTGTTCGATACACTCAGGGATTTCTTCCCAGGCCCCGTCCAGTCATGCCACTGTTTTGCGAGTGTCCAGCAATTTATGGACGGGGCCTATCGATTCTTCATCAAATAGATCCGGCGTCGTCGAGTGCCGTGCTCGAGTTCGCGAAAGAGGTAGGCGCGAAAAAACATAAACCAGGTCCCGGCGATGAGGATCGGGATCTGACGAAGGAGGTATCCGAGATCGATATACGGGGAGGGCAGCGCTGTGTTCAGTGCTTTGACCAAAAATGAGATCGGCAGGAGCACGTCGGTGCTGGCGACGAGCACGAGGGTGGCGCGCCAGTCGACAATGATACTGGGAATAATCAGGATAACGAGCGGTAGGTACCATTCAATCCAGTTCTCCTTGTTGAACTGGAAGGCCGAGGCGAGCGATGGCAGGCTATCGTAGCGGTGATGGTGCACAACCTCGGGCACGGCATTAAAGAGGATAAACACCACCAAGCCGGCGCAGGCGGGGACCCAGGCGTATTCTAGTGAGTTCTGGAATGGCTGTTTGAAGAGGATGTCGGCGATTGAAAGTATAAAAGCAACCCCGATCAAACTAAAAAAGAGTCCAACGTCGAATTTGAGCATCGAGGGGATGGTTAGCTTCTCGCGGTCGACGGCAGCGGAGATCCAGGCATAGTAGGTGGAGATTAAGGCAATCTGAATTATGCCGAGCATGAAGGCACCGACCATTCCAAATTCATTAAGAATCAGAAGGGTAACCAGCCAAACTATAAGCAGCGCTAAAGATGCCGGGAGGATAATCCAATTGCGTCGCAGGACCATCAAGGCGCTGCGTGCACTCTCAGCGTAAATTGCCGCCATTGCTCGCAGCAAATACGCAGCTTCTCTCATTGCTCGCTCGTCGCAGAGGACGGGCCGGCGTGCGCGCGCGAGCGTCGGCCCGGACTTCGGCGGCGTCGTGGCGCTCGGCCCTCAGCACGTTCGGGGCCGGGTGCTCGCTTGTTAGAGGGGGGATGGCGCAGGAGGTTTAGCGTTTCCTCTTCGGTGCCCTGGTTGTTCAGCAGGGTGGCAAAGGCGATAAGCTCCTTATAAACATCGAGTCGTGGCAGGCTGCCGAGGCGCGCTTCCCGGCCATGGGTCCTGGCTTCGTGCCACCAGTAAAGGATATCTTCGACCCGTTCGCGCTCCTTCTTCGGCACGGCGAGGCGCGCGAAGCAGGCGGCGACGTGGGCGTGGATCTCTTCAGGCTCAGCAAATCGTGCAATCGGATTACTCTCATCAATGGGGGCGGCTTCGCTGGTGAAGAGTGCGATTACTGCCAGCATGGCGGCAGCGGGGATAGTTTCGCCGCTTTGAATAAGCTGATCGGCGTGTTTAAGCACGGCGGCGCAGCGGCTCCGCGCTGAAAGCAGGAGCCAGTCATGTATCGTTAGCTCCGGGAGGAGTAGATCGAGCAGCGAACTCTGCGCAAGAAGCCGAAAAATAGCCAGCGCCGAACCGGAGAGGAGGTCTTTTTTAACCTCTTCGAAGATGCGCATGCTGGAACAGGTGGCAAGAAGCTCGCGATTGCGTGCGATGGCGGCGTAGGTGTTGGTCTCGATGACGAATCCGCTGCGGGCGGCGTGGCGGACGCAACGAATCATGCGTACTGGATCTTCTTTAAAACGCACATCGGGGTCGCCGATCATGCGGATGATGCCTTCGCGTAAGTCGTCCATGCCGCCGACATAGTCGATGATCGAGAGCGTTCCGAGATCGTAGAACAGGCCATTGATGGTCAGATCTCGTCGTTGTGCGTCAGTTTCTTCGGTGCCGTACTTATTGTCAGTGATTAGGCGATGCGGAGCCGGGGAGTCGCCATCGCTATCATCTTGGGTGTCGATCGGATCGCTTACGTCGCGAAAGGTCGCCACCTGAACAATCTTTCCGTCGCCAAAGAAGATATGGACGAGTTTGAAACGTCGACCGATGATGCGGCTATTACGGAAAAGCTCTTTGACCTTGCGCGGGGTGGCATCGGTGGTGATGTCGTAGTCCTTGGGCTCTTTGTTGAGCAGCAGATCACGCACGCCACCGCCCACCATGTAGGCCTTATAGCCGTGGTGAATCAGCCGGTACATAATCTTTAATGCATCGGGATCTATCGAATTGCGTGAGATGCAATGATCTTCCGGCTGAAAAACAGCGGGAGCTTTGGAGGGAATATTGTCAACCATGCCGGGAACCTAACTGAACTACTTTTTACTCTTCAAACCCCCCTACCATAGCGAGGAAGGTGATCAAATGCTAGCGGGGGGATATGCTTAGTTATTTCAGCTGGTTATGCGGAGTTTTGGTAACTACTCATTAACCCCGGGCGAACAGCTCTTGCTTGAACTTGCACTTGAACTGCACCTGATTCCTGTACCCGCTCCTTTTCCTATTCCAATCAAGAGGATAAGGGGCAGGCGCAGGAATCAATAGTGGCTATTCTATCTTCCCTTGTTCTCAAGACAGACTAGGAGCGGGAACGGGGGCAGGAATCAGGAGCGGTTCCAGTTCAAGTTCAATAATTTTCTTCCATTCCAATACCTTAGCTCACCGTCTAAGTGGCATTACGTCCGCGCTCCCGGGAAGATCGAAAATCGCCCACACTTATTTAGCAGCTACGCGTTTTGGTAATTGCTCAATTTGTTTCACAATTCTCAGTTAACACCTACGCCAGCCCCAACAGCTTCAGCCTTGGGAAAAAAGCTCTGAGGTAGCCACGATCTGCGGTCACCAAAGCGTCGGCTTGCAGGGTGGCATGAGCTGCGATGAGGAAGTCTGGTACTAAATGCTCCCTCTTTCCTCCTCGCTTACGGTAGTTGTTAAAGACATGTCCGGCCAGATGACACGTGGGCCAGGTTGAAGGAAGGAGTTTTATCTGCAGCTTAGCCAGTGCAATCTCGAGCCCGGCAGCATCGCCTGCGATACTGCTCAGCTCAGCCGCTACAACATTGCATATTACAAGCTGTCCCAAAGCTGCTCGACTGACCAGGATACTAAGCCATTTTTCCGCTTCATCCTCTGCTTTGAAGATAGACAACAAGGCTGATGTATCTACTGCCGTAATCATATCTTCTCCACCTTGCCGCGCAGATCCTCTAACAGACGAGCGCTTGATGGTAGCTTCTTGGCTTTAATCCACCCGATAACCGTGCGCATCTCCGCCTCATCGACCCGTCTGGTCGCTTTTAAAAATGGAGCATCCTCATCGAAATACAACTCCGTGCCCGTTTTCAGTCCCAGGCGTTTGCGTATTGATGAGGGTATCGTGATCTGTCCTTTGGAGGTTACGGTGGCTTTTGTTTTTTTGGATTGCATACCTTTATGGTACCACCATTTTGCCTTACTTTCAATGCGAAAAGTAAGGAGTTGGAGCGCGCCAGCGCGCGCTTCTACTCCTTATGCTATTAAGAAGCCTCAGAAAAACTCCATTTCTTGGCTTTTATCGCCGTCCTCGCTGTTCTCGTTGTGTGAAAACAGTAGGATTTTACACACCATGAGCAGCGGCACAGATCATACCCGGGTCGATCTTTTTTAATTCGGAACGGCGCTGCATGGTTGCCCACCCGTCGTGCTGCAAAAATAGCTATTCGGTACGCCGCAGGCAGTATCCGCCCGTCGCAGGGAGATCCCACGCCGCCATCTCACTCTATCGCGACGAAGCCCGGCGATTGAGCAGTCTTCGAAGCTTCTGTCTTTTGCACACGCTATATTTAATGGGGACTGCATAGTTTCGGCTTTTATTCGTGGCTGTTTGCGGACCGCTAATACTCGGCACCTAAGGTACTTATGCCACTTTTGAGGAAGGGGGTGATATAAAGGAAAGAATCTGTGTTGTGTCAGGTAGTTACGTTTGTAGTGGTAGCTGCTCAATAGGGCGTAAGAATGTTCACTATAACCCATTGATACTTCTACGATTTTATTTTTAACGCGAAGGATGGAAGTCACGAAGGTAAGGCATTGTAATCCTTCGTTCCTTCGCCCCTTCGCGTTAAAAATAATTCTTGCGCCCTGCCGAGCCTTCCTCATTCTTGAGTAAGAATGATATCTGGCAGAGAATGATAGGGATGTTACCCATATCACCCGGACTTTTCTCACGCCGAGATTTTTTGGCGCGCTCTATTGCTGCTACTTCACTTGTGGCATCTGGATGCCACCCTGCTCAAGCGCGGCAGCTTGATGTTTCGGCACTTGAAAGTGGAAGGCGCTTGCCATTTCTCAATATTGATTTCCCCACCACGGTGACTACGCTTTCCCCCGAACTTAAAGCCCTGTATGAGGCAATCACACGTTTTCAGGAAAAGCGTGCGCGTCTCTTTAGCCGAGAAGCGGCGGCGCTCCCGAGAGTCCTTGATGTGCAGCGCAGCGTGCCTCCCTCGACACTCACCGATCAGAAGCGATCGCTTTGGATAGAGATCGGCCGGATTCCTGGTGCATTTCTTCCGTCGCCTTCCTATTCTGACCAGGCTTGCCATCAATTTCTAATGCAGCGCGTGCCGCACATTTTTGCCCCCTATGGGATTTTTGTTGCTGTGGATGTTTTTATTCTTCGCCACCAAGCAAGTCTTCAGTTTTTGGCGGTTGAGCCACGGCTTAACTTCTGGGAGGTGAGTCAAGTGGGGCAAGGAAATTTCACGCAATGGGGACGGCATGGTTCGGCGCCAATTGTCCATCTAGGGCGAAAATTGCACGGGGTGGCCACTATCGCGGCTGGTGAGTCGATATATAGAAGCGTCGTGTTTACCGAGGAGCTGCTGGCATCCGCCGTGCAGGAATTAAAGAAGGCACAGGCCGCGGCGTTACACCAGGTGGACAACCTTGAGCGATACCTCGATGATGCGCGTTATGCTACTGCTCGTGTGCCGCCCGAACAGCAGCTTACCACCGCATTGGAAATGGTGGTTCCGGCGATTCTCTCGCTAGCCGAGGTCCCAGATGCCACGGATAAACTAAAAAAGCACATAGCGCCGCATGAGTTTAGCCATATCCTTGATATTCAAGATGGGCAATCTTTTATGCCTATCACGGGCTATGGCACGGTATGGAATCAGCGATCGATGGATAGAGTCGAGTTCAATGCTTCGACACATCGCGAGATAAACGGCTTTCTTGGAGAGTTGCGCTACAGCCCCTTCAAGGCATGCGCATTGGCAAATATGCTCGGCAGCGCGCGTGCCGAGGCCGACGCTGGTCCGGGGTATGCGCGCGCGAGTATGTGGATCGTTAACCTTTTGGTCGCAAACTTAGAGAAACCGCTGCGCCAATCCGGATATGCTTTTGGAGCGTTCCCGGGTCTGCATCCATGGACGGAATCGCTGCTAATGCTGCCGCGGCTCTTGCGTGAGCAGCCGGCCTTACTCAATCAGATTTGGGAGGCTCTCTACGCGCTGCATAAAAGTAAGAGTACGGACGATCTTTCCGGAGTGCCCGATACTGGAGAAAAACCAAGGCCTCTAGATCCGGGGGTAATGAACCAAATCGGCCTCAACAGCTGGCCGGCATTCACCATTGGGGCCGGTGCAGCTGTTGTGGCTGGTGCTTTTTTAAGAAGGCATTTCGGACACAACGTATCAAGAAAACGGATACAAAAGTAGTTCCGCGTTGCATTTATTGAGTAATTACAGCGACTTTAAGGCCGCAAGTGGCAAGATTATGCGCTGCTCACGGCGTTTAAAATATCTATTTCACACCCTCAAGGAAAACTCGAAGCGAGTCGACATTCTTTTGTGAGAGAAGTGTGTGGCAATTGTGTGTAGTGGAAAACGCCCCCAAATTATAGCGAGACGTTCAGCAGACGCTGGGAGACTAGCCTGCGGCTGAGCGAGTAGTGGTTAACGATACGGCAGACGCACTGTCCGCAGGGATGCTTGTAGAGCCCTCGGAATAGCGACTATGGCCAGCAGTGGCCGCATGTCTGCAGTGTGCTTATTTATGGAGGAGCGTGAAAATGGGACGGCCAGTATATCCTCATGAACTAAATGATCCAGATTTTACCTGGCTTCTGAATAGTTTTCGCGAAAGTAATCCGCATTGCGTTGTCGTTGATTCGCCGTGTATGCCGGTAGTTATCTTCCGCGAGGGCTCGCCGCTGCTCGACGCAGCCGAGGTCGAAAAGCCTGAGGTGCCCGCTGCCTTTGAGGCGGATGAGGCCGAGGACGTCGATGGTGAAATTAGCGGTCACAAATAGCGCCTGTCCTAGCGGACAGGCGCTGGCATAGATAGTTCTTGTCTAAAATGCAAACGGGCATTACCCTCGGTAAGAGGAAGAGTTTTCGAGCACCATCTCCTTTGGCTCGTGTGGTAATTTTAATAATATAATTCCCAAGCCCATAACGATTTTTTATGATTCTCGGCACCAAAACCTGGTAGTAGGTAACTTTGTATTCCTACAAAAAATCAGCTGCTCGTCTTCATCAATTCATGCTGGTAGCCCTCAAAAAATATAATTTAGCTGCCGTGTTGAATGTAGAAGATCGCTTTGAAGCTCTTTAGCTGGTCCAAACGCAGCAACCCCCAAAAGCAACCCCCAAAACCTGGTAGTAGGTAACTTTGTATTCCTACAAAAAATCAGCTGCTCGTCTTCATCAATTCATGCTGGTAGCCCTCAAAAAATATAATTTAGCTGCCGTGTTGAATGTAGAAGAT
>CAIXSY010000044.1 GCA_903922175.1 uncultured delta proteobacterium | reverse complement strand
GCTTTCTCCGCGCTCGTACTCTAACACTACTTGGCGTTTCAACGCTTCACTATAACGTTTTACCACCTTTACTGTCTTTCTTCTTAGGTCCCGTCCCATAGTACCACTGCCTCCTGATGTGTATACTTATCTCAGGACGGGGCCATTCGACCAAGACCATGGAAAAGACCAGGAATTTAGCTCAGGACCAAAACCAGAACCAAGACCGAAGTACCCCGACTTTATGAGCAATTACCTCCGCACCCGTCGGAGAGTTGCGGCTAAGCCGTCGACTGCGGCGGAGAACTGCATCTGCATCGGATGCAGTCAGCAGACATCTGACGGCTGACAGCGGGCTACAGAAGGCAGATAGCAAGCAGGAGGCACTAGTGCTACTAATCACTAGTGTAAAGTCAAAAACCCCGGAGGCCCATCAATGAAATTATTATCAATCTCACTCCTTCTTCTCGCCACACTACTTATTCCCCCTGCGAGCATGGCCGAAGACAAAGCAGCTCCCGAGGCTCAGGCTTTAGCCGAGGCACCGAAAGACAAGTCTCCTGCCGTGGAAGAAAAGGACGAGGGCCACTCCTTCGGCCACAAGCTTCTCTTGTATATTCCCAACCGCATCCTTGATGTGCTCGATATCATCCGTCTGCGAGTGCGCGTTGGCCCTGGCCTCGCCGCTGGTGTCCGCGCCACAAAGATTGCGCAAGCCTATGTCGGAACCTACGCCTCGGTGTATGTGGGACTCCCCGGGCCGCGCCTTCGCCCCTTTCCTAAGCTTCCAGTCGGGCTCGAAAGCTACAACGGCGTTGCCCTGAGTGTCCTCGATGCAACGGCAAGTGGCGGCATTGGTCCAGACTACTCGCCTACAGAGTTTGGCTTTTCAGTTCAACCGCTTATCTTTGGACTCGACCTCGGGATCGATCCATGGGAGATCCTCGATTTTGCGACCGGTTTGCTGATGATTGATCTGCGGGATGATGATCTGTAGTACCTCGCCCCACGCATTCGCTCGGAAGAGCCGATACCTCTGTGTGCTATCTGCGTTCTGTAATCTGCAATCAGAGATCTGCTTTCTGCTAACCGCATCAGATGCGGCAGCAGCTCCCCGCCCTAGCCGACGGCCTTAGCCGCGGTTCGATTATAATACGACCAAGTCCCTACTCCACCCTCTCATACTCCCCTCCCTTAAAGCGCCACAACACAGGCTTTTTGTCGACTGCCCCTTTCTCATCCATACTAAAGGTGCCTGAAGCGCCCTGGTAATCCTTAATAGCGTGGAGCGCCGCGCGTACTTTGACGGCGTCAAAGCTCTGCACGTTCTGCACTGCGGTGGCGTACAACATCATCGCATCGTATGCGGTATCAGCGGACGGACCGGGAAATTCTCCAAATTTCTCGATAAAGCTTTGAACAAACTCTGCCTTCGGCCGATCGAGCATCGGAAAAACAGATCCCTCCAATGCTCCGTGAGCCGCCAGCACCCGCGCTTTCTCCATCTGCAGGGCCACTATCGGCGGCGAGTAGCCCCCAGTCCCAAACTCCGTCGCCACAAGATCCGCCTGGTTGCTCAGCAGTAAAACGAAATCCGGCTTGGCGCTTTTAATCTTGGAAACCTCGGCCTGCAGATCTCGCGATCTCAAAAGCGGTGTAACTTTAAGCACCACCATACCACCAAGCCTTACAAACTCTTGGCTAAACATCTTAGCTTGTATCACCGAAGATGGTTCCTGCCCCCCGAATATCGCGGCTCGGCGCCAACCGTGCCTGATGGCGTACTGCGCCAACGCTCGAGGCGCCAACTCATCATGCGGCCAAACACTAAAGATATTCCCCGCGCTCTCGTTAAACTGCCGATCGCCAACCGATGGCGAAATCATATTGAGATCCTGCATCCTCGCCACAAGCGATGCTATGGAACCCCCTCCCACCGCCAAGGACGGACCAACGATAAATGAGATCTCCTGATCAGAGACAAGAGTTCGCAAAGCCGGAACGGACGAAGTTAGCGCCGCGTCGGTACTGTCTTGCACAACAAGCTTAACTTTACGCCCCAGGACGCCACCACGGCGATTTAACTTTTCGGCTGCCAGCTGCACTCCGCGCAAGGCGTTCGTCCCCCACTCCACGCAATCGCCACTAAAACAGAGCAACACGCCGATCTTAGCGGTCTTGGAATCGGCAAAGGATTTCGTCGGTTGACAAACAACCAGCAGCACCAGGAAAATTGAGGTGAGATAGCGCATAAAGGAACCTATGATGTCGAATAGCTCTCTCATACTCATGGCACCAGAAAAGTTTACGTTGCGTTAACCTGCACCGAATTATAGCTTCTCTTTAACCTTTTTGACAGCGTTGGTATTGTGCGCGAAGAGACACAATGAAACCAACGGCAGTAGCGGAATAGGATCCTCGGGCGCCAGATCTACCTACTTGGGACCTCCGACTAGCAGTAATCACACGAGTTGAACTGACCCGCGCATTGGCGCGATATCTGCCCTCTGTAGGCCGCTAGCAGAGATCTGCCTTCGGCTTTCAGCTGAACGCATCCGCCACAACCGACAACCCTAGCCGTCTTGTCCTACGTAGCACTTGCCGCAGCCTGTCTTCCCGAGGTTGAGCCTCTCTGAGATATCTTGCCCTGCCCTCCTCAAGCGCGCTAATCTGTAACCGATTACTATGAACCTCATTTACCTCTCCCCCCATTTTCCTCCCAACTATGTCAACTTTACGACCCGTCTCAAGAGTATGGGTGTGCAGGTCCTCGGCATCGCCGCAGACAGCTACGATAGTCTCCCCGCAGACCTGAAGTGGGGACTGACCGAGTACCACCGCGTCGAGGATATGAACAACTACGCGCAGGTACTCCAGGCCGGTATGTATTTCAAAGGGCGCTACGGAACGATCGATCGCATCGAGTCCCACACCGAGTACTGGCTGCCCGTCGAAGCGGCGCTACGCGAAGATCTCCAAGTGTGGGGTAAAAATTGCCATCAGACCGAGCAGATGACACGTAAATCAGCGATGAAGGCGACGTTTCAGCAACTCGGCATCGAAACCGCGCGCGGTCGAACGATCGAAGATCTGCGCTCCGCCGAAGAGTTCTGCATGCAGGTGGGCTACCCGATTATCATCAAGCCGGATATCGGCGTTGGTGCGGCCAATACCTGGCGTGTCAACAATCCTGCGGAGCTCGCACGCTTGTTCGAAGCACACGAACTGCGCGGCTACTTCATGGAGGAGTTTGTCGACGGTGCTATTTGCACCTTCGATGGCCTGACCGATGGTGAGGGCAACATAGTCTATCATAACGGACTAACCTATAACGAGAACATCATGGAGATCGTTCTCGCCGACAGCGATCTCTGCTTTTACACCGCGCGCCAGATGGCCGACGATCTGGTCGAAGCCGGCATGCGCACCGTCAAGGCCTTCGACGTGCGCGAAAAGTTTTTTCACCTCGAATTCTTCCGTCGCCACCGCGACCAGAAGCTCCTCGGTCTCGAGGTCAACATACGCGCCCCCGGTGTCAATACGATTGATATGTGGAACTACGCGGACGATGTTGATTTCTATAGTGAATGGGCACGAATCGTCAGTGGCGGCAAATTCCAGGCACAATGCTCGCGGCGCAACCACGTCGCCCACGTCGGCAGGAAAGACAACGCCGCCTACCTGCACTCCCACGACGAAGTCGTAGCCCAGCTCGGGCAGCATCTGCTGCACTTCGAACGCCTCTCGCCCATCTTCCAAAAGGTTTTGGGCGACGTTAGCTACCTGATTCGTGCGGCAAACCTTAAGGAGCTTTTACCCTTGATGCAGTTCGCTCACCAACGCACTAGTTATAGCTCTTAAACAACGACAGACTACCACCACTCCATACCTCTATATAAGATTCATAAGAAGCAATCCGGTTTTCAAAACGGGTAAATCCAAGCAGCGAATCAGCCGGACTGTGAACAAGGGCATCAAGCTGGCAGGCGATTTCGCCCGATTTACAGCTACGCACAGCCGTCACCAATTGCTTAATATGCACATAGGCCAATGCCGTTGCTTCAAGATTTTTTCCGCCATGAGCATCAAAGGCTTTTACCTTGGCTGAAAAATCATGCGACACATCTGAGAAGCCGAAGACCGTCGTCCCCTCCAACATCCTTCGGTAACGGCTAATCACCTCCTTGGTAAAACCGCTCTGTTCAAACAATCCAAGCGGTGCATCCCAATTAAGATCTGCCATGGCTTGAAAGGTAGCCATCACATCCGCTTCGAGTCCGATATTAAAGATCGCCTCAACCTTCTTATTCTTAAGATTAAGGAGCTGCGAAGAGAGAACCTGCCCAGAGCGATAAGCCTCGGTGGTCAGGCCTGGGAACACCTCACGCGCCGCCTTCTCACAAAGCTCACCATACTCTCCCTCAGGCTTCAGCATGCCTATATTCTGATAATGCATACGCTGCCAATAGCGAGCTATCTCGCGACAGCCCTTGGCATAGTCGATATAGGCCTTAACCGCGGTTGGAGCCTGTGCCAGAAAGTTCTCCAATTCGGTAACACCAACGAAAAGTTTCTTATTCTGTCCAGCTAACACAGCCGTAGCGGCAACGGCTGGAGAGCTCTCGACGTACAAGGCATCGACATCTGAGGCAGCCAAGATCTTTTGTGTAGCCTCCACCGCCCTACTGACCTTGGAGCGATGGTCTCCAAAAACGATCTCCACCGGCCATTGATCTTCAGCCAGTTCGCGCGCCGCCATCTTGGCACCGATCTGCGACTGCGCTCCCCAACTTCCGGTCATGTCGGTGATAAATCCGATCTTAACCTTGTGTGATGTTTGCGCCGCAAGCGGAGCCGATGTTCCGACGAGGAGAAGGAGGAGCAAGGCAAGAAGGATACGTTGAGTCATGGCAAAAAACTTTTTTGAATATTCGGCTAACTGATATCGTACTACCCCGCTTTGGGTTCTGGCAACTAACGCACGCCCTTAATCACCAACAGTAGATCATTAAGCAAAAGTTCGAGTTTGGAATAGCCGCTTTCGGCATTCAGATGTCCGCCTCCGGGGATCACAAGAAGCGCTGCGCCTTCAATCTTTTCAGCTAATTCATGGGCCTTGGCAAGCGCCACATAGGGGTCGTTGTCTCCATGATAAATCCGCGCGCGTCCTATGTTTTTTCGTATTCGCGGCCAATCAAAGGGCTCTGCCAAGAAAGAGGCGTTGAGCTGATCGTACTCTGGAAGCCCGATCCGCCCAAGGAAACCGGCCAGGAGGAACGAAGCCTTGACCGGGACAGGTAAGCGCTCAAGCAATCGCAGGTTGAAGGCAGCGCCGAGGCTATGGCCCACGAGGATAGTTTCGGAGGTGCAAGCACTCCAACCAACCTCTTTTTCGAACACCTCAAGCCAGGGCTGTAAACCTTGACCCTGCGGCGTCGGATATCGAGGGACCTGCACGGTATGCCCACGCCGCCGCAGATCCGCTGCTAGCCACGGGAACCAATTACCCTCCGGCGAGCCGCCTGTACCATGGGTGATTAAAATATGGGCCATGTCTTGGTTCTCCCCTACACCGCTTAACTTACTACCATTACAATCGAAATTCCAAGAACGAGCAAGAAGTATAACCATTCACGGGGCACAATCGTATACTATAAGCTATTTATATATATTGTAATATATACTTCCCCTAAGACCAGAATACGAGCCCGGCCTTAGAATTTACCAAAAGTTACAAATTGTTTAGTAATATCAACTTGCTAACGACGCATACAAAAAAGCAAATCGGATTGGCACAGTATGTGCAATTACATCGGAGTAGGTAGGATGGAGCAGAGCGAACAAATAAGACGACTATAGAGGTATTGCGAGGAGTATATGGCGAACAAGAGTCTTTTCAAATCAATCGTTGGAAAGCTAATCCCCCAGGCAGATGGGCGTAACGAGGAAGGTGCGGCGGCCTATAAGTTTACTCCTGAACAGGCGTTGGCGCAGTATGCGATGACTGGCTGCATGAACATGACCTTCTACGCCTCAGCTGTCGAACAACTTAGTGCAGTGCTTAATTTTGCGAACCAAGTTGCACCTGAATTTATAGCGCGTCTGGCAATCTATGCCCGCCAGAAAGGGTACATGAAAGATCTCCCAGCTTTTTTATGCGCCGTGTTGTCTTTAAAAAATCCGAAACTTCTGCAGCAAATTTTCCCTCGTGTTATTGACAATGGGAAGATGTTGCGCAACTTCGTTCAGATCATGCGTTCGGGGGCTGTCGGACGCAAGTCTCTTGGCTCGCTTCCCAAAAAGCTGGTTTTAGAGTGGCTGGATAAGCACTCCGAGGAGGCTTTATTTCGCGACTCGGTAGGAAACTCGCCATCTCTTGCTGATGTGGTAAAAATGGTGCATCCCAAGCCGAGCACTCCTGAGCGCGAAGCGTTTTATGGCTATCTGATAAATAAGGAACACAAGGCAGATCTGCTCCCGGGAATAGTTGTAGATTTCGAAGCCTATAAGGCAAAATCTACTTCAAAGGTTCCGGCGGTGCCATTTCAGATGCTAACCTCGCTGGAACTTGGAAAAGATGAGTGGCGTGAGATTGCGCGTAATGCGGCCTGGCAGATGACGCGCATGAACCTGAATACGTTCCTCCGCCACGGGGTTTTTGAGGATCACGAACTGGTGAAGCTCGTGGCTAAAAGGCTAGCCGACCCGACCGAGGTAAGAAAGGCCCGCGCGTTTCCGTACCAATTACTGATGGCATATCGTATGGCCAACGAGGGAGTACCGGGACAAATCCGCGAGGCGCTGCAAGACGCGATGGAGGTTGCCATAGAGAACGTTCCAGAGTTTGCGGGACAGGTAGTGATCTGCCCCGACGTTTCAGGCTCAATGAGTTCTCCGGTTACAGGGCAACGAGCCGGGGCGACCACCGCAGTGCGTTGCATCGATGTGGCGGCTCTCGTGGCGGCGGCAGCGATGCGCAGGAACCCCACGGCGACGGTGTTCCCTTTTGAGCAGAAGGTGGTAAGTCTTACGTTAAATCCGCGGGATAGCGTAATGACCAACGCCGAAAAGCTCGCCTCTATCGGCGGTGGTGGAACCAACTGCAGCGCGCCCCTGACGTTGCTTAACGAGAAAAGGATTAAGGCCGACGTTGTTGTCTTAGTATCCGACAATGAGTCCTGGGTGGATGCAGCGCACGGAAGAGGTACGGCAACTATGCAGGAATGGGGGAAGTTTAAAGCTTCCAATCCTCATGCGCGCTTAGTCTGCCTCGATATCGCACCGTATGCGACGACTCAGGCGATCGAGCGCGCCGATATCCTGAATATCGGCGGGTTTTCAGATCAGGTCTTCGAGGTATTGGGGCAGTTTTCCAACGGAACTCTGAACCCAAATCACTTCGTCGGATTGATTGATGGTGTAGAGATTTAATTTTTGGGGGGGGAGAGGAGAATGCACTGGCGGACTACATCTGTAAAATGCGTCTCCAATACTATTGTCGCCTCTCCCCCCTTTTTTGTTTCGGAATCTGACTACTGGCGAGAAATGCCGGCGAGACTACATGGACCCGGAGACGCTGACCCGTAAGGGCCAGCACCGGGATGTCCCGCCAATTTTGTTCTCGCCAGTACTGAGATCCCGATAATGAATACCGCCGAGACTACATTAAACATGTCACCGTCTCGGCAAGACCTTGTCGGAATCGGGGTCTCTTTTACATTTAAGACTCTTCGCGCTTTTGTGTGGGTAAAAGGTCTTAAAACACCCCGTGCACCTGCAGGTCAGGATTGCTCGGCTAGAAACGGACTCTGTAAATTCGCCAGGAACTGGGCAGGCGCGGTAGTCTGCAACCGGCTTACGGCTAACTGCAACCGAGAACAGAAACGACGACAGAAACAGATTATAAAAGCCCGGGGGGTACACCCGGCTCTGAATGAGCCTGTAAAGGTGAGCGGCCTCGTTACATGTTGCATTTCATGTTGCAGTTCGTTGCAGTTCCGTTGCAGTTCTTGCAGTTCTCTCAGACACAGCGCGTGCTGTCCCTGAGGGGAAGTGAGTGTGAGCGAAGTCTGTTAGGACGCGAAATCCGCGAAAGCATCATGGAATATAAAATTTCATGGTTTTCGTGTCCTATTTCGCGATTTCCGTGTAACTTCCCTGTTCATTTTGGCGAAGGCTATAATATAGCGCTGCACCTCCATCAAGAATCGCACCTTTCATTCTCAGTGCAAGCGTTGTAATTTCCTTAGTGCCGATATACTGGAGACTCACTTCTATGGCCAATCAAACCACCTGTCTTGCCGTCATCCCCGCCCGCCTCAAAAGCACGCGATTGCCCGAAAAGCCGCTTAAAGATATCGGCGGCAAACTTCTCATTCAACGCGTCTGGGAGCAGGCTAAACGCGCCACAACGCTGACTGAGGTCGTCCTCGCTACGGACGATCCCACAATATTCGAGGCTGCGACAAAGTTCGGAGCAACAGCGCTGATGACCAGCTCCAACCACCTGACGGGATCGGACCGAGTCTCGGAGGCAGCCGAGATCATGAAAAAGCGCGGCAAACGCTTCGATCTTATCGCCAATGTGCAGGGCGATATGCCCTTTATAAATCCCGAGGTCATTAACCGCACGGTTCTCGCATTAGCCGAGGGCAGCGCCGACTACGGCATGAGTACCGTGGCCACGCCGATCCTAAGCGAGGGAGAATTTCTACGCTCCGCCTCGGTCAAGGTAGTCATCGGGACCGATGGCGCGGCGTTGTACTTTTCGCGAGCGCCCATCCCGTTTATCCGCGAACCTGACGGTTTGGAGATCTCTGAAGAATCCCCCTACGGTTTTAAACATATGGGACTCTACGTTTTCCGTCCAGAGACCCTAGCCAAGCTAAACACACTGAGCCAGTCGCTTCCGGAACAGCGCGAGAGGTTGGAGCAGCTTCGCGCCCTGTGTAACGGAATCCGCATCCGCGTGGCAGTTGTCCCACCGGAACTGCTGGTGAACCAGGTCGAGGTTGATACACCCGAGGATCTTGAACGGGCGCGGGATATCGCGGCGCAGTGCGCTTCACAGTGCGCTTCGCGCACTGCGGGTTTATGAAAAAGCAGGACACCCAACAAATTCCACCCCACACAGGAAACTTTTCCCAAAAATCCCCGAATAATAATCGAGACCTTCGAGGCCTCCTAGGCCTTAACTAGAAGTTCGGGGTTTTAAGCATTACATTGCGGGGAGATATACTTGTGACCGGCGCTCGAAAAGATATCCATGAGCCTGAGATTGAAGGGTTTTTTCACTGCTACACACGCTGCGTGCGCAGAGCTTATCTATGCGGGGTAGATAGCTACACTGGAAAGTCCTTTGAGCACAGGAAACACTGGATCCGCTCCCGCCTGGCGGAGCTTGTTCAGATATTCGCCATCGAGTGCCTCTCCTACGCCACCATGGACAACCATCTCCACTCCCTCCTACATACCCTCCCCAAGATCAGCATCGCCTGGTCGAATTCTGAGGTGGCAAGACGCTGGCGCTTACTTTTCCCCTACCGCCGCAAACCTGACGGCGCCCCTGAGGAGCCCAATACTGCTGAAATAGAAAAAATTACCTCCTATCCAGAGCTGGTGCATAAGTACCGCCTGCGCCTATGCAGCATTAGCTGGTTTAACCGCTGTCTTAACGAGCAGATAGCCTGCAGAGCGAACGCCGAAGACGACTGCACGGGGAGGTTTTGGGAGGGGCGCTTTAAGAGTC
>CAIXSY010000043.1 GCA_903922175.1 uncultured delta proteobacterium | reverse complement strand
TTCAGTCTTCGACGGCTTTCTTACCGACTGCAAACGGCTCAAGCTGTTCGATTGGCTCGATGGCCCCCGCGTGCGTAAAAACATTATTGAAAACATCTACCCGATGCATCCGATGGCGACCTACGCGCTCCTGCAACTCGCGCGCGACATTGCATCGAACAATCGTTCCGTCTACACTTTCTTCTCTGGCGATCTCGGCGGCGAGTTTGGCGAAGGCTCGTATGGGTATTTCATCGCCAATACGCGGATCGAGAGTAATGGGAAGCTTAACCTTTACACCGCTGACCTCCTCTACGAATATTTCAAGGATACACTCAACCCGGACAACAAGGAACTGCGTGATACTATCCGTGAAATCGTCAAGGACTACGAGAACTCGCGCCGTGAACTGAACCGGGTCGCCAGCCAGGATGCCACGGCCAAGCTACAACTCTTAGGCGACCCGCTCATTGATCGGCTCCTGCGGCTGATGTTGATCTACGAGATCGTTCAGGTGCCGAACCGGCTCGACAATCTGCTCTTCGGCCTCTATCGCACGACAGCCACCGAGCGCAGCGAGTTACAAGGCCGACTAGACGCATTGGCGCAAAAAGGTGTTCTGTACTTTGACAAGAACACCAGCATCTACGAGTTCAAGAAGAATAAGTCAGCGGATCTTGATCGCCTGATCGAGGAGTACAAACAGGAATCCAAACATATTCCTGCCAACATCGTCGCCGAGCTTAGTACGCTCGTTCCGCTTGATAAAAAGACCGAGCTTTATATGGAGGCGAAGGACTATAATCTGCCTTTTGGTGAGGATAAGAAGTTAGAGCGGCGGTTCGTCAGACCAGCGGATCTTGGATCTGAAATTGATACACCCCATGGCAAACGCTCCTTCTTTGAGCATCTTGAAGACGAGCTAGACAAAGCTATCCGAAAAAGTGACTACGAAGGTTTCGCACTCTATGCAGTCTGCCAGACGCAGGATGAGATTCAAAAGGTTCGGGATTACTGCGCACGCAACCAGTCAGAGCGGATCGTCGTCGCCATACCCAAAAACCCAGTGCCTCTGCTCGATGCCGTGATGGAACTGCGTGCCCTGATGCACATCGATGCCAGCCCCGACGCGCAAAACTTCACGATGCAGGATCGCGCTGCGCTCAACGCCCGACTCTCTGGTGATAGTAGCCGGGCTGGCGCACGTGACGGGCTGAAGAACTTGCGGCTCCGCCTGATGAACCCAAAGGAAGTTATCTGGCTGGGCAAGTACGCTGGTTCGCTGTCAGTAGATGAGAATAAGCCTTATGACGCCGCGAACCGCGTAATGGAGACGCTGTACAGCGATTTTCGCAACAAATTCCCGCACGACGACTTTAACCTCCTGCATGTCAAGATTGATCGTACGAAGAACCCGGGGCTGAGAGAGGCGATTCAGAAACTGCTCGATTACACAACGCCGATCCTGTTGGACACCGATTTCTCGCAAAATCGTGGTGACATCCGTTACTTGCAGAAGTGTCTGCTCCACAATGGGGTGTTGCGCCAGGTGAAGATCGAGGGCGCGAAGATTCGTTGTGATTCCGAAATGAACACCACGAAATATGCCATCAAACTCCCCGCACTTGCCGCAATGATCAATGAGGTACGCGATCTTCCTGCGGCGAAAACCTTGAACCTGACCGAGTGGCTCACTAAATACCGCATGCATCCGTATGGTCAAGGCCCAATCGCGCTTGCCCTCACGCTCGCGGTCATTCGGCGTCTCTCCGGTGATAGTATTCGTATCAAGCCAGATACCTCGGCGATTGGCGATCTGGCGATGAACTCCTTTGATGTGGTTGCCGATCTTATCGAGGGTCAGTACCCTAACGCCTTCTTAAGTTATCGGCCTCTGCGGGACACAGAAAAACAGCTCACCAACGTCGTCTT
>CAIXSY010000042.1 GCA_903922175.1 uncultured delta proteobacterium | reverse complement strand
GAGAAAAGCATTGGGCCCTGTTAATTAATAAAGGTGCCAATTTGCATCTCATCTTCAGGCCATCTTTGAATTTTTTTGAGTGGAAAAAATCCTCGATATAGTGATACTATGTCTGCGGTTTTTCCCGCTCAAAGAAAATTCAAATCTGACCTAAATCTGAGCGCAACTTGACACCTTTATTAATTAACAGGGCCTTAGTTTTAAGGCAACTACTCGCCCCCTCGTCAAGCTGTGCATATAGCCCTAACAAAATGACCATTTCTGAGAGCCGACGAGGGGGCGAGCAGGTACTCACGGAGCTCTGGCCGAGTGTTGCGGATCGAAGATCTCCGAGAGAAAGTAGGTAAGCTGTTTTCGCCACCATGGCCAGTCGTGGCTCACATCGGTGCCCCAATAGTCTACCCATGCGGGAATGTCCATGCGCCTTAGGATAGCGTCGAGCGATCTGGTGTCAGACAACATCTCGTCCTCCCAGGCCCCTTGGCCGACGCAGATTATGATCCGGCTTTTCTCGTAAAGGTCGAGATAGAAGCGGTCGCTGATTTGGCTGAGGTAATCAAGAGGTGAGTTAAAATACACGTGCCGATCCATGTAGTCACCGATAAACGTTCGCAGATCGTAGACTCCGCTGATGGCGATGGTGCCGTCAAAACATTCGGGGTGGCGGAAGAAAAAGTTGGCGGCGTGGTATGCGCCCATGCTGCAGCCTGTTGTCAGGCATTCTCGTGCCGCGCTGTTACACGTCTTGCGGATGAACGGCATGACTTCGGTGATTATGTAGGCATCGTAGTCTTCGTGGCGGTTGGCGCGCTCGGCTGGAGGTATGGTGTGGTTGGTCCATGACTGCGCATCGACACTTCCGACGGAAAAGAGGCGCAGTAAGCCACGTTCGATAAAGGGGCGGCACTGCTCCACCATGCCGAAGTTTTCGAAGTCATGGAACGAGCCGTCCTGTGGTGGAAAAGCCAACATCGGCTTGCCTCGATAACCGTAGGTGCGCAGTGTCATCTCCTGTCTAAGATGACTGCTAAACCAGGTCTGGTCCTCATGTGGTAGGCTTTCGCTCATGGCGGGGTCCTTTGAAATGAAAATAGATCTGACCCCGTCCTCTACGCAAATCTTTCTACGGACGGTGTTACTGTTCAGCACGATATTATCTAACGAGGCTGCGCCTCAGACCGACGAGCGTTTCTCCCGTGCACGGGAAATTCATATTTGACGAGCAGTTACGCTAAGCCATATATAACCCTCTGGCGTTGCTCTCGGCCAGAGGATAAAAGTAGAAGACATGTCTTGCTCTAGTGTGAATATGCTTTTGGGACCACTCATTGTCCTCCTCGTCATGGGAGCAGCGGCTCCTGCTGTTTCGCAGAACGCGGATCCATCGGTAGGCGCCACTCGGATAAGGCCATTACGAGTTCTCTTCGTCGGAGACAGTATTGTGCAGGGAGTTGGAGATACTCTGAATCTCGGGGGCGCTGTTGGGCGGCTTGCCACGCTCCTTCCCGAGGTCGAGGTTGCTAGTATCTGTGAGGCGGGGGCAACGTCAGCGCAAGTATTAAAGATTGTGCAACAAGCTTTTCTAGCGCCTTCCTGTAGCTTGGCCAAAGAAGCTGCTACGGCGGCCGATCTTGTGATCGTCATGGCTGGTACCAATGATCACTGGGAGGGGATGTCGCCGCAGTCTAGTCTTAGTTCTTTGCGTCACCTGGTTTCCTTTCTTCGTGATTGGTACCTCTGGCATGAACATAGTACCCCGAACATCGTTATTGCTAATCTACTCTTTACTCAAGATCCCTACCACCGTCGTTTTGTCGGAAATTTTAACCGTATTCTTGTGTCGGGAGCGATGCAAGGTATGATTGCCGGTCCACGCTTTGGACAGATGCAACCGGTAGATTTTTCAGCGGACGGGTTGCATCCATCGGCGAGCGGGTATGGCAAGCTAGCTTTGGCGATGGCAGACTACATTATGAGCATCGCTATTAACCAGGTTGCTCGGTTGCCGCTGTCGGCCTCGTTAGTTACGTCACACCCATGGTGTTTGGTTCAGCATCCTAGGATCGTTTTTCAGCTTCCAGCGCGCAAGAGCGGTCGCCAGAAAGCGCATGTTTGAAATCGCGGCGCTCCCTTCGGCTGACGCTCAGGACATGCCGGCCGCCCCGATATTCGGGGGGTCCGCCAAAACTTTTTGCGTCTGCTATAACAAGCAGGAGGTACGAGGCTTTTTCGCGCGAGTGCGCGGGTCGGTTCAACACTACGGGAGAATGGATTACTTCGTCCCAAATATACGATCCCCAGCATCACCGAGGCCGGGCAGGATATAGCCGTGCTCGTTGAGGCGTTCGTCAATTGCCGCTGTGTAAATCGGCACATCAGGATGCACCGCGTGAAAATTTTGAATCCCCTCGGGACAGGCAATGAGGTTAACGAACTTGAGAGATTTGGGAGACTTTTGTTTAATCCGGCTAATGGCGGCGATAGCCGAGTTGCCCGTGGCCAACATCGGATCAACTACAATCACATCGCGATCAGATACGTCATGCGGCAGATTGAAATAATATTCTACCGTTTGTAGCGTTTTGGGATCGCGGTAGAGACCGATATGACCAACACGTGCTGCGGGGACGAGTTCTAGCATACCTTCGAGGATCCCCGTTCCGGCTCGCAAGATCGGCACAAAAACGAGCTTCTTTCCCTCGAGCAACTTCGCCTTCGTCTTCGTAAGCGGAGTCTCAATCTCCACCTCCTCTAACTGCACATCCCGCGTCACCTCGTAGCACAGTAAGAGGCTAATCTCCTTCAGTAGCTGTCTGAATTTGGCGCAATCAGTCTCCTTCGAACGCATAATGGTAAGTTTATGCTGAACGAGCGGATGATCAACCACGTGCACGACTCTGAGCATACAGCACCTCTCTCTATAGCTTCTATCCGTAGGAGAGAAGCTACAACGCTTGTTCTGAGAAGGCAATGTAAAATACAACGTAGGTACTCAGGGAAGGATGGATTCTAAGGCGGGGCCTACGTTCGCGCGTGAATCGGTAGCACGATGCAGACGATGGAACCACCGCCGTCGCGCTCCTCGAAATCAAGATGCCCCTTATTGATCACCGCGTAGCGATTGGAGATCGCCAGCCCAAGGCCACTGCCCTGCTGTTCAAGCTTATCGCGGTCAATCTGCCCGAAAATATCGGTAGCTTCTTTGACTTTGGTAACATCAAAGCCGATGCCATAGTCGCGGACCTCGACGACGACTTCGCGTTCCTGAGGATAAATTACAACCTCAATCTCCTTACGCGTAGGGCTAAATTTCGCAGCATTGGTGAGCACGCGCATGATGATATCTTGGATATGCGGCTCATAGACGTGCACATGAGCAGCACCATCAGTGTGGTCGAGGTAACGCACGACAAAGCCCTCTTTCTCAAGCGCTGCACTTTCGGCATCGACAACCTCTTTGACGATGTCGCTAATGGAGCGCAGGGCCGCATGTGATTCGTACATGCGCTGCGCTATGCCGGCCTCGATCTGCTGCAGCACCATAAAGTCACCCACGAGCTTTTCAAGACGCTGTCCACCACGACGAACAGCCTCAAGCAAGCTCGCAATCTTTTTTTCATCGAGCTTTGCCTGCTGGTCGATCAACAGCTCCGTGCCGGTGTTGATCGCCACCAATGGAGTCCGAAATTCGTGCGACAAGGTATGAATAACTTTTTTGCGATAATTCTCATAGCGCTGCTCGGAGACACTTCTGAGGTAGTGCGATCTAAGAATCTTGCCCTTCACAACGCTCAACAGATCGTGCGGCTCAAAGGGTTTGACCAGATAGTCATCGGCGCCCGACTCTTGACCATGACTAACTTCACCGTCTTCGCCCAGTGCGGTGAGGAAGATGAACGGAATATGCGCCAGGTTCCCGCGCTTGCGCACCTCGTCGTGCAATTGGTAGCCATCCATCTGCGGCATCATGACATCGCAGACGATGACATCAACCGATTTTTCTTCAAGAAGGCGCAGGGCCTCGACGCCGTTGCCGCAGCTAAAGACCTGATAGTCCTGCGCCGCGAGCAGACTGCGCACGACGTTGACGATCAACGGGTTGTCATCGACAACGAGAATCGAAGGTCTTGTGGTCACACCAACCGTCACACGCTTCCCTCGTGGCCTCGGCATTTACAAAAATGCCGGCGTTAATTGACTGTATTTACACGTATTGCCTTACAGATGACGTATCGGAATGGGCGCTGCCTTTCTTAACCCGTCTTTGCTCGTCACCACGTCTTTCCTCCGAGACAGGGCGCAAGAATTATTTTTAACGCGAAGGGGAGAATGAACGAAGGATTACAATGCATTACCAGCGTTCATTTCATCCTCCGCGTTAAAAATAAAATCGTAGAAGTATCAATAGGTTATAGTGAACGTTCGGCCGATCTCACGTCGAAGCCTCCGTCGCTTCAAGCTGTGGAGGTCCCCCGGGACAATTGGGCTCACTTCGACAGGCGGACGTTCGGGACTCCGCTATGACGCCATCGGAGGAAGTAACTTAGGCGATGCGGCACCAGTAATCTGGAGGCGCCCGCCACGGTCCCTCGTCACCAGCTCAAAAGCCCAATTGCCCACTAAAAGCTCACGCGTTCCCCTTTGAATAGCGCAGTTTGCTTGCCACAATAGCTCCATGAATTGCAATGCCACGGGCCCATCCGGCTCACCCCTTTCATCTATACCGGCCATTTCTTGAACCGCTGCTCCTCCTCTCTGCATAAGAGACGTCTCGACGGGCTTGAGGAATTCAGGATGGCGAATCTTCAGACCCCGAAACATGAATACAGCATTACGCTTGAAGAGAAGCTCTTCAGTCTCGTCTGGCCGAGCCGCAAGTGCGTCCCAATGAATCGGATAGAGCCCAAGCTCCGCTGGCGGAGTGTTGGGTATATGAGAACCGAGCATCAGACTAATTTTCAATGCCCGATGGTCATCTGTTAACGCCGCATAGGCGGCTTCAGCATCGCGTGGCGCACCTGTACGGGGTGATCGATACAGAGTAGTTGTTCCTCCGGAACCCGAACAGCAATAGGGGGCGTCGGAGACAATGACCTCACTAATTGCAGGGGTCAACGTTTCCGACCAGCGATCGAGTAGAGTACGAATAACCTTAAACTCGGCCGCTGAGGGCGCTCGGTCGTGACTTTTAGGGTCCGACTTCAGAAATGAGGTACCGATACCCCTCTTTCGAAATAACTCGATAACAGGATCCGTTTCGTGTTCAGGCAAAGAGGCGCCAAATTTTAAGCAAGCGAGTTGAAGCTCTGCAACCATATCCTGGTTCCAGAGCCTGTGACCAAGCGATTTTTCAAAAGCTATCTGGGTAGGAGGACGAGAGCGGGCCGGCTTCTCGTAGAACTGACGGCTCGCCCTAAGGTGCGTCGCCAACTCGCTTTTAAAAGCATGGGTAAATGCGCAATTGGTAACCTCTGCTAGATTCAAGGGGTTTACGACAGCTACGCCGTTTTCATTAAAGATGGCGTAATACCCACTACGGGAAATATCCGGTGTCGGGGATTGGAAGATACCCTGGGGGACTTGGGCAAGTTCGTTCGCCTGGATCACCCCCGGCGCGTCACGAAAAGGGCGAAAGCTTTTCTGCAGTTCAAGGTAATCAAGGATTGATCTAGATTCCTCAGCAACCCTGGTCGACTCGAGCTTCTCCACACTCTCGCCGGAGCGAAACCAGTCCGCCAACGCTGGTGCAAACGTCAGCGTAAACTTCATACCTTGACGATCCATGACGAGGCCACGCTTTGAGCTGGCAAGTGCCAGCTGATCTCCCTGCCCCATCAGCGATAACATCCTCGCCGGATCGGTGGTTAAATAGGCTGCAATTCGGGCCGGCGTCAAAACAGATTGAGCGGTAGCCTCGCTACCCACAACTCGTCGAAGATGCTCAAAGGCAACATCATGAAGAAGAGGCCAAGTTCTTAAAAACTCGATCTTAAAATGGCCCAGAGCTGCGTCGATCAGCTTTTGCGGAGCGATTTCTAGTTTTGTCATACTCGCCCGATTGCCTGTTCCATAGACTTAATTAGTCTGTGCCGTATCTCTAACCCCACATAACGCTAGCATACTGTCTGCAATTGACTCCATTGCGGCAAAAGTTTTACATAGCGCAAGTAGCGACTGCTTTGTTGCATCGGTTTTTTCAAACCCTTTTATTGCTCTAGCTGTTTTCCAATCAGCTCTTTCAAATTTTTGCCATCCCCCTCCAATTTCAGATGCTAATACATCCTCGCGCAATGCTGTAAACGCTTCGACGGCCCCCCCAACTCCAGTTTGGATGTTCTCTAGGTAGCGCGGCACAACATGCTCTAAGAGGTACATATCACAGGCCAATCGCAGCGCCGGATCCATCTTTGCGGCCACCGCTTCATTTCTAAAGGGAGCAAGTACCGCACTAAAGGCATCCATCGCAGCCGTCGCAGCACGAATATTTACATCCTCTGCCCGGAGTAACTCAGCCTCAATCTGCGGACGCTTCTGCGACTCGTCTCGGCGATTATAGTTTAGTAGGTGCTGCATAAGAATGTTAGCCTCCTTAGTGCGCCCATCTGGAAAGTACCCGTCCTTATGTTGCCCTCTATACAGCTCAAGCGCTGAAGCGCACAAACGCGCCACCCCGATCGTTGTATCGAGTTCATTCTTTCCAAGAGCCTCGTTTAGTGCAATGGCTTCTCGCCGCTGCAGAAACTCTAGGCGAACATACCCGTGGTGCGCTATTGCCGATCTGTTCATCTCCCCTCTGAAATCTCTTAAAGTAAGTGCTGCGCCATTCATATCTTCTGATAAGCTGGCTAAACGCTCCTTGACCTCTGGTAAGGCATCTTTTCCAACCGTCGCTACCATCTCCGCATGAGCCGCCACGGCGAGAGCATGTTCCTCTCGTGCCTCAGCAAAACCTGCGGCAAAGGAACCGCTTCTCCTCTCCGGATCAGGCTGAAATCCGAGCATCGAGCGTAATGCGTCGAGGGATGCAGCTAGACGTTGTTTGCCTGGGCTCATAGCCTGATCGGTCGCAGAGGTACCATCACCAAGTGCCCTTGCCCCATCCTGTGACGCACGAAGCTCCCAAAAGCCACATATAGCTAATATGCTACGGCGCTGATTAGGTGAAAAGGTCCACGGTTTATCTTGCTGCCTACGCAGAAATTTCATGTCCCGACCTATTCGAGATCTCTCGTCCGGAGACAATCCCATCCCTTCCACCATTTTGGGAAGGCGCTCTAGGAAGGCACTTAGCCCCTTCCGTACAACTCCATCAAGGTGCTCCTCGTGCCGTGCAATCTGCTGAATCGTAGCCTGCCCTGCTTGTAGTAACAGTAAAGGATTAACTCTCGTTGCTGCCTCACCGGGTGGAGGATTTGGCTGTAGTTGATCTGGATTGAACTCAGCTAACGCCGGAAACCTATTCCATCGATTCGCGTATACTGTCAATAATTCTCTAGCCATCCCATCTAGGTTTCCTAACTGCCTAGTTGGTGCAGGCTCACCGCGCACATCTCGTGCAGCATGAAGAGCTTGCGCCCGTTCAAACGCGTCAAGGTTAGTTAAGGCTAGCCTTTCATGGTGACGTAGTCCGCCGAAAAGCTCTACTACTAGGTTCCCAAGCGCAGCGGTATTTCCCTCAACCCGAAAAGTTGTGATTGCCTCACCGACAGCCGAAGCCGCCGAGGGTGTGAGATGTTCTGGATGTATCGAACCACCAACTCGGTCAGTGATAACTACAGCTAGATGATCGAGCTTCGCCTTATCCTCCGGCGAAAGACCCTGTGCCCGTAAAGTTTGAATGGTAGCGACACCTAAGTCACCTAAGTCGGCCCCTTTTGTTGCCAAAGCAGACAACTTATCTAACCTATTACTAGGGCTTGTAGAACTAGTGACTGCCAATGTTTCATGTGTTTCATCCCTAATTATCTCTGGCATACCGACCTCCAATTTTAATACTACGTCAGTTATGGGCATAATTCGCAATTTTGTAGCATATAAAATTTAGTTATATGGACCAACGATATGCTATTGCCTAGGTTACGGTCGATCTAGCTGAAATTATTAGAGAAACAGATATCCCTCAATGCGTTACCGGGTTGAAGCGTAACTGTGCAACCACCGAATCTGACTTAGGTAATCCGCTCTCACCGTCTCTCGCCGCAAGGGGTTTCACTAACCTCCAGACCTCGGCTGGGCGAGAGCCGAGACGGGAGTGATCTGAAGTCAGCCTTCTACTGAGCGCAACAGGCACGGCCGCAGCTCAGGGCCAAGCTACTGCCGACTACGCACCACCTTATTCTCTAAAGTGATGTCGAAACCAGAATCGTCGCCGGCCAGGGGCAACAACGGCAGGTCGATCTTTAAGCGCACACGCACATCTAGATCGCCAGCGGGAAGCACGCCAAGCGATACGTCTTGAACCGCTATCGCTGTTCTTAGACGCAAACTGGTGCTCCCCGCACGCGAAGTCGCCTCGATGCTAAAGTGCCCTTGCGCATCGACCGTGGCGCTTGCGTTACGTCCAAGGACCTCAATCGCGATCCCCGTTGCCGGCCTGCCATCTTTATAAAGTACGCTGCCCGAGAATAGACTCTTACCGGCAAATGTCGGTGTTTTCGCTGGGCTCGCCGACGGGGCCGGTGTCGGAGTGGGTATTCCCGGATCGGTTGAACCAGAATCCGATGTTCGCGCTGCGAACGAGACCCCCTCCACAGTCACCTGAAAGTCCTGCGTGTTGAGGGCTAAGGTGAGATCGACCGTGGCCGTTTCATCCGGAATAACGATGGTATCAAGTCGTGCTACAGATTCGCCCTGCTGCAACGTCAGTGTAAACTGTGCCTGTGGCAGCACGGTGTCGATAACGAAGCTACCGGCGCTATCTGTTACAACACTATCCCCACTTTCGAGCGCCGTAACGAGTAGACCCGAGGCTGCGACTGAGGCGCTCGTTACCTTTCCTTGCAATCGAACGATCGTCCCCCCATCACTGCCGCTTGTTCCGCCACCACAGGCGCCAAGGACGGTAAGGAGGAGCACCCAACACAAAGCTCGTGTCAGGTGCCGAAACAGGCATTGATGATAGCTATGTACTGTAGAATTACCGAGTGTCTTCATGCTCTATCTGTTTTATTATCCTTGCAATCTACCTTTCCGAAAGTTCCCAAAATGACGCGCACGCCGGGGCTCGCCTCTCCTGCAGGCGGATTGACATCCTGATCGAAGCCAGAGATATACTCCCTCGCCCGCGCGTGCAAGGCATGCCCCTCGCGCAACAACCAACGCCGAATATCATCGACCGCTTCCGGTCGCACACGATCATAGATCGTGTGTGCATGCAGATTTGAAATCTTCTGTTCGGACAAAACATTTTCTTCAAGGGCGCGAACAAGGGCATCGAGGTCCGTCTCCAGCAGCGCAAAGTTTGCCGCACTATCACCCTTCGGAGTATATGACGTATTAACGAGGCGCACCCCCTGCGCACTCCTCTCAACCATCCCAACTCGTTCACACTCAAAAAGCACGGTGGCCGGATTAAGGTCACTGCTGACTGCACGGACGAGGGCGCTAAACTCACTCTGCACCCCGCCGACACTCAACACCCGCGGCGTCTTATGTTTCGTAAGATAGCGCCCATCGGTTTGCCATTGACCCACAACTTTCGCCACAAGATCCTGCGCTTCCAAATCCAAGGGCACTGGTTGTGAGAAACTAAGAACATCGCGCCGGTGCATCCCGCTGATAATGCTGAGACGGCTCGCCGTAACTCGTTCCCCTGCACGCACAAGCTCCTCTCGCGCAGCCTCGATGAACAGCTCTTTACCTAATTCCTGCAGATCTTGAATACGCAGCGCATGGCGTACGAAAAAGCGCACAACGGGGCGCAAGAGGTGGACAGCGAGGCGGCGAAAAGTCGGTTTGCTCACGATATTATCTGTTCAGGTACTAAATGTGTAAATAATCCATTATTAGAATATACCAAATCTGACCTCTCGCCTATATGGATATTTGGGTTCTTCGATGTTTTTAGTGGCGATTTTAGCGATCTCCACAGGAATCACCACTAAAAGCGTCGATAGCCAGATTTATTTGACTAGCGCTGCGATAATGATATTATATGTGTAAGTAACACATATTTGTTGGAGGTTTTTATATGCTAATTAAACTTTTCTGTTTCGTAACCCTACTGTGCCTCTGCTCCTCGGTATGTGCCGCTCCGCGCTGTGTCAAATCAGCCGAAAGCATCGTTTCGACAAAGCCGATCGCTCCGGGCTCATACTATCTGCGTCCAGGGCAAAGCATCTGCTGGGACAAGAAACGCTCGTTCCTTACCTTCTTGCGCGTCACGCTTGATTCTCGCTGCCCAGCTAACGCCGCGTGCCTACCGTCTGTTGCAGAGGGCGCTGAAATCCGCGTCCGGCTTAATCGTCGTGGCAAGCAGCGGGAATACACGTTAATTAACCCATCCGGAGATCGCCACTCCATAAAAGTCGGCAAACAGGTAATCGGGTTTGTCTATCTTGACCCTTATCCAGGTGTGGACAACGGCCCGACTACCGCAGCCTTCGACGTAAGCGGCGAGATGCTTAAGATATTGCAGTAGCTGTTCCGGCCGACCAATCGTGACGTTGACGAAAACCGCCGTTAACACGTATATATAGTCGCCTCTGGCTGTCGATTTTGGGACGCGATACGGTGCTGGAGAGATCCAGCACCACATCCCTACCCTCATTCGGGTGCAGCCGCACAATTTCACTTAGAAAGGGCGACTCATGTCTCAAAAAACTCTCGGTCTCTTCCCAGGTCAAGGTTCGCAAAAGGTCGGCATGGGGAAAGACCTTTTTGATGCCACCGCTATCGCCAAGAAGATCTTTGCCACCGCCGACGAAGTGCTCGGGTTTTCACTGAGCAAGATCTGTTTTGAAGGGCCGGCTGAACGCCTCACCGCCACCGAAGTGGCCCAGCCGGCGATACTGACGGTAAGCACGATCTGCTACGAGTTGGCCCGTGAAAAGAACCCAGAGCTGAGCCTCTGCGCTGCCGCTGGTCACAGCCTGGGCGAATATTCTGCACTCGTCGCCGCCGGGGCGATCTCTTTCCCCGACGCAGTAATGCTCGTGCACAAACGAGGAAGCTACATGCAGAAAGCCGTTCCCGTAGGAGTGGGTAAGATGGTAGCCGTGCTGGGAAAGGAGGTCTCGGAGATTGAAGCAGCGCTTGCGAAGGTCAGCAAGGGCGTAGCCCAGATCGCTAATATTAACTCTCCCGGACAGGTTGTCGTTGCTGGCGTCAAAGACGCCGTCGACGAGATGATCGGGCTACTCGGCAACGCTAAAGTCATGGAGCTCTCCGTCAGTGCACCATTCCATTGCAGTCTAATGAAGCCGGCCGAGGAGTCATTATCCAAAGATCTAGCTTCACTTACGATCGCGCCTTGTAAGTTCCCGGTATATGCAAACTATAGCGGCCAAGCAGTCTCTCAGCCTCAGCAGATCCGCGACGCCCTGCGGCTGCAAGTATGCGGTCGCGTACGCTGGGTCGAATGCATGCAGAATGCTATCGCCGAAATCTCACCGACCGAAGCCACAGAATTTGGCATGGGCAGCGTACTGACGGGGATGCTTAAACGTATCAACCCGACATTACCGCGCAAAAATGTCAGCGGGCCGGAGGTGTCTGCTTAATAATCATGGTCACCCCGTGAATGTGCACCTCTGGATTGCCCGGTTAGAAACAGTATCCGGCAATTCGCTAGAGAATGGGCGAGAGTAGCCTTCTGCAGCTGGCATATGGCTAACAGAAACGGAGAACAGCAATAGCCAACGGTGGGCTAGGAGCACGCGTGCGCGCGTTCCTCCCTTCGACTGACACTCAGTACAGGCCCTTCGCCATCAATGTGCTTTTTTGCTCAAGATCTTGTGAGGACGGCTTAAACAAGCCGATCGCCCAAACGCAAACAGCGTTCGCTGTAATTTCTTGGTCTTATGACAATAATTTTACAATCCCGCTACGAAAACATGACAACCTCTGCCCCCTCCATGCATTAAAAGGATACGCAATTACTTAGTGCAGCTGGAAATCTTGTTCTATTCCAGCCACCAGGAAAATTACGCAGCGATGAAGGGAGCTGAAAGCCATGAAAGAGAAAAAAATTACGGACATGATGTTGATAGCTCAGTTTAAGCGCGGATCGATCGCAGCTTTTGATGAGCTGGTTGACCGCTATGAGAGTCAGATCTTTAACCTCGCGCTGCGTCTTACCCGTAACCGAGAGGACGCCGAGGAGGTAATCCAAGACGTCTTCACCACCGTATACAGGAAGGTGGCCGGATTCGAAGGCAAATCTGCTTTTTCAAGCTGGATCTACCGCATCGTAGTCAACTCCTCCTTCATGAAGCTGCGCAAGCGCAAGCAACAACGAAGCATGTTCTTCGAGGACCTTTCGCCGTCCGTAAAGCAACAACACCTTGATAACGATCCGATGTTTGTTTCCCGTAGTGATTCGATCACCTATGGCCGCGAAGTTCGCGATGAGATCTCACACGCGGTTAACCGCCTGCCCGAGCAATATCGAGCCGTCTTTGTTCTGCGTGACGTCGATGGCCTGACCAATCAAGAGGTTGGTGAGATTCTTGAACTGTCAATTCCTGCGGTGAAGTCTCGGCTGCACCGCTCTCGACTGATGCTACGCAAAAAACTGCTGCGCTACTATCGTGAATACACCGGGCGCAAGGACATCACCATTGAAGATATCAACGAAGATTGTGGGTAGGACACAGCGCAGCAGTCGGCACTCCTTTTTTGGGCTCTTCATCAACAAGTGTGCATAAATGTTTTTCCCGTGCACCTGCACGGAACATATGTCACCCACACTTTTTGGTGAGTAACTTTTTTTTGCGGCCACTAGGCTGTGCTGTGAAGCTCTCATTTAAGAACATCGACGTAAAACGTCTTACGTCAGGTGGCATCTGTACTTTCCATCTTGCGCGAGAAAGATTTTCCCGTACAATCCCTCCTAGGTATTTATCAGGTTAGGTTTTTAGGGGCGGACGTCCACGAGGAAGAAATTCCAGAGTGGGGTCCGCTTCGGTTTTTTGGCGAACAGGATCTCTATTTTCCAAGATCTAGTATGCGTATGTCTTGATGGTACGCTGCTGTTTTAGCGGCATCTGCACCCTTGAGTCGCTCCAGCATCTCTGACATCCGCTTGGCGTCACTCCCGATCGCTGCCAATGCCTTCTGAGCTTTAGGATCGCCTGGTGCAAGATTCTGTAGCAGGTAGCAGTTAAGAATAATCGCCGCGAGAGGCTGCCCTAGTTCGTGTGCCGCGCTTCCCGCGAGCTGTGAGACCACGAGCTGGCGTTCCTGCTGCAGCACAATTTCCTGAATCTGACTGAGCTGTGCATTTTTATCTGCCAGGCGCACGTTGAGATCACGCACCCGCAGCAAAGCCTTGACGCGCGCCATAAGCTCCTGACAGTGAAACGGCTTAGTCAGATAGTCGTCGACGCCTTCCTCAAAGGCGCGCACCTTATCCTGCAGACTATCCATGGCGGTAAGCATGAGAACAGGAATCAACTCCCCCCCAGGGAGTTTCTTGATGTGAGCACAAACTTCCGTGCCCTTGCATCCTGGCATGTTGTAATCAAGAATCGCCATATCAGGGAGCGCCTGACTGCATGCGGCAATAGCTTTCTCGCCGTCAGTAGCCTCAATTGAGATGATCCCCATCATGCTAAGCGACAAGGACACCAGGGCGAGAGCATCGGGATCATCGTCGGCTACTAAAACAGCGTGTTGTCTCTCCCCCAATTTTTTCATATTCGGACTCTCCGCCGAGTACACTTCTCTAGTGGGCTATCGACAGGAAAATGCAACTCCTTTTGTAAAAATGCGTATGCGTTCGTGCCCCCTGCCAAAGTGCGCACAATTGTCATCCCGAGGAGTTCTGCCCTCGTCGCTAGCGTGCTTCGGGATGACAGTGGGCGTGAACGTTACCCGAATAGGAACTATTAAGAATATCTCGTAGAACTCCGATACTATGAACGTGAGGAACTAATTTTTCCCTTGAGTTTAGCTGCAATGGCTACGTCGACGGTATCTTTTGAAAAGCTTTATAAACGCGCCGTGCTGCCAAGCATGAGCGCGGCAGAACGTAGAGCGGCGGCAATTCTGATCGTCGACTCCGCGGCTCCGGTGCGCCAAGCGGTTCGCCAAGCCCTAATCGACATAGGATTCAGCAGCGTATTCGAAACAGCCGATCACGTGCATGCCCTGGAGCGCATAGAACAGCAACCCATAACTCATGTAATCTTTGATGCGCGCAAGACCAACATGCCCGCCAAAGAGTTCCTTCTCAAAACCATGGAATACTCACGCGAGATAATCACCATTCCACTTTCCTCTGAGCCAACTATTGATAATGTCTTCGACCTTCTCGTCGTTGGGGCTCGTGGCTATATCGTCAAGCCATTTACCCAAGAAAGCCTCGATGAGGCTGTAATAATGGCCACCAAAGGTGAGCCCATCTCCCAATCGATCCTCTACGCGCGTAACAGAAATGAGGCTCTCGCATCCTTAATTATGGCCTCTCTCGACCAGCTCGCCACCGTTCTACGCCAGGCCCCCAAGTTTGAAACCGCCCGTGCTGAGATTCCCAAGCGATCCTTGGCGCTCAAGCGCGCAATCGATGTCGGACGCACATTCGCACTCGGCGGCAGCGAGATGTTAGTCGAAGCGATTATCCAGTTTACCACCGAGCATTGCGAGGGGCCGGCAACGCGACTTGGTCGAGTGCGCAAACGTCTTGAAGAAAAAAAAGGCAAGGGCTTAGGGGGGAAAGCTTAAAACGCTTATACCGTCTGCAAAAAGTTTTGGCGGACCCCCGAATATCTGGGGGCGGCCGGCCTGTCCTGAGTGTCAGCCGAAGCGCGTTGCTCCGTCCGCCATCAATGCGCTTTTTGCGTCAAGACTTTTTGCGGACGGTATAGTACACGTTTCAAGAGTCAAGGAATCTAGGGGGCCTCTTCACACTTTTTTATAGCAGCCACGACACCCCACTTGGCCACAGCTATGAGCTCGTTGTGTCCCGATTGTGCAGCAAAAACAGTATGCACGGCGAGCCTATCCTGCTGCGTCGTAGCCAACTCTCGAGAATGACTTATGGGAATAGTCGTATCGCGCTCACCATGAGCAATGACAAGGCAGGTCTTCTTAAGTCGGCTCACGTAATCTCGAACTGGGAATCGGTACCATAATAAGGGCTCAAAATAACGCAGATAGGGTATACCGCGAACGAGCGCAGGAATACTCAGATAGGGGGATAAGAGCACCAGAGTCTTCACTTGATGCGCAGCCGCCAGGTAGGCAGCGGGCCCTGTACCGATAGAGTGTCCCATAATGAGCACCCGTTCAGGCACTGCACTATCACGCTTCATAGCTACATCCCAAACTGCTTCGGCGTCCAAATACAGCCCCTTTTCAGATGGCCACCCGCTGCTTCGTCCAAAACCGCGATAGTCAAAAGCATACGTGCTATAGCCGAGTTTGGCCACCCAACGTTGTACGACGAAAAACTGGGCCAAGTTTTCGGCATGGTCATGAAATAAGATCGCCGTCCGCGCCGGTCCAGGAGCGGCGGAAGCGAGATGCCAAACCTCGATCTTCTTTCCATCGCTCGTCGTGACGAAGAAGCTCTCGACCCCTGGATCCAGAATCTCATGGGATACCCTCATATTCGGAGTTCGCACCAGGATACCGGGGAACATCAATGCATCCTGGAGTGATATCAGCCCAGTACAGAGGAGGGCGAGGATGAGGAGGAGTCCCAGCTTCGTTCTGTACAGTGGAATAGCCATACGCTCCGCTACCCAATTTTAACGCAGCGCATACTCATCGCTGGAAGGACCTCTTCATAGACATGCTGCAGCTCCTCGTCTGGAGTAGCCATTCCAACACAATACAGGAGCGGGATATAGTGATCGAGCGTGGGCACAGCAAGCTTTGCCGCCTTACCCTGGGATTCATAATCAATTAGCCCGGCAAAGTCACGCTGGTCGAGCTTCCCTTTTACCCAGCCATCGAACTCCACATCCCAGCCATACGGCCCCAACCCCTGACGTTTATGCCATAAGCGAATATTGTGCACGACGTTGCCACTACACACAACCAAAACGCCCTCTTCGCGTAACATGGCGATCTTTGATCCAAGATCAAAGTGTTGCTGCAGCGTCGCACGATAATCAAGGCTAAGTTCGAACACCGGAACATTCGCCAGCGGGAACATATGCTTCAGGACCGCCCAGGCGGCATGATCCAGTCCCCAGGCAACGTCTTCGCGCACTTCTGGGGCTAGGCGACGCAATTCTTCGGCGAACTCCGGCGAACCGGGAGCAGGATAGACCACCTGCGATAGTGCCGCTGGAAATCCGCTAAAATCGTATATTATCTCTGGTTTAGAAGCAGCACTGACAAAAGAGCCTTGGGTTTGCCAGTGTGCGGAGACTACCAATATCGCCTTCGGCCGCCTCTTCAACGATTCGCCCATAGCCGCTAAGTGGCGTGCAAAAGCACTATCCGTAATAGCATTCATCGGGCTACCGTGACCGATAAAAAACACGGGCATTTTTTCGATCTGAGTCACTTTATCTTGTTGCATGGTCTCCTTTATTCAGCACGAACATGCTACCTGCTCTCGGTGACAGGACACAAGAGTGCCATCTGGTATAACCAAGGGCGATTTCTCGGTTTTATTAAAAACGTGCGACGTAAACGTGGCACGTAGTACGATCAGCTCTCTGCCGTTAGCCTTCTGCTGACAGCATCAGCTGCAGCCAACAGTTCGCACGATAGCTCGTGAAGGCCAGACCTTTCACCTTCCTCTGCTTGGCCTCTGTGATGATCTTCTGCGGTTTGGTGCTTTGGAAGTCCGTCCCGGCTTACGCGCGCAGGAACTTCGCGCACCATTGGCTCGATCTCTACGCCCCCGATGCTGCAGCCGCGGTGATCAGCGATCCCTTCTTTCAGCGTCTATCGGAGGCTGCAGCTGCACCGCAATCTGCGAGCCTTCAACCTTGAGATAGTGCAGGAGGACTGGAGCCAAGATCATTCCAGGGATGCCCATGATGCGCTCGCCAACGATAAGGGCTAGCAAGGTCAACCACATCGGGTTTTTAATCCGCCCGCCGATAATCTTGCTATTTAGAAAGTATTCAAACTTATGTAGCACCACAAGGAAAAGGAGCGCCATTGCCGCCAGGGAGGGGGATCGAGTGATCGCTACGAGGCAGATAATGGTGTTACTAATTAGATTTCCAATAATCGGCAAAAGTCCGCAGAGGAAGGTTATGGCAATAACGACATAGGGGTACGGCACCCTCACCGATAGGACAAATATGGTGGTAAATATGGTATTGATCAGGGAGATTAGCAGCTGAGCGCCCATGACCATCGCAAAGCTACGGTAGAAGACAATAAAGCGCAGCGCCAGTTCATTGCTTATCGCAGAGTAGAGGTTGTCGGAGATTTCGTAGCTACCTTGGCCAAGATCGATCTTTCCGCCGAGAAATATGCTGATAGCAATGACGATGCCGATGATGAAGACTACGAATTCACGCGTCAGCGCTTGAGCGTTTCCCGCAAGCTGTAAAAACTTCGTTAAATCCTTAACCTGAGCTTTTAATCCCTCTTTGAGTGCCGGTCTTAAGGCCTCGTAATCAGCGAACGGCAGCTGTACCCCTTTCTTTTCGAGGAACTCGCACGCGGCGGGGATAGATTTCTCTGCTACCTCGGGTAAGGTGATTAGAGCCTCTCGAACAAAGAGGAAGGAGGCATAGATTAGCACGGACACCACGACGAGGAAGAGGCTTACCGCGACCCATTTCTTGCCTTTGAAGCGTAGTATGGAAAGGAGAAGGTAGGAAAAAAGCACCGTTAGAAGGGGGGTGCTCAGATGCAGGTACCCAATCAAAAAAAGAGTGGCAAAGAATAGAATAAACGAAATCTTGCGCGGGTGCATTGAACGGTATCCTTCTATGTTAAGTGATTGGAATTCTAGCGCAAAAATGCGTTGGAGTCACGGCTCTGGTATGAATCACGAGGGCTAAGGCCGTCTAAGTCGGGCGCTGCAGCTTAAATAGAGCCTGTCCGGAAAGACCCTGTTTTCGAAAAGCTACTTTTCTTGAGGTGAAAATAGGCAAGAAATTAATAAAATCACCCGCGACGGGACGAAACAGACGGCAGCGGAAGCCGTCGCGGTCAGTTTTTCAAGTGAATGG
>CAIXSY010000041.1 GCA_903922175.1 uncultured delta proteobacterium | reverse complement strand
CGCGCTCGTACTCTAACACTACTTGGCGTTTCAACGCTTCACTATAACGTTTTACCACCTTTACTGTCTTTCTTCTTAGGTCCCGTCCCATAGTACCACTGCCTCCTGATGTGTATACTTATCTCAGGACGGGACCATTTTACGAAACCTGTAGATCTTTAATAGCCACCCCTAGCCTGCGATCGTCTTTACTCGTTCCGACCTCCTGTGGAGAATGTACTTGCAGTACCTCGACGAATACACCGCCCTGCTCTTTGAGTAGAGATCGGGGCACGCTCATGCTGAATTTTTGCCAGGTTCCTGCAGATAGAGGTGTAAAGTTTCGCCTCTCCTGCCAGCTGCCAAGGATAAGCGATATCGTTTGCCCCTCCCAGGGGGTCATGCCGGAAAATGAGATGGTAGCGGTGGCGAAGCGTGAGTCTGTAAGAGCTGCGGGGTCGATTGAAATGAACGAGAGTCGTTTCTGTAGCCAGCAGTGATCTTCGCGTCGCGAGCAGGTCAATCGGCCCTCTTCTGGATTGAATCCGATGTGCTTATTCGTATCGGCGCGCAGCTTGGAAGCGGCAAATCTTCGCACCTTTTCTTGGTCGAAGCCGTATACGTCAATTGCCGGTGAGCGCACGACGCGCTGCAATTCACTAGACCCATCGAATCTGCGATTCTGAACGAGATACTCGGCTGGATCCTTTAATAAGGGTGTCACAAGGTAGTCGTAGCCATCATTCCAGATCTCGTTGGGGGCAATTTCGTCTTTGAGGTCGATGGCTGTTACGCCGGGATGTGAGAGGAGGGAGTAGCTGCATTGCAGCCGACCATCCACGGCGATATCCGTAAACGGCTGGTGAGGCTCTTTGATCCACTGTTCGAGGGCGAGGCGCGACTCGCTTGTCGAGGAGATGTCAGGGAAACTGTTGATAGAGATGTACGCCGGCTGGGCGAGCGCTCCGATAAGGACGATGCTTCGCAGCCAGGCCCTGGCCGGAAGGAGGATCTCAGCCGCATAGGCAGCGCAAATCGCGGCATGGGGGATTAGCACAAGCATGTTGCGCGTAAAGTTCGTCTTTTGCAGTATCATCAGAAGCGAAAAGAGCAGTGGAAAGAGCAGTAACGGTACGGCATCAAGTTTGCGCTGCTTTGCATAGAGGGCCGCTCCGATGAGCGACGCCGTAGCCACGATCCAGCCCAGGGCCTCCTCGCCGAACCAAGTGCTGTAGAAGAGGATCTGTGGTAGTCCGCGCTCGGTCGAGTGTCCTTCGTGACCAGCAACGGCATAGTGCCACATCTCATAGTGCACATCTTTGTAGAATTGCCCCAAGGAAACGAGTAGGTAGGGAGTGCCAGCCAAGAAGGAGAGCAGCGGCACGATAATGGCGATGGCGAGCAAGCGAGCCGTATAGCGCCGCTGTAGAAGGCATACCGCGAACGGTAGGGCCACGATCGGGGCGGCGTTGTACTTGCTCGATACGGATAGGCCTGCGCATATGCAGGCCGTAAGAAGCAGGCCCGTGGAGAATCTCTTATGCAGTCTGACTGAGAAATATACGGTCAGTGAGCACATCAGGGCCATTAAAACGTCAACTCCGATCGTGGCGCTGTATTCTAAAAGTGGGGGAGAGACGGCGCAAACGAGAGCCGCGCTCACACCGATAAAAGCCGAGCCAAAGAGCTCTTTCCCCAATAGGTAGGTGACGATAATGAGTGCCAGGCTAAAAAAAACACTGAGCGCCCTGGCCCATTTTACCAATCCAGGATGTGACGCCGATAGGGCGTAGGTTCCGATCCCGAAGCGATCGTGCGTGCGCACATCCTTAATCGAGGTCAGCGTCTCGCGCCCCTGCTCGAGGTATGTGGCGTAGAGAATGACGGGCATTCTCAAATAGAAGTGGAGTGAGGGCTTGTTAAAGTAGTTCGGGTTAAGCTCGTGGTTCTTGAGCATGTCGACGACATGGTCGAAATGATGGGCCTCGTCCTCGTCGTAGAAGTATGGAAGCCCAGCTGAGATATAGGGCACGCGTAGGCAGAGCGCCAAGGCGATAACGAGTGCAAAAAGCGATTGAAGTCCAAAGATGCGTTTCATGACACTGAGGAGTGTAGGGGGTATCGCCGCTAGTTGCAAGAATCGGCTCGGGGGGTGATATCGGCCCCCTTAATGGAGTGGCCAAAGAGGCCGAGCCAGAAGCCACTTTCTTCGCATATTGAGCACGCTAGGGTCCGTGGCTAGGCGATCGAGTTCGGAAAGCTCCACCCAGCGCAGTGCGTGCGACTCATCGCTGACGGACAGTGGTTTTGTGGCGTCGGTCTGAAAGGTGAAACGGACATCGTAGTGTTTATGCTCTGGTTCCGCGCCGCGGGCCGAGATGGTATGGATCGAGATGTCGAAGATCTCGGTCGAGAGGGGCGCGATCTCAGATAGTCCCGACTCCTCCTGGGCTTCGCGTAGTGCTACATGCAAGATATCGCTGTCGCCGTCAGCATGACCGCCTAGCTGCAACCATCTGCCGATCTTCTTGTGGTGCGTGAGCAGTACGGCGCTGCCCTCTTTGTTCACTACCCAGGCCGAGCCACAGACATGACCCTCCAGTAGCGAGCGTTCGAAGCACTGAGGATTGCTGTGTACAAAAAGGGCAAAGGCTTCAATCGTCTCTTTCTCCTGAGGATAGCGCAGCAGGTAGCGTTCGAGCTTTGCCAGAAGGTCAGCGCGAGGATCGTCGGTGGAGGTTTTGGGGAGCGGCATAAGGAAGATCTTTACACCTTATTGAATAGAGATGTCCACTCGGGGCTCTAAATGGCTAGGGCTAGCCCAACGTCGAAAATGTTTAACGCGAAGGAACGAAGTAACGAAGGGGTTTGATGGACTACCTTCGTGACTTCGTTCCTTCGCGTTAAACTCACATGAGGAACGCCAGCCAAGATTAAAGGGCTTAACTTCGAATGATTAAGTAGCTCATATACACACATGCCACCGATGCTCCCGGCAAACGAACGATTCGAAACACACGCCACGAAATATCGAGAACTTTGGCGACTCCTCGTGGAAGTGTTTGAGCTTTAAGAGAGATATTTTCAGCCATACTTCTATCTGCCGAGATGACGCCGCCAGGTAAGAGGTCCGTTCTCGTTCGTTTCACTTTGATTGCGCCATCGCAGGGAAAGGGGATGTTACCCTTTATAGAAAAGGGTAGCGTCCCGAATGGCAGTAACTGCTCGCCCCCTCGTCAAGCTGCGCAAATAACCTCAACAAAGGAGCATCTCTGAGAACCGATGAGGTTGACGTCCGAAGTCTAACGCCCCCCTTTTTTCCGGGTCTTCCGCAGAATCTGTGGGTAGGAAACGTCTACCAGGCGGGATAATCAGCCGAGATATATAGTGATTCTTTGCATTTCCTGTGCACCTGCACGGGCTACATCCTACCCACAGATTCTGCGGAGGAGCCTTTTTTCCTACCTCTCCACCTCTCTCCCAAAGCACTCTCCACAGAGCACTTCGCGCTGCTCGGTTGCATAAACACTCTCAAACGGCGCGGCGCAGCGGCTGCATTGGGTTTGCCTTGGGTCACCGAGGCGCAGTATTTTTGCGCGCAGACGCACCCGCTCCAGCGGGGCTAGACGCGGGGCAGCTATGTTCATGCGTTTGTAGAACTGGATCTCTTGGCGCACAAGTCTATAGGGCGCGCCTCCGGCGCCAGATGCGAATGTTTTGTCTGTTGCATCAAGCGACAGATCTCTGATGTGATCGGGAAGTGTATCATGCGCAAATTGAACCTGCGGTTCAGCCTCTTTCCAGCGATAGCCCAGCGCTTCAACTTCCGCACGCGTCCCGCCCACGAATTCTATAGCCTGGCTGTGGTTATAAAACACAGGGCTTAGCTGCGGTGGGAAGAAGCGTCCATACTCGCCGCTGGCGAGCATCTGTTTTTTTATGCGGCCAACAAGCTCAAAATACTCCGCCTTCGAGTATTGGCGGTTTAAGATGCAGTACTGCTTACGGCGCATGCTTACACAGCCGAAGCAGTTGTTTGAGCCGTGGCTAGTGCTGAGGCAGTATTCTAGGTCGTGAGCGTTCGGGAAACATTCGCCGCAAAACTTAAGATTCGTGGCATCGGTGCCGCAGCCGTAGCAGTTATAGATCCGCTCGGCACGCTCGCCATGTGAGCAGAAAAAGAAGCAGTCATGACAGCTAAAAACCCATAGGCAGTGATCGAGGTCTTGTGCGTCAGAGCAGAAGTAACTATCTAGACAGCGTTGCGTATGACTGAGGAAATTACCGCTACTCCCCTCATTGAAATCTCCGCGCATATAACGTAGTGGAAGCGTATCTTTAAAACTCTCAAAACGAGAAATTTCAGCGTTAAGCGCCGTATGGCTTCCCAGGTCAATAGATCCGACCAGCGCTTCATATTCTTTAGGCGCTAGTTGGCGGTTGTAGTAGTAGTAATCTTTTCCGCTCAAGTTGGCGCAACCGTAACAGTGCCGGCAGGCGCGGCAGTTTGACAAAAATGCCGACTCTGAGCAGTTAGTACAGTGCTCTGAGAACTTTAGATCGTAACAGGCGCGAATATCTGTACAGCCATAGCAAAGCTCGCAATCAAAGGCCATAAGAGAGTCAAGCACATCGCGGCAGTTCAGCAGATAGCGCGAAAAAAGGCAGTCTTGAATATTGGTGGCGCCAAAAACCAGATAACAATTCTTGGCCGAAACTACACCGTGAGCATATTCACTATTTTCAATGGTCTCTTTGGTTAGTGCCAGATTGGGGAGCGGTACCCGGTAAAGCAGCTCCCTAAACTGTTCAAAAAATGGCCTACTGAAATTGTAGGCTACTCCGTAACTGGCCGAGTCCCAGCTATCTTCAGACCAGATCCCCACGTCCATCACCGGACGCCCTATTTCAGGCGGCACGAAACTAAGCAGTCTTTTCCCTGAAACTGCACACTGTGTCTGAAAAAGATGCGTCAGCGAGCCAAAAGCAAACATATTGCGAAAACGCTCACGCGGTGCCGCCTGCGGAAACGGGATGGCGTGTTCTTCGCAGTACGCCTGCTCGCGCTCTGAGATCTCGAATACTTCGCCGCTTAAGGCACAGATCCTTGTTGTCAAATTACGCTCCTGCCACAGTCTGCCATGTTAAATCGGTCAGGTAAGATATATTGAAAAGCATATCCTAGCGGACCTAAAAATACGGTTCTAATCGGAGGGCCACGTCAGTGTGGAAAAGCTACATTAGCACGTCAGGCTCGCGAACGCTTTACCTACAGTGCGGGAAATATTTGCTCTTGGGCGACGATGACGATCGCAAGTACATTCTCAAGCGTGCCTGGTCGACAAATGCCCAGCTACTGGCGCTAGGCGAACTACATCACGGTCCGGAGAAAATACGAGAATTCCCTGGTTCAACGGTTGTACTGCGCCTGAAGTAAGATCCTTTGAAATGATGGCTCCTCAGCAGAATCTGTGGGTGAGCCGCGGCTCCGGTAACTCGCCAAGTTTGTGATAGAGCATGATTTTACGCATTGAAGAACTTCCGGGTGGGTTTTAGGATCAGGAAAGCAGCAGACGAGCAAAGAACGAAAGGGGAGTCGCGCCTGTGTGTGGGCAATTAGAAAAATATATTTCTCTTCCCCCTTGACGACTTTGAGGCGCGCCTACTGCCTGAAAAATTCGGACGCATCCTCGTGCCTCTGTGAGCCGCCATGTGGCGCGCCATAGCGCGACGTACCTGAATACACTCAGCGCATCGTTTCGACCATCTAAAAAGGCCTTGTAGGTCAAATGCGAGGCTCGCAAAAGTGCCATGGTATATAGAGATTAATAAAAAACTCTCTAGTACCTCAACCGGAAAGTTTTTTCACATTTTTGCTAGTTGAACGGAAGACGGGAACGAGGAAAGGCATACGCGGGACGGCATGCGCCTAAGGCAGACGTGGTGACGTAAGACGTTCAACGTAAGCTCATAAGCGCCTGTCGTAACGCATACCCGTTCCTCGTCATGACGTTAACGTCAGTGAATTATTAGTACGGCGTTTCTGTACTATAAAAAAACTTATTGGACGAGGTACTAGGAAGAGCGAATTGAACACACGAATGTATAGACCGCGTTAGATACCCCACCTCTTTTCCCTTACGCCAGGCTGAATTCATGAACACTTGGATCTACTTGCCAGCACGAAGTTTTGCGCTGGTGGCTCTCGCACCGAAGGTGGGCTAGCAGCGCAAAACTTCGTGCTGCTATTCTTTCCTCAACGCGCGCCAGCAGGAATCGGCGATCTCATCGGAAACCTTGCTCGGCAACTCTTTGTTGTAGCCATCGAGCCAATCACGTACATACGCTAGTGGAATACCGAAGAGGATACTCCAGATAGTATTGGCCTTGAGTGGGCGAAGTTTGCCACTGCGAATCCCATTCTTAATCGCCGAGGTGAGCGTACGCCCAAGTGGGTCAAAGCCGACAAGAGTGGGATGTTTAATAAAACCGCTCATAAATTCGTTATGACGGCATAGCCAGATATAACGTGATAGCTGGTGGTTAACCTCTGAAAAACGCAGGAAAGAACGGACGAGTATTTTGAGGATCTGCTCCATGTCGGTGTGACCTTTGAGTGACTCCTGCAGCGCGTTGCGAAAAGCAGAGATCCCTTCAAGATAGAGGGCCGAGGCGACCTCCTCCTTGTTCTTAAAGTTGTGGTATATCGAGCCAACGCTGCATTTGCTTTCACGACTTAGGTCCGGAACGTTGGTGTTGAAGTAGCCCTGCTCGACAAAAAGTTTCAAGGCAGCTGCCAGTATTCGCTCACGCGGGCTATAGGCGGAGAAGTCGGTGATCTTTGGCGATGGGGCTGTCAGTGGGGGGGGGATCTGCGACATGCTATGGTTGTAGCACGTTTGGAATCAGAGATAAACTATTAGATTCGCTGCTAGAACTAGTAATCTTTCCTCTGAATAGTGCTGAGCACAGAAGCAAGCTCAATACGCCAAGCTGCTACGGGGCCGTCGGCATGCTCATCTGATCTTAGAATATTGGCTGCAAATGCGATCTTCCCCTCCTCATCGCGCCGAATACCGGCAAGTCTATCGGCAAGGAGCGGGCGGCATGTGTTAAGCTGCGCGGCTGACTGTTTGGCCCAGGTCATTAGGTCCTTGTCAAGATCGCTCTTATTGCGCATGCGTCCTTGCAGACCTAGGAAAATAGCTTCAGCCTTCATCTGCTCATCGATCGGCATACTTGTTAGCCGCTCTAAAGACTTGGCAAAGATATCTTGCACCATCTCGCTGTATTTGGCGGCAAAGGACTCAGAAGCGGCCGAGTGATAGAGGTAATTTCTAGCGATAAAGGTCAACTCGGTCGGGATGTAGCCGCTCTCTGCCCCCACCGTCAGAGCTTTAACACTGGGCTCGAATTCCTCGGGTGCAGCCAATCGTTTAAGCTTAAGATCGGCGATCTCTTGGGTCGCATCGTGTGTTGTAAGGCAGAGGCGGCCATCCTCGGAGGTGTAAATCGAGTAGGGCCTATCATCGCGCCAGTCAGGTGCGCTTTCATGCAGGGCGTGGATGTGCGGGAAGCCGCTCAGGCGAACGCCGTCAAGGGCAGTCTGCTCTTCATTGCTTAGAAAGAAGTTTTTCTTATCGTCATAAAAGCTCAGTCCTTGGGCGGGGGCGCGTTCATTAAGGCGAGTTACCTTATCAGCATTGATTACATAACTGCCGTCGCTTGTTACGCCGATAAAGGAGATCTCAGGAGTAGTCTCCTTGGTCATCCGCGTGAGGGTAAAATTAGAACCTAGGTCGATACTGCTGAATTTGAGCTCCGCGCCCGTTTGTGGATCCTTATAATGCCTTAATGTTGCTGTCCCGCTGGATGTGTCGATGTGGTAAATCGACAAAGGATAAGCGGAGGGGTCGCTCGTCGTTAGGATGTTTGAGCTGTCGGTAGTTGGGCTCGCATTCTGTGCGCGACCACCCGCTGGTTCGATTACAAAATAATCACACTCTCTTTTTACTCTAGAAACGGCGCTCAAGGTAAAGATGGTACCATCAGTATGGTGCAGCACTTCGACCTTGTCGTCCTTGATTAAAAGAGGTTCAATGGCAGTTGATGATCCGGCAACATCCCTAAAAACAAGAAGGTCTTCAGCGAATTTTTCTGGAAACAACGCATTGCTCGGTGCTATCCCTCGATAAACCTCTTTGTGGTCTGCGAAGGAGAGTACCCTAAACTCGCGTGTGATGTAATTACATAAGGTGATCAGTGATTCTGAATCTAAGGTATAGCTGGCATACATATCCTCGGGTATGGGTGTTTCTATGCCATTACTATAAAGGATCTTCTCGCCACGCAAGTTCTGACCGGTGACTATGAGGCCACGGGAGGTCTCGGAAGTTAGGCTCGTTGATTTAAATTGTGCCTTTGTAATGCCATCTACCACGAGCGAGTAGGTTCCATCGGGCATTTTAGTGAGGTCACTAGAACGGATGGATTTGAGAAGTTTTAGAGACCCAGACTGAAGTTCGTAGACTTCGTTCGTAGAGTTTGGGCGAGAAACAAGAATCCGTCCAGTCATGCTGTTGCCGTCTTCGGCTGGATATTGAGAGAGTGACTCAACGTTCTCTAATGCGAGATGTTTGTTAAGATAAAATTTATTATCAAAGGTCCGCTCACCCATAGAGCCATCGTTAAATATGTAATAGGTTGAACTGCTCAGCGCCGGTTCGATTCGCCCATCTTTGTAAAGAGTTGCATGATCAGGCTCATTCAGCCCAAAAAGGAGGTGCTCTTCGTTCGATGAAAGGTGAGGGGTAATGCTACGGCAGTTGGCAATTTCCTTTCCATTCACTACGAGGGCTTGCTTGTCCGGAGGCTGCCAGCAAATTGCATATACATCCCCGTTGCTGCTCAGTAGTAGCTCCTCGGGACATTGGGTGACTTGAAATGCCACCTTGTCGTTCTTTATGATATCCCAGGCCCCATTGCGTTCAGCGGCAAAAAGAAGGTCTCCCTTGGGGCTAAGCCTGCCGGGACCGATCCTATCGTACGCGCTAAGGTCGATCGCTAGTTTCTCAAAGGTGAATTCGCCGATGCCGCGCTTATAGACGTCGCCATTGCGCGTTACGAAAACTTGGGCCTCGGCGCTTTCGGCGACGGTATATCCCAGTTCATCAGGGGCAGCGAACTTTTTTAGTGCCGTTTCATAGCGTTCGAGCATTCGGCACTGCCATTCGGTCTCTTCGGGTTTTGACTGTTGTGTCATCATGGTCTCGAGCATGCCTAAGCCGAGGCGCAATCTCGTTGCCCAAAAGCTGCCCTGATTCGCTGTCGACGCTAGCGCTTCGTCGACCGTGCGTTCGATCATACGTTTCCCGGCCGTCTGGGACTGACGCAAGGCCACCGGGGCCTCGCTTTCTCCAATAGCCTCAGCCACATTGGCCTCCTGCACCGCCTTGCGATAGGCAGCGGTCCAAGCACTACTCGGGGATAATACCTGCTCAAGGTAGAGATATTCGTTAAACAGGGGATGTCCAGTTTGGTCTAGACGAATCTCCAGCTTTTCAAGACGAACCTCCTCTTGGGAGTGTCCAAGCATAAGCTCTAAATACTTATCCTGCTTTTTGGCCACCTCGGGGAGAGCCTCACCGGGGCGGCGTCTAGCCGTCGGGTCAACATCGATCCAGGTGTTTTTTGAAGCGTCCCAGATCTGTGGCCAGGCGTGACGCTCATGTTTTTGCAGGTAGTTATCAGAATCGTTTAAATAGCCACACTCGACCCGCGCCTGAAGGCCCAACTTACGCGCCAGGGCGACATAGAACTTAGCGTAATGATCGCATTTCATGCCCCAGTCCTTGCACTGGGGATCCTGCCAGAATACAGCCTCTTGGACCTTAAGCTGCTGCAGGCCTGTTCCCTCTTCTATTCGAGATATGCGCTCAGGATTGTCCTTCTCGTAGGTCCCATGAGCGGCGATGTATTCTGCAAGAAATTGACCTTTCTGAACTAGGGGCAGTTTAAGAGACTCAAGTTTTTTAATTAAAGCGGCAGATTTAGGATTAAGTTCGCTGGCGATCTCGGCGCGGTCGGACTGATCCGGAAGAAAGAGGGGCTTCTTCTCTATTTCAGGCTTTAGCTCGTAGGTAACCCGGACCGGCTCATGAGGGAGATCTTGAGGTAGCTGAACTTGCAGGTAGTAGCCGCTGCGTGGAGCCTTGAGTAGTCGGCAGCCGACCCCTTCGCAATTAAAGCGAATGCTCTGCGGGTCAGGAGCCAGGCCGGCCTGCGTTACGAGCTCGATAAGCTGCGTATCGACCGTAGTTGAGATGCTTCTTCCGCCAGCTTGAGAGAGGACTTGTGGCAAGACAGGGTCAAGCTTTAGTGCTGCTGGGGGCCACTGAGATTTAATCGGATCGTACGTTGCATATGCTCCAGCGAAAAAGTATCCCGTTCCTCCTGGCTGTAGACGAAACTCTTGCCCCTTATCTCTGCTTGCATCTGTGTTCGCCGTGGGAGTGTTCGCTTGTGTTGTAATGCTGAGACTACCCCAACCTGTCCCCGCGGTCCCGGCACTGTTTAGATTTTGAGCAGGGAAGATATTCGGCTTATTTAATTCAGGATTAGGAGCGAGGATGGAGGGATCGTTCAGGGGAGTCCCCTGCAGAGCATTGAATTCCTTCCTGGTGCTGTCTCGCATTTGACCGAGCTCCTGTCGTGAAGCTGAGAGCTGTTTTTTAAGCTCTGCGATCTTGCGTCTTAATTCTTCGGGATTAAGCGATTCATTCTCTTTTGCCGAAGCCTTTCTAAAAGCTGCGTTTAAGAAGGCTTGTGCTGCGGTGGTCTGCCCCCCTAGTCCAACGGTGGTGCTAGTCTCGGTAGCGAGCTCCTCTAGCCGCTGCAGCTGTTTCATGGCCTCGTTGGCATGTGCTTTAGGATCAATCCAGGTTGTGCTAGAGAGGACCTTCTTGGCTGAGACTTGGAAATTATACGATGGGTCCTTGTCAGAGGGATCGGTGGCTACGGCCTTGCTGAAACAAACCATCGCGCGCACTCGATCTTCCAGGCGCCAGTGGGCGACTCCTAAGTTGTAAAGTGCCGAGTGGGCAATTTGCGGGTCAGCTGCGGCTGATCGCAGGAATGAGATCGCCTCCCTACATTCTCCCAGTTTGATAAAGGTGCAGCCGATCTGGTATTCGATCCTGTGGCGGCCGGGGGCATCGGCGAACCTGTAGGCTGAAAAGAAGCTCGTAAGAGCTTCTTGATAGGCACCCTTTTTGAATAGGTCGAGAGCATTTCTCTCTATCCGCTCAGCTGCTTTTAAGTCTGGTGTTGTTTGCCTCGATTTATCTAGTGCAATATGTTTTTCGGATGTCGGGGTTGGTGAGCCCTTGCCGTCCAACTCGCTTAGCGCTTTTAAGAGGGAGTTCTCTGTGGCGAAAAGTTCTTTAGTTAATTTACGCGCTTGCGGCGTCTCCTTAAGAGCGTCGGGTAGTTTGAGAAGTTGGTCTTGAATAAGACGGGATAGACCGTCTTGCTGGCACGTAACCGCCAATTGCCGACACAGCTCGGAGTTAATCTCGGCGGCTGTTCGAACACCACCATTATACTGCTTCGTAATTCGGCTTGCCAGGATGGCGGGCCCCTGTTCGGTCAGCTTCGAAGTCGCCCCGCAATTAACCGAACTAACTGAGTTGCGGTTACTCCGATCGATCAGCCAGCCGCCTTCGACCAATTTTGAGTCTGCTGACAACACTCCTGCATCAAGCCCAATTTTTTCGGCCTCTTTCTCCTGTCCCTGTGTTTTTAAAACTATACTCTCAGCCATCTTAATGATTGTTATGCTGTGTTGAGAACATTTGGTGCTCTAAGAAGGGAGTTTTTATAGAGGCGGATTTACCAAAAAACCCAGCGAAAACAGTTAGTTGCTCGAAGGGGCAGTAATTAGTACCTGTAACTGACGGAAGACCGTGAAATGATTTTGGCCATCCCCGTGAACGCATACGCATTCAACTTCACATTGCATTTTATGACACTGAAGCAACAGGATAGATACACCCTGTGTAATAGCTCAAAAAGTGTGGATAGGTAAACTTAGCCTTGTCCTTAGCCCTAGCCTTTTTCTTGATGCTTTCTCTAAGTTATCGGAAGGCTAAGGCTACCGATAAGGCTGGGTGTCTACTTCTAGCCGGGGTTCTTGAGCGGAAGGTTCTCGCACCGAAGGTGGGCTAGAAGCGCGCGCACGCGCGCTTCTCCGTCCGCCATATAAGCGCTTTTAGCATCAGAATTTTTTGCGGACGGCATACCTAGACCGTGATCAACCCGCAGCAGATGGAGATCTTCACCAATTCAGCGTTTGTCTTAAGCTTGAGCTTCTTGAGAATGTTGCTGCGGTGAGTATCAACCGTGCGCGTGCTGATGTGGAGAAGTTTTCCGATGACCCGGTTCGGTTTGCCGTCAGCCAGGTGACCGAGGATTTCAATCTCGCGCTTCGAGAGCACGGCGAGACTATTCGGTGCGTTAAGTGATGGTCCCTCGGCGGACATCAGTGCACCAGTGACCGATGGGCTCAGGTAGGTCTTGCCGCTCAATATTGAGCTAATCGCAAATTCCAACTCAGTCATGCCGACATTCTTGGGGATGTATCCCTTGGCGCCAGCTTTAATCGCCGAACGTACCTGGCGCGCGCTTTCATCAGCAGAGAGCACCAAAACTGGGGGATGGTTTAATCCCTGCTGCATACGCTCTAGTGCCAAAATGCCATTGAGCTTCGGCATGTCAATATCAAGGATTACGAGGTCGGGTTGCTGTGATTGTAAAACCCTGAGTAGCTCCTCGCCATCGGAGGCCTGAGCGAGAACGTGATACTCACCCTTGCTTTCGAGCATCTCGCAAAGCGCTTGGCGTAGCACAACATGGTCATCTGCAATTACAAGATTCTTCATACTATCCCCTAAGCAAGAAATTTTCTACCCCCGGAGGGATAACATAGCCAAACACATTTAAAAAAACAGAGTCAAACCGGTTTGTCCTACGTAGCACTTGCCGCGTGGCAAGGCGAAGTAGGAAGGTTTGTCTAAAATGTATTGAAGGCTCGTATCTCATCGGAAGCTGTTGGTTATTCTCAAAATTTCAAATGTGTTTGGCTAGTTTTCCTACAAAGAGAGATACGTCATTCTATTAGGAAAGCTTGAGGAGTATCTGCGACGCAAAAAAAGTAACATTTTCCGGGGAAAAGGGGACGTTGAACCGACCCACGCATTCGCGCGGAAGAGAGAGTCGAGGCTGCTATCTGAGATCTGCAGTCAGCTATCAGCTGTCAGCATCAGTTGCGGCCGCAGCCGACGGCCTTAGCCGTAACTCCTGGGGAAAAGGGGACGTTACCAGAGGGCCTGTGCAGCTCTATTAATCGCTGCTTTGTGGGTGGTGAGCTGTGGTGTCAGGTACTTGGTCATCTTGTTCTTGATGCTCAATGCTCCAGGTGCGTAGTTCATCAATCAACATCGAAAGCTCGTTGGGAGCGCGCACGCCGTGGATGGTTATTTCCCAGCCTTCTTGCCCGGGAGTTCCGATCTGGAGATCCCCATAGTCGAAGATTCGTCCCAAGATATCCTGGCGTACCTTGAGTGCTCGAATATCGAGATATCTTACGGATGGCATTCCGTAGCTTAATGCTAAGCGGCCGTGATACTGAGTAAGTTTATGCAGTTCGATGTGAATCACGTCGTTAAAATAGGTGCGGAATATATTTAAAAATAGTACCACGGGAACTATGGATAGCCAGCGCAGGTGGTCTCTTATAGAGGGAAAGAGTAAGTTAAGAGCAATAACAATAATCATGGCAATCACGAACACCGCCATGTCCGACAAGATCGAGAGGTACGAACGGTACACCTCTAGAACAACCTTTTCGTCATTCTGGGAGACGAGCGTTTCGAGATCTGGGTAATGCTGCATAGAAAGAAAAAGACAGCTCAAAAACTAACGGACTAAGACTAGCACAGGTCCCGTTTGTACTCCAAAGAGGTGTAACTGCTCAATAACCCCGGGTAAATTAATACTGCACCTTTCTCCTACTCACACTTATTGAGCAATTACAGAGAGTTAGTATAACAGGTGGGTAACTGCTCATTAAGAACGGGGAAAGGGTTTTCTCGTGCGCTTGCAGGTGCAAGGGGCGCCTGGGGTTATTTAGCAAGTGCCGGGCGTGGTCATCTTCTGCAGTACGGTCTCGACCGCGCCGAGGGCGGAGAGAAGACCCTCGAGGTGTACGTACCCCATATGCCCGATGCGTATAATTTTTCCGGATAGTCCAGCCTGGCCACCGGCGATACGCACCCCGTGATCGGCGAGGAGTAGTTTTCGCAGTTTCTCGGCATCGATGCCGCTTGGTGGAAAAGCTCCGGTGACGCCGGGAGCGGGGTAGCTCTCGGCTAGCAGGGTAAAGTTCATCGCCCGAAGTGACTTTCTTGTCTCTAATGAGAGTGCGCTGTGGCGTGCGTAGACATTTGCTAGTCCCTCTTCTTTAAGCATGCGCAGCGCTTCGTTCAGCCCCAGGATGAGGTTGAGGGCCGGGGTCCAGGCGCTGGTGTTTTTGCGATGTGCGTCGCGCTCGGCGATCAGATCAAAATAAAAACTTCTGCGTTTCTGCAGTTCAACCTGCCTCCATGCTGCGCTACTGAGCACCAATAGAGCCAACCCCGGAGGTAGCATGAGACCCTTTTGGGAACCGCCGACAAGGATGTCGATGTCGGTCTTCTGTACATCAATCTCGAGCGTGGCGAGTGCGGAGATGGCATCGACTATGTACAGGCAATGGGGAAGCTCGCTGTGCACCAGGCGAGCTATCTTCGGCACGGGGTGCAACACGGTAGTCGAGGTCTCGGCGTACTGGATGCAGAATGCTTTGGCATCAGGATGGCGGCGCAGTGTTGCCTCGATAACTGGTAGTGAAACACTCTCCCCAGCTTCAGCTTTGAGCTGAACCACCTCCAACTCCAGCCGCTCGGCGATGCGTACCCAACGTTCGCCGAAGGCCCCGGCGTTAAGTACGATCACTTTGTCACCTGCTGCAAGTGCGTTGAGAAGAGCTGCCTCCATCGCACCGGTGCCGGAGCTTGCCAAAAGAATCGGCGTTTCCGTCGAGCCGGTGAGCCACTTTATGCCGTTGAGGGCCTCGCCAAATTCACGCTCAAACTCCGGCGTGCGGTGGTGCATACTGGATCGCGCCATCGCCGCAAAGATTCGCTCGGGGATAAAGGTAGGGCCGGGAGTGAGGAGGTATTCTTTTCGCATATACTTAGATACCTTGGCTTGCGATGGTTGTCGAGGATAGGTCCCGTCCTGTGATAAGTATGCATTTCGGTAACTGGTCAGCACCTTGCCATTGCATACAGCATGTTTCACACGGAGATCCACCGAGGTCTCACGGAGTTCCACAGGAGGCTGCGTGGTGGGGCCCAGCACTATCCCCTCTGTGTAACTCCGTGAGACCTCGGTGGATCTCCGTGTG
>CAIXSY010000040.1 GCA_903922175.1 uncultured delta proteobacterium | reverse complement strand
CGCGCTCGTACTCTAACACTACTTGGCGTTTCAACGCTTCACTATAACGTTTTACCACCTTTACTGTCTTTCTTCTTAGGTCCCGTCCCATAGTACCACTGCCTCCTGATGTGTATACTTATCTCAGGACGGGACCATTTTCGACCACGACCATGGAAAAGACCAAGAAACAAGACCAGGACCAAAACCAGAACTAAGACTGTAGTACCCGGACTTATTGAGCAGTTACCTTTCTGCCCGGTAATCATCAGAAATCATTGTCTTATTGTGGAAAGTTTCCGTTGTTTCCTGTTATGCTGCCGCGTTATGACAAGCACGCGTTACCTCGGCGAGGAATCGCCGGAAACTAAGTACTTCTTCGATCTTACACCAGAGCGCATTCTGGCAGCGGCCGAACGCTTTGGCGTGCGCTGCACCGGCCGCGTGACGCAGCTTAACAGCATGGAGAACCGCGTCTACGAGGTCGAGGTCGAGCTTGAGGCCGAGCCGCGCACGCCAAGCGAACGCTTTCGGATTATTAAGTTTTACCGCCCCGGACGCTGGAGCGAGGAGCAGATCCTCGAAGAGCACCAATTTCTTCATGATCTACAGCAGGCCGAGATCCCCGCCATCGCACCCACGCCCGCCGCCGATGGCAAAACACTGCTTTCCTTCCCCGATATAAAGATCTGGTTTTCGCTCTTCCCCAAGGGTGGCGGTCGCTCTCCTGATGAACTCGACGACGAGTCGACCGAACGCCTGGGACGACTTTTGGCGCGCATGCACACCGTCGGAAGCGGCAAAGACGCGCCTCAGCGCCTGCGAGTTACGCCGGCGGTGTATGGTCTGCAAAACGTGCAGTACTTGATCGATTCAGAGGTGCTGCCACCAGAGATCCGTCAACAGTACAGGGCCGTCGTCGAACAGATCTGCGCCTTCTCAGAACCGCTCTTTAAAGAGGTACGCCCACAGCGGATCCATGGAGACTGCCATTTCGGTAATATTCTCCTCGGCTCACTGGGCATGTTCTTGGTCGATTTTGACGATATGGCTGTTGGCCCTCCGGTGCAGGATATGTGGCTGCTCATCCCCGGGCGAGACCCCTATGCACAGCGTAAATTGCAGGTGATGCTTGCCGGTTACGAGCAGCTCCGTCCGTTTGATCGCGGCTCAATTCGCTTAATAGAACCACTGCGCGCTCTGCGCTTCGTGCACTACACCGCCTGGGTAGCTCGGCGCTGGCACGACCCCGCTTTTCAACGTGTTTTCCCAGACTTTGGAAGCTCGCAGTACTGGCGCGGGCAGCTCTCCGATCTGCAGGATCAGTGGCGTGTTATCCAGGCGGGAGGATTTGGGGTGGCGGAGGACTAGTCACACCCCCGTAATCGCCCTCCTGAATGTACGAATAGATTTTATTGCCTGGACCTTGGCTGCGGCAAAGGTCTTCGAAGATGCCGTCAATAGACTCTTCGTCCTTGAATTTACGCCGCCGGTTAACGCATTTACCGTTTTGGATTGATTTAGCAGGGTAATCTCTGCCCCGTGCGCCGTAACCCAGGCCTTCAGTATGGCCAGCTTAGCTCTGACCTTGGCGGCAGCTTTTTTATATTTAGCCGCAGATTGTCGGCCAGGAGCATAGAATTTATTTATTGCCGCACTCAGTACCTGTAGTGCTGAAACAGTTTCATCATTCACCAGACAGTCGGCGATCCCATTTGAGTTAGCATCAAGGTCGGCAACGCCGCAGCCACAGGTACCCGGCGCTGTTTTATTAGAATCGGCCGGACAAAGGTCGGTATTTTCAATCGATCCGATGTCGCACACAGCACTGCCGTTTCCATCGCCATCGACCGGCCGCGCAGTGTCAAGCTGATCGGTTGCCTCGCATGTCGCATTGTCTCCGCTGTCGATGGCAGAACTGCTGCCCAGAAAGGCAAACGTCGGTGTGACTCCAGCGAAATCTGTTAAAGCCGAAAGCATCGGGTCGCTGCCGTTAGTATCACCGCTAGCGCTAAGTCCGCAGCTATTATCTTCGTTTAAGTTATGCCCACCGGAGGTAAGCGCCACGCCGCAGCTGGAGCTGGTCTGGGAGTTCGCCAAGATACTGTTACTGATAGTAAGCGCGGCCGTCTTATAAATATCGGCTGAACTGGTAAGTCCACTGTTTCCTGAAAAAGTGCAGTTGTTCACGGTCGTGGCTGAGGTCGTATGCAGCCCACCTCCACGATCAGCCGAATTCCCTGCAAAGGTGCAATTTTTCAAAACGAGAGTTGCGGCCGATGATAAAATGCCGCCGCCCTGAGCGATGCTAAGATAATCGACGATATTAGCGCTAAAGGTACTTTTTTCTACCGTGACGCTGTTCGCGTTGCCATCGACACCAAGTCCAGCGCCAAAACCATTGGTTATATGATTGGAGCTAAAGGTGCTCGATCGGATCAGCGTCGTGCTGGCTAAGTTGCTGCCCATGTAAACTCCTCCTCCGAGAACGTTAAAAAAATTATTCAGTGAGGCTAGGCCTAAATTGGAGTCGAAAACAGAACTTTGAATCGTTAGGTCTGTATAGTTATAAAAGAGCGCCCCACAACCTCCGCCATAACAGGTATTGCGACGAACGTTTAGTCTATCTGCAATAACGACACCTCCTGGCGAACTTGGATACTCCACGTAGATCCCTCCGGCACTCGTGGTTTGCGAGAGATTGTCCGTTACCGTTAGATTGCTCAGCGTTAGAGCCGGCGTGCTGTCCGGAGTAAAAAACATGGCACCGCCAAACGTCGAGGCAACGTTTTCGGTAAATGTGGAGCTGCTTATAGCAATAGCACCGGAACGGTTGGAGTAGATGGCTCCACCTCGCGAAAAGGCTCGACAGTTGTTAAATTGTGATCCACTAATCGTTAACGTGCCCGTGCTACGAAAATAAAGACAGCCACCATTGAGCCCGGAGCTCGAAGAGATATCAGTCGAGCTTAAGGTCAGATCACCAGCAGCATTATTAATCATAATGCTGCCGCCGGATTGGGTAGTGTCAGCCCGATTATCGGAAAAGATAGAATTACTAATAACGATATCCGAGTCAGCGGGGACTGCCCCTGTATAGAGTATCGCCCCGCCAGCACCGCCATCAGCAATGGAGTTGGTAAAGTTTGACGCGCTAATCGTCACCCCTCCGGTTCCGCTTAAGTTAAGAGCCCCACCGGCAGTCGTGGCTCGATTTGCCTCAAAATCGCTACTGCTCATGCTCAGTGGACCGCTACTGGAGATGGCTCCACCGTTCTGCGCCTGGTTGTACTTAAAGGCGAGCGCCGTAAGCGTAAGCGGTGCGCTGGTAGCAGCGCTCAATATGCCACCACCGTTTTCAGAGGAGGCCTGGCCGTTGACAATCGAAAGGTTACTTAAGCTCACCGCAACATTAGCGGTGATATGGAAGAGGCGATAGGAACTATTGCCGTCAATGATTGTTCCTGCTTTTGAGGTTCCATTTATAGTTAGCGCTTGGGTGATGTCGAAGTCACCAACAGCAGAAAGATCATCGCCGCCTGAGATGTTTATAGAGTAGTGACCATCTGGCAGCGTAATAGTGTCGGCTACAAGAGTCGCGTTGGCCTCCTGGATTGCAGCTCGCAAAGTACACGCGCCTTGAGATGTGGCGCAAATACCGTCACCGATATTGGCATCAACCGTATCCAGTGTGGAGTTAACACTAAAAGTTGCTGCAGATACAGGCGAACAGATTAGAAGTAGTGTTATGAGAAATAGTTTTTTCATAATGAGTGTAGAGGAATATCAAGTTGTTCGGCGGTCAACATACCAAGTTGCAGGCTGAGGGAATAGCTCATAAATGCTAGCGAGGCTTCGCCTCAGACCTACGGCGGTTCTCCCGTGCAACGTTCGACGTGAGCCAGCCGAACGTTGCACGGGAAGCCCATATTTGACGAGCAGTTATGAAAATGCAACTCATTTAGTACACGTTTTGAGACTAAAGGAATCTTCAGCGGGATCTCTAGAATGAAGGGGACTTTTACCCAGAGCACCTAACTCGGCTGAGCCATGAAATCCCGCGTGGCAGCAGCGAACGCCTCATCCTCACTTGGTGTCATCAGGTTTACCCAGAGGAGCGGCAACATAACGATCCACACAAACGTACCACGTCGAATGATATAATCCTTCGCTCGGATCTCCTTACCATCTTTGTAGAGCGTAAAGGTCAGCACGGACCCATCTTGGGTGGACCAGGAGGGAAGAATGGTAAGCGTGATATAAGAGAGGTAACCAAAAAGCACGGCCGGGATCGAGGGCGATAGCTGCTCAATCTTCACGCGTAGATAATATCCCTGCGTTACCTCACCATCTGCCGGAGTAACACCTGCAAATGGGGCCTCAGCCACAAGCGCGTCGCGAATCGCCGTTGGTCCAGAAAACATCGCGCTACCGTTTATCGCATAGTGAAGAGGTTCTATCTTCTTTGCTGCCCCCGGCACAACAACCGTTGGCGCATCCGGATAACCACGGTAGGTCATACAGCTGCTAAGGGATACCGCAAGGAAGATGAGAGCCAGCCTCGATGTTGTCATATAGGTAAAACCTTAACTTTATTTTTTGCATATGACTAGCGGGGCTCTGCTTCAGACCGACGAGCGTTGATCTGTAATCTGCTTTCAGGGATCTGCTGTCAGAGATCTGCTGACTGCATCTGATGCAGCTGCAGCTTTCGGCCGCAGCCCACGGCCTTAGCCGTCTTGTCCCCCGTCTTGTCCTACGTAGCACTTGCCGCGCCTGTCCGCCGTAGCTCCGGCCGCAAGGCCGGGCGAAGGGGGAAGGCAAGGCGAAGTAGGAAGCCTCGACCGCAGCCTGTCTCGCCATAGCTTCGGCCGCAGCTCGTCTCGCCAGAGCTTCGGCCGCAAGGCCGAGCGAAGGCGGAAGGTCGAGCGAAGGGGGAAACTCCTGATGAGGCAGTAGACATTAGCTGCTAGAACGTCAGCTAGCTTGATGGCATCAGCATTCGGCTCCCTTCGACTCGGTCGCAGGCTCCCTCGCTCAGGGCTAATGTCCAGAATAGCCTGACATTCTCTGACCGACCCAAAGGCCATATGGAAGAATCTTTTCTGGTCAGCTTTCTGCCGACTGCATCAGGTGCGGTCGACGACCTTAGACGTCAACGGCTCCAAAACCTGGCCTCTTGCTGGGGCTTTTTTCTACACCCTGCCAGACAGAGCTGTCGCTATGCGAAGCATAGCGACTTAATATTTCTTCTTAGTCTCAGGATCCTTCTCTTCCTCCGTAGTCCTGTCATCCTGAGCAGCGCTAGAGTCCCGTGGCACATTGCCCCACATCTTGTCACCTGAACTTCTCACAACACTGTTTGCATTATCCATAGCCTTTCCTGCGCTGCTTTCCACCTCACTGCATGCGAGTACGCTGCAAAGCATGCTACCTGCAATAACAATATAAATTACCTTCCTCATCACTTTCTCCTTGTAGCTGGGCACAATCCAATACTATTATTGTGGACTGTCCAACATTACTGTTAGATTAATAAGAGGCTACACTAAAGTAGCAACTGGATATATCATAGACTATCAAAGGGACCTGCATATGAAAAGAATTGTTACTGCCGCCTTCCTCTCTTGTTTGCTTCCACTCGCGGCTCTTGCCGATAACGTTGGTGGTTGCGGATTAGGGTCTAAGCTTTTTGACGGCCAAAAAGGTGTTATCCCACAGATATTCGCCGTCACCACGAACGGATCCACTGGCAACCAGACCTTTGGTATCTCCTCGGGGACCTCGGGTTGCTCACAGGACGGCGTTGTCAAAACAAGCTGGAGAACAGCTGCCTTCATTGATTCCAACATGAATCGCTTAGCACTCGATATCTCTCGTGGGCAGGGTGAGAGCCTTGATTCACTAGCATCGCTTACCGGCGTTCAGGCTGCAGACCAAGCTGCCTTTGCTGCCGCGTTGCAGAGTAACTTCAGCCAGATATTTGCATCGGCTGATATCACCTCTGCCCAAGTTACCGCGTCAATCAAGAATGTTCTCGCCCAGGATGCGCGGCTTGCCGCTTATTCGGCAAACGTCTAGGGCCGCATTTGCCCAGGCTTTATGATGGCGGGGTGCTCGATAGTGGAGCGCCCCGCCATTTTTGTGTAATCTCTTGTGACCGATGCCGCAGTTTTGCTCATTCCTCATCCTCTGCCTTTCCTTACTCTGCCTGCACCCTGGTAATCTTTTAGCCACTCCACAGAGCTACGTCAGCGCCCTCCTGCAACGTGCAGACATCGAAGATCTCGCTTCCAACCCTCAATGGCTTAGGCTGTTACACATGCGCCCTGGAATTGGTGGGGGGCTATCCAGTGCTGTGCACGACAATCACTTTTTTCTTTCTGCGCAGGGACGCCGAGATCCACATGCGGAGTTGCACGCGACCCTTGAATCTTTCTTTAGCCAAGATCGGCTCGCACCGTGGGATGCACCCACCCAATGCATCTTTACTGCGCGTTACTATTGGCTGCGCGAAAAGTTGAAGTTTGATCCCAAGCAGCTGCCGGAGCTATCCTGCCCACGCTTTCAGGAGTGGTACAACGCCCTGGCTCCGTACGCACTCACGCTCATATTCCCCGCCTCCTTCATCAACAATCCATCGTCTACTTTCGGGCATACCCTGCTCCGTGTGGATCAGGAGGGACACGATGATAAAACTCGACTGCTTGAGTACGCCACGAACTATGCGGCTGCTAATGGTGATGAAAATGCTATCGTCTATGCCTTTATGGGGATCTTTGGAGGCTATGACGGCTTCTTCTCGGTCGCCCCCTATTATGAAAAGGTCACTCAGTATAATGACATGGAGAATAGAGATATTTGGGAATATGCGCTTAACTTCTCCCCGCCAGAGGTGCGGCTCCTCGTGCGCCATCTGTGGGAACTTCGCGGCATCCCGTTCCCCTATTACTATTTCGACGACAACTGCTCCTTTCAGCTACTGAGCCTGCTTGAAGTTGCCCGACCGTCACTAAAACTCCAAGAGCAGTTTAAGACCTGGGTAATTCCGGTTGATACTATCCGCACTCTCAGCGCCGAGCCGGGATTGGTAGCTCGTGTTATCTTTCGCCCCTCAGCTGCCACGAAGCTGCGTCACCGAGTTGCGCATAGTTCAGACACGACGCAGATCAAAGCGAAACACCTGGCCTTGGGAGATGGCACCGATTCCACAAGCACAAACCCAAGACAGTCCGCGGCGGAACAAGCCCAGGCCCTTGACCTGGCATACGAATACCTAAGCTACCAGATCCACAAATCCACTTCCGCCGAAACAGATCTGCAATCTCGATCCCTTTCTCTTCTTACCCAGCGAAGCAAACTTCAAGTTCAAGACAGCGTGCCTCCTGTTTCCACACCGCCGCAGCGCCCGGACCAAAGTCATGCAAGCTCACGCCTTGCCATAGGTTCTTCGTACCTTCGCGATCGCCCGACCACCCTCTTTGAACTTCGCCCAGCGTACCATAGCCTCCTCGATCCGGAGAGCGGCCACCTGCCTGGGGCACAGATTGCTTTTTTTGACAGCGCGCTCAGCCTGGCTCCTAACGAGGGCCTGCAGCTTGAGCACTTCACCTTGCTTAACCTGACCTCACTTACTCCGCGCGACCGCTTTCTGCGACCAACCTCATGGTACTTTGACAGCAGCACAGCACTCGAGCGATTTTCCGCTGACAAAACCTCTTACGTTACGCGACTTGAGGGGGGAGCCGGTGCGACATTCAAGCTCGGCGAGAGATCCCTCTGGTACGCCCTTGGCGGAACGTCCTTCCAGACGAGCCGAAGCGAAGATGCCAACTACGCTATCGGTGCCGGGCCGCGCCTGGGCGCTATCGTATTCCTTAGCGACTACTGGGCAACCCAAGTTCAGAGCAGATCTAGTGTCTACTTCGCCGGAGGCACACACAGCGAAACGTCGCTCTCGCTTAAGCAACGTTGGACCTTGAATCTTAACACGAGCCTTGAATTTGACCTTTCGCAAAAATGGATCTATGGCAGAAATGACCAGGAGGTGACAGCGCGTGTGTGTAAATTTTTTTAAGGCATTCGCTAATCCTATCTCCCTCCTCTTGCTGCTTGTACTGCTCTGCAGCTGCAGCAGCCTTTTTTATCTTCCCTCTAAGGAGGTGGCGACCACCCCAGCCGAAATCGGGCTCCCCTACGAGCCGATCTCCCTCGTTAATCACGATGAACCAACACTGTCAGCCTGGTTTCTACCGAGTAACATCCCCAGCGCGCCGACGGTGTTATTCCTCCACGGTAACGCCGGAAATATGGGAAGCCACCTCGCCAGCGTCTATTGGCTCCCGCATGAGGGATTTAACGTTTTCATGTTCGATTACCGTGGATACGGGAGCTCGCAGGGCAGCGCCTCGCTCGAAGGCGCCCACCGTGACATCCTCCGCGCCGTCGACTACCTTCGCTCACGCCAAGAGCTAACCAAACACGGCCTAATCCTCTATGGCCAAAGCCTCGGAGCCACCATGGCGCTAAGCACAGCCGCCAGGCCTGAGCTCCATGACGTCTTTTCGACTATTGTGGCGGAATCGCCCTTTGCCAGCTACAGCGTGATCGCGGCGGAGAAAGCCGCGCTTCTCTGGCTCACCTACCCCTTTCAATGGCTGGTGCGCTTAAGCATCAGCGATGCCTATAGCCCGAACCGTCAGATCGAGGGATTGCGTGGGCCACCAATCTTACTCATCGCCGGGGGGAGGGACCAAACCGTGCCGCAGCATCATACTGAGCAGATCTATACTCTGCTCGACAAAAATCCGCTGTACTGGGTTTACCCCGAGGCCGATCATCTCGGCATCTTTCAGAGCGCCGACAGGCGTAAGCGGCTGGCCCGCTATTTTGAAAAAGCTACTAAGTCTAGCGATCGATGAGGGGCTTACAATCTTCAGGGGTAACTAGAGCCTGTCCGGAAACAGCGAAAGCGCGATAGGACGGGAGAAATAAGTGAAATAGTAGAGTAGTATACGTGGCCAATTTCGAGGTTAAGCCCGAAAGAGGCACGCTATAATAGAGCCTGTCCGGAAACAGCGAAAGCGCGATAGGACGGGAGAAATAAGTGAAATAGTAGAGTAGTATACGTAGCCAATTTCGAGGTTAAGCCCGAAAGAGGCACGCTATAATAGCGCCGACTAGTGAATTTTGAGGCT
>CAIXSY010000039.1 GCA_903922175.1 uncultured delta proteobacterium | reverse complement strand
TATCTTCCCTTGTTCTCAAGACAGACTAGGAGCGGGAACGGGGGCAGGAATCAGGAGCGGTTCCAGTTCAAGTTCAATAATTTTCTTCCATTCCACTACCTTAGCTCACCGTTTAAGTGGCATTACGTCCGCGCTCCCAGGAAGATCAAAAATCGCCGACACTTAATGAGCAATTACGTTACTCCCACTCGATCGTTCCCGGCGGTTTACTCGTAATATCCAGGACGATGCGGTTGATGCCCTTGACCTCGTTGATAATTCGGCTACTTACCCGCCGCAGCAGGTCTTGGGGCAGGTAGACCCAGTCGGCGGTCATGCCGTCCTCGGAGTACACTGCGCGCAAAGCTATGGCCTGCTCATACGTGCGCCCGTCGCCCATAACTCCGACGCTCTTAATCGGCAGCAACACGGCGAAGCTTTGCCAGATACTCTCGTAGAGGCCTTCGGCACGGACCTCCTCCATAAAGATTGCGTCCGCATCACGCAGCAGGCGCAGGCGCTCATCGGTCACCTCGCCCAACACACGAACGGCCAGTCCGGGCCCGGGAAATGGTTGTCGGGAGATTAACTCCTGCGGCACACTAAGGTCGCGCCCAACACGACGAACTTCGTCTTTAAATAACTCACGAAAGGGCTCGATAAGCTTCAAGTTCATCTTCTCAGGCAAGCCGCCAACGTTATGATGAGTCTTGATCGTGGCCGAGGGGCCTCTTACGGAGACACTCTCAATAACATCGGGGTAGAGGGTTCCCTGAACGAGATGAGAAACGCGTGGAATCTTTTGGGCCTCCTCTTCGAAGACCTCGATAAAGATCCTGCCGATAATCTTACGCTTTTTCTCAGGGTCTGTGACTCCTTTGAGCTCGCTCAGGAACCTACTCGCTGCATCGATGCGGCGCACGTTAAGTCCGATCCCCGGTGCTCCCAGTTTTTCTAGCACCTGGTCAGACTCGCCCTTACGGAGCAGCCCGTTGTCGACGAAAAGGCAATATAGGCGGCTACCGATCGCCTTGCCAACAAGCACCGCCGCCACGGTCGAATCGACCCCCCCACTTAATCCACATATCACGTTGCCCGTTTCACCAACGGTGGCGCGCACGTGCTCGATAGAAGATTCAATAAAGTTCGCCGGTGACCAGGTTGGAGTGACACCAGCCACGCGTAGGACAAAGTTAGAAAGCATCTCCTTGCCGCGCGGCGTGTGCACGACCTCGGGGTGAAACTGAATAGCATACATGCGCTTTGATTCATTACCGATGGCGGCGATAGGTGCACCGGCACTATGAGCCAAGACACGAAAGCCTCGTGGAAGCTCCTCAACGTGGTCGCCGTGACTCATCCATACGGTTGTCTTCTCGCCTCTTTCAAACCCTTCGAAAAGACCAGAGGGGTCATTTATTTCAAGAGCAGCAAAGCCATACTCGCGGCTTACCCCTTGCCCAAGCTTTCCCCCACAAAGAACAGAGATAAGCTGCATCCCGTAGCAGACACCTAGCGTTGGCAGGCCAAGCTTGAGCCACTCTTGGTCAAACTGAGGCGCGTCGGCGTCGCTCACGCTTGATGGTCCACCTGAAAGGATGAGCGCCTTGACCCCAGAAAGATCGACACTGTGTGGCGGGGTGGTGCAGGGCTTTATCTGGCTGTAGACACCAAGTTCGCGCACTCGACGAGCGATGAGCTGGGTGTATTGCGAGCCGAAATCAAGGACGAGTACTGAGTTATCCATGGCGCACCTTTGGTGAAGTTGTCGCCTGACGCTAACCCAAGCGTGCTTGGAAAATCAACCTTCCTACCCGATTCAGCAGGATCTTAGAGTCGCCTTGGCGCGATGGGCCCTTGGCCCTCAGGCCATACTCCGGATTAGGCAAAAGAGATTAGCCGCCAGACGGTCGAGCGAACTTATGGCGACAGCGCTCTGGCTTAGGCTTAGGTCCAAAATGGCCTGGCACTCTCGGACTGAACCCATGGCGATTTGAAAGAATCTTTTCTGGTCAGAGAGTGTCAGGCAATTCTGGACATTAGCCCCGAGCCGAGTGATGATGCCGTCAAGTTAGCTGATGTTCTAGCAGCTAATGTCTACTGCCTCATCAGGAGTTACGGCTAAGGCCGTCGGCTGAGACCGCAACTGCAGCTGATGCAGTCAGCAGAAAGCTGACTGCAGATCGCTGAGAGCGGATTACAGAAGACAGATAGCGGCGCCTCTACAGGCCGGTTTAACGCTCGTCGGTCTGAGGCAGAGCCTCGCTAGATCTTTAAAAAAAAAAACGAGTGCCTCAATGTCCAACTTCACCTTCCTCCAAAACGCGATCAACACCTCTCCCCGCCTGGAAAACCTCGCCGCGGCCATAGATCTTCTCTATGCACCGCTAACGCGAAGTCAGGATGCCTGGCAACGCTGGTGTTACCATGGACACGTTCTCCCTGTAGCAAACTTTGCTTGCGAGCTAGCCATTGCCCATGGCGCCAACCTTGAGCAGTGCGCCGCCGGGGCGCTGCTGCACGACGTGGCCGATACGGTCATGCTGCGGGATGACCCACAGTTTGAAGCGGCCAGTGTCAAGATCGCCGAGGCACAACTATGCATGTGCGGATTTACCGCCGAAGAGATCGAAGTCCTTATGCGCAAGGTTATCGAGCCACATAGCTGCACAGATGGCCCACCACCAACACTCGATGGCAAAATTGTGGCTTCAGGGGACGCCCTAGCCCACCTCCTAACCGATTTTTATACCTTCACCACCTGGGCCCATCTTGGCGATGACGATTACCTTGCCCATCGAGAGTGGGTGCTTGGAAAATTGGAAAAAGACCTTACGCGTAAGATCTTTTTTGAAGACGCTCGATCCAGGGTCGAACCTGCTTATCAGGCATTAAAACTTGTCTTTGGAGGCGCTGGGAATGCGTAATTTCCTGGTCGTACGGCAGAAGAATACAGTTACGCGAAGGACGTTGAACCGAAATAGGACGCGAAAACCGCAAAAGTATCATAGCTTATAAAATTTCGCGGTTTTCGTGTAACGTTGCTTTTTCTTCGGGGGCCGTCAGGACTTTTTTGCGGACGGTATAATTTACTCGCGCCGATCTGCAAGCTTAACAGCTATCCGTCGTGGACAGGCGCAGCGTTCATTGATCTGCCCAGGAACGTCCTGAATTAAAAGATCGCGTATCTCAAGTGGATAAACGCGCAAGTCAGCTAACTTCTCAAGTGGAACCCACATTGGCTCATAATAGCTCGTCGCCGCACGCATCTTCTGCATCTCTGGAGACTGTGGGTGAAGGGCGGGAACTCCCTGAATATAGGTCAACAAAAAGAACCAGTGGGTGTCGCCGTTATCCCACACAATCTCATAGAGCAATCTGGGGTCGGCTGCCTGAACTGATGTTTCTTCAAATATCTCGCGAACTACCGCCTCCGTTGGACTTTCCGTCGACTCTATGCCGCCCCCGGGGATAACAAAGTACTCCCGCCCCTTGCTGCGGCGAAACATCAGAAGGATCTGCTGCTTATAGAGCACAATTCCTACGGCGCGGTTTCTCATGTTGGAAGCGTAGCAGAATGGCGAGTTAATAGTTAGCGTTTGACCGTCGGCCGCCCGCTGCGGCAGTCAACAGAAAGCTGACCTCAGGGAGCTGAGAACGGCTTACAGAAGGCAGATAACAAGCAGGAGGCACGAGGTGCCTTCCCGGGTGAAGGGGCGATACTCCACAACATTATTACACTTTGACATTTAAGCCCTCCTCCACGATACTGTTCAGTAGTAACCTAACTCTTTGAAGGTTTGACTATGTTTGAGAATGCTGACGGACCGGGATTCATCTACACCCAACTTGAAGCGGCTCTGGGATGGGCACGCAAGTACTCACTTTTCTCCTATCCGTTCGTTACGGCGTGCTGCGGCATGGAGTTTATGGCCGTGAGCTGCTCGCACTATGACACCGATCGCTTTGGCGCGGCTCTCCCGCGTTTTACGCCACGCCAGTCTGATCTGCTGATGGTCGTGGGCACCGTCAATCACAAGCTAGCCCCAGTCCTTCTTCGCGTCTACGAGCAGATGGCCGAACCGAAGTGGGTGGTGGCCTTTGGAGCCTGCGCCTCTTCAGGAGGCTTCTACGACAACTACACCACCGTCGCTGGGATCGATAAGATAATTCCGGTTGACATGTACATCCCCGGCTGCCCACCACGCCCCGAAACGGTGATCGACGCCCTCATGCAGCTTCAAAAAAGGATCCACAATTCGCGCCAGCCCATCAGCGCCGAGCACGGCGGCAAACAGAGCCACCCCGAGCTGCCGGAACTTTTGGGTAAGCCAATTGAAACGCTGGCCTAGACGCTGTTGCGGAAGATATCTGTTTTTGTTTTGATAACCTTCTAAGAAATAACCCTCTAAAAAAATGGAGCGACTCTTATGCTAACAATCGGAGATAAAATCCCTTCTTTTAAACTCAAAGCCTGCGTCAGCATCGAAGGCGGCAAAGAGTTTGCCGAGATAACCGAAGGCTCCTACAAGGGAAAATGGCTGGTGCTCTTCTCATGGCCGCTGGACTTCACCTTCGTCTGCCCGACTGAGATCGTCGAATTTGGCCAGCACAATGCGGAGTTTACGAAGCTTAATAGCCAACTTCTAGGAATGAGCACCGACTCGCAGTACAGCCACCTCGCCTGGCGCGAGAAGCACCCCGGTTTGAAAAACCTCCCCTTCCCGATGCTCTCGGATATTAAGCGCGATCTCTCCAATGCGCTGGGAATCCTCCACAAAGATGCCGGCGTGTGCCTGCGTGCGACCTACATCGTTGACCCCTCCGGTACGATCCGCTGGGCCTCGGCCAACGACCTGCCCGTCGGACGCAACGTGCCGGAAGTTCTGCGCGTTCTCGAAGCGCTGCAGACCGAGAAGCTTACCCCCTGCAATTGGCAGAAGGGACAGGCGACTCTGAATTAGCGTTCTGGCCTGGCGGCCAGAACGCTGGCTATCTCTGAGGAATAGGGGTTCTATGCCGTAACTGCTCAATAACCCCGGGCGAAAGGAAATTGCTTGAACTTGCACTTGAACCGCTCCTGATTCCTGCTCCCGCTCCGTTCGGCTGCATTCGGCCCTGAGCTCATGCCGAAGGGAGCTCACGGTCGAAGCCTTTTCCTATTCCAATCAAGAGGATAAGGGGCAGGCTTCGGTCCCGAGCGAGGGAGCTTGCGACCGAGTCGAAGGGAGCAGGAATCGGGAACAGGCCTCGACGTGAGCTCGGTCGAACGTTCCAGCTCATGTTCAAGATTTAGAATTACCGACACTTATTGAGCAATTACCGCAAATGCCTTTCATATTCCTCTAGGATATTGAGAAATGGCGTTTAAAATCGAAGCGAGCTTAAGCCAGATGAAGAAAACCCTTCGGAGCAAAAGTATACATCGCGGCTCCTGCCTGTGTGGGGCCACGAAGTTCTCGTTCCATGGGCCGTTAAATGACGTCTGGTTTTGCCATTGTCGCAATTGCAGGAAAAATTACGGCATGTACGGTGCCTTCGTTGGCGTCCCGAAAAAGTCCCTCGTCATAAAGAGCGGGAGCAAGCTGAAGCATTACAAATCGGCAGCCGGATCCGTGTGATCTTTTTGCAGCACGTATGGTACCCCTTGTTAAAAGGTTCGGTCCTACGACGATGCTGATAGATACACTCCTCTATCGAGCACGTAGGCGGCATGCGCTCCACGTTAAATTCCCCAGGCTGCTGTACATTCGACCCGGCCAGCCTTAGCCGATTAGGGGCGAGCAGTTTCGAACCATTTAAGACTATTAGCGACTAGCTCGATGGCGGAAAGAGTAGGTATCCTGATTGGTATCCTAATAAATTCTCCATTTTCTGTGCATCACGTCCCGTAAAGACGTCATAACACCTAAGTATGTTCGCTTTTAGCACTCAATTAAACAGTAATTTTAGGGATGCCGTAGGTCGCCATGGTGCGAGCGCTGCCGCCTACGGTGCCAAATCCCCAGTGCTTCAAAAAGAAGCACATCGCTGGGCTATGCATTTTGTTTCCAAACTTGTCGATCGAAACAGCGGCGAACTTGTGCCCTCAGTTGCGGGTAAAGATCCGATCTATCTCACTGAAATTTGGTTGCGCCACGTTCGACTGAACCTAAGGCGCATTCTACACACCGCTGGCGCAGCCGCCATGCCGAGCATCGATGCAGTCCGTGCAAGAGGAACCTTGGGAGACCGACATGCTCTTGGCTCGTTCTACCCTAGAGAAGAGCGGTTTCGGACATTTCCGGTTACTATGCTACTCCCAGACGGGTTTAGAAAAATCGCCACGATAGGATCTCCTTGTTGCCCTCTCTGGGACATAACATCAGCGCGGCTTTTTTTTTCTAAGACCACCCCGGTTCCTGAAGAAACCACCTGGGAGCTTTATAAGCGCTTCGATCCGAGCGGTGCACGACAGATGCACCAGGGACAATTTTACTCTCTGCTTCCTCGTAGCTGGAGAAAGATGCAGGACTATCAAAGAGTGGATGCCACCTATGCTGACTGCCTTGCCGCCGAGGTATGGTTTAAGGAAACTACGCCCAACAAGACTGAGACCACATGGGAGCTTTACAAGCGCCTCGATCCGAGCGGTGCACGGCAGATGAACCAGGGACACTTTTACTCTCTGCTTCCTCGTAGCTGGAGAGGGATGCAGAACTATCAAAAGGTGGATGCCACCTATGCTGACTGCCTTGCGGCTGAGGTATGGTTTAAGGAAGCTACGCCCAACCCGACTGAGACCACCTGGGAGCTTTACAAGCACTTCGATCCGAGCGGTACACGGCGGATGCACCAGGGACAATTCTACTCTCTGCTTCCTCATAGATGGAGAGAGATGCAGAACTATCAAACGGTGAATGCCACCTATGCTGACTGCCTTGCGGCTGAGGTATGGTTTAAGAAAGCTACGCCCAACCCGACTGAAACCACCTGGGAGCTTTACAAGCGCTTCGATCCGAGCGGTGCACGGCGGATGCACCAGGGACAATTTTACTGCCTGCTTCCTCGTAGCTGGAGAAAGATGCAGAACTATCAAAAGATGGATGCCACCTATGCTGACTGCCTTGCGACCGAGGTATGGTTTAAGAAAGCTACGCCCATCGGGACTGAAACAACCTGGCAGCTTTACAAGCGCTTCGATCCGAATGGTACACGGCGGATGCACCAGGGACAATTCTACTCTCTGCTTCCTCCTAGCTGGCGAGAGACGCAGAACTATCAAATGGTGAATACCACCTATGCTGACTGCCTTACGGCTGAGGTCTGGTTTAAGGAAACTACGCCCAACAAGGCTGAGACCACCTGGGAACTTTACAAGCGCCTCGATCCGAGCGGTGCACGGCAGATGAACCAGGGACACTTTCACTCCCTGCTTCGTCTTCATTGGGGAAAGGAAGGGAGCTATAAGAGGAGCAATGCTACCCATGCTAACTGCGTTGCGGCTCAGATATGATTTAATCACCACGAGCCCAGTCAGGCTAAAGCCGCAGCGGAGATTTACAAATGATCCGAACTAACGTTCACGGCAAGTAAAACTCCTCAAATCCCCCCCCCTCTTCGGATTCCTCTTCAACTTCCCCAAGACGCCGCGCCGAATGACAAGAGAGGTCGTTGCTATTTCCCGAACAACCAATCAATCCCTTCGCGCCAGGGAAATATCTGAACACCGTGCTCCTCTGCCCGCCGAGGTGCTTGGCAAAGCACACACGCCTCGGCGTTTCCAAAATCCGGAACGACGGCTGCCAACTTTCGAACCTCAACAGCATCGGGCCGTGCTGATGACTTTATCTCCACCAATGCCCTCCGTTTTCCAGGTGTGTTTTGCCCGTACCACGAGCTCCAAACAGGAAAAAGCTTCTTTCTTGCAATGGGTTACAAAGTCGCCTGTACATATGTCGGAATTGCACCGTAAATCCGACACTTCGACAAGCAGCAGCTCCTGCTCGCTTTTTTCGGAGCTAGACCAGGTCCAAGACCGTAGTCCCTAGACTTAATGAGCAATTACGTAAGCCCAACCTTTTCTAGGTGAAAGAACTTATTTGGGGGAGACCTAACGAGGCTACGCCTCAGACCGACAAGTGTTTTCTGTAATCCGCTCTCAGCGATCTGCAATCAGCTTTCTGCTGACTGCAGCAACTGCGGCTTTCGGCCTCAGCCGTCTTGTCCTACGTAGCACTTGCCGCGAGGCAAGGCGAAGTAGGAAACTGCTGATGAGGCAATAGACGTTAGCGGCCACTACGTCAGCTAACTTGATGGCATCAGCACTCGGCTCCCTTCGACTCGGTCGCAAGCTCCCTCGCTCAGGGCTAATGTCTAGAATCGCCTGATACTCTCGGACCGACCCAAAGGCCACGGGTCGGCACAAGGCCCACGAAAAAAGGCCCCACCAGAGAAATCCGGCGGAATTGCACCGCCATCAAATGAACCTGCCACGGCAAGGGGCACCAACCATGAAAAAACCCCACCAGAGAAATCTGGTGAGGCCATCGGTCGAAAACCTATCGGGCAAAAACCCCGACAGGGAAATCTCAACTTGCCTC
>CAIXSY010000038.1 GCA_903922175.1 uncultured delta proteobacterium | reverse complement strand
CTAAGCTCGTCCCTTACCGAACAGGGGTGTTTTTGAAGAAACGCGCTGACTTTCAGGAATGAATAGGGTAATTGAGAGTCTGTGAGAAGGGGCGGCTAGCCGATTCAGCACACTCTTCGACCACGAACTCGGCCACGCTCACGAATTATTAAGCTACCCGGGGTTATTGAGCAGTTACGCGTCAAACGGCGAACAGGGAAGCAAAAGGGGTCGCCCAAATCCAATGTCGTTGATTACAGCCGAAAAGTGCAACCTGCAATTCCTGCTTCTCTTCCTCCCCAAGATCAGGTAATAACCGTGGTCCAATTGATCAAATTCGACTGAGAACCTATGGCACCAGAGATTCAAGACAAGAAGATTATCTTCTCCATGAGCCGAGTTTCACGGGTATACCCCGGCGGAAAAGAGGTAATCAAGGATATCTCCCTCTCCTTCTTCTACGGTGCCAAGATCGGCGTACTCGGCCTCAATGGAGCTGGAAAGAGCACGCTGCTGCGCATTATCGCCGGGCTAGATAAGGAGTTCCGCGGTGAGATTCACTTCTCACGCGACGAGTACCGCGTCGGATTTCTGGAGCAAGAGCCTACACTTGATCCAACCAAGACCGTCAAACAGGTGGTCCAGGAAGGCGTCCAAGAAACTGTTGATCTGATGAAGGAATTCGAAGAGATCAACGCCAAGTTCGCCGAAGAGATGGCGGCCGAGGATCTAGACAAGCTGGTGACGCGCCAGGCCCAGGTGCAAGAAAAGCTCGACGCGCTTAATGCGTGGGAGCTCGACGACAAGCTTGAGTTCTCGATGGATGCCCTGCGCTGCCCGCCTGGCGATCGCTCGGTAACCACCCTCTCCGGCGGTGAGAAACGCCGCGTGGCCCTCTGCCGCCTTCTGCTCCAGGAGCCCGATGTTCTCCTGCTCGATGAACCGACCAACCATCTCGACGCCGAATCGGTGTTTTTCTTGGAGCGTTACCTGCAGCAGTACAAGGGCACCGTCATTGCCGTAACCCATGATCGGTACTTTCTCGACAACGTCGCCGGATGGATCCTTGAACTCGACCGCGGCCACGGCATCCCCTGGAAGGGAAACTACTCCTCCTGGCTCGACCAAAAGGCACAGCGCCTAGCCCATGAAGAAAAGGTTGAATCTCGCCGTGTCAAAACCTTGCAACGCGAGCTTGAGTGGATACGCCAATCTCCCGCGGCTAGGCGCTCGAAGAGCAAGGCGCGCATTACCAACTACGAAACCATGCTCACGCAGGACAGCCAACGCCGTGATGAAGATATCGAGATTTACATTCCGCCCGGCCCGCGCCTGGGCAAGCTCGTAATCGAGGCGCAGAACGTCACCAAAGCTTTTGGCGACAAGCTACTCTTCGAGAATCTGAACTTCTCACTTCCCCAAGGCGGTATTGTCGGCGTTATCGGCCCGAACGGCGCCGGAAAATCGACCCTTTTCAAACTCATTTTGGGGCTTGAGAAGCCAGACAGCGGCACCTTTAAGATCGGCGACACAGTGGCGCTGAGCTACGTCAGCCAAGATCGTTTCTCGCCCGACGATAAGCGCACCGTCTTTGACGTTATCTCAGGCGGTGGTGACACGATTAAACTCGGTAGCCGTGATGTCAACTCACGCGCCTACGTGGCACGCTTTAATTTTACCGGCAACGATCAGCAAAAGTCACTAAGCATGCTCTCCGGTGGAGAGCGTAATCGCGTCCACTTAGCGATGACTTTGAAGGATCCAGGCAACGTACTCTTACTCGACGAACCGACGAACGACCTTGACGTCAACACGCTGCGCGCACTTGAGGTCGCTCTCGAAAACTACGCTGGCTGCGCAGTCGTCATCAGCCATGATCGCTGGTTCCTCGATCGCATCGCCACGCACATGCTGGCCTTCGAAGGGGAGAGCCAGGTGACCTGGTTTGAGGGCAACTTCTCTGAGTACGAGGAGGACAAACACCGCCGTCTGGGGGCCGAAGCTGACAAGCCGCACCGCATTCATTACAAGAAGTTCACACGGGCGTAGCTAATGAAAGAAGCTCTTTATCCAGCCACTAAACTGATTAAGCACAGGATCGAGCGCCGGAATACTAAAAAAAGTTATCCCTGAGTCGAGCATCACAATACGCACGACTGACAGCAAGGCGAAGATCTTAATCGCATCGGTGAAGGTTTTAAATGAGCTCGATCCCTGGTACATAGAACGGATTCTCTTGTGAAGGTGTTTAGACTATCTTACATTGACTACAATCTTTATGGTAGTCCGCTTTACTATTCTTTGCCTATGCGTCTTTTGCTTGGCGCATTGCACCCTCATCGGCTCTCGCGCCTGGACCAAATATGACGCGCTCGAACCGGCGTGCCACGTTGAGTTCAAGGACCAAGGCGACCGCGAATCGCTTATACAAGCGATCGACCAAAGTCTTGCCTATCTCTCGCATACACCATCAGACACACTGCTCCAATTCGGGAATGATCGCTACACAACCACAGACCTGCAACAAAGCCTGCGTGACGTAAAACAGCAGATTGAAGCCCTCGGTCTTGGCGAACCGTTCGCCGCCTACCTCCGAGAAAATTTCAGTTTCTATCGCAGCGCAGCCCCCAACGTGCTTTTCACCGGCTACTACGAGGCCACACTCAAAGGCTCGCGGACAAAGAGCGCGCGCTATCAGTACCCTATCTATCGCGTACCGGATGACCTTGTCAGAGTAAACCTGCCCAAACTCCTGCCGGAAACCAAGATCGAGGGGCTGCCAACAGTTATCCGAGGGCGTATAACGAAAAACCACGACATCGAAGCCTATTACTCACGCGAACAGATCGATTTTTCCGGCGGTCTCAACGGGCGGAATCTTGAGATCGCCTGGGTTGACGATCCTATCGAACTTTTTTTTCTGCATATTCAGGGCGCTGGCGTCGTTGAGCTCGAAGACGGCTCCTCGCTGCACGTCAACTTTGCCGATATCAACGGTCAGCCCTATCGCGCCATCGGTGGGTTGCTCCTCAAAGAGGGATTGCTAACGCGCGAAAACATATCGATGCAAAGCATCCAGAGCTACCTACGCTCCAATCCGCAGCGATTGCGTGAGATCCTCTCCTATAACCCAAGTTACGTCTTTTTTCGCGTTGTCGACCATGGACCGATCGGCAGCGTAGGCGTGCCGCTGACGCCGTTGCGCAGTATCGCCACCGATAGCGCGCTCTTCCCCAAGGGGGCACTTGCGTTGGTGGAAGTCGAAGCACCGGTGTTTGACCGCAACGGCAGTATCAGCGGCACCAAAAGATTACAGCGCCTCGTTCTTAACCAGGATACAGGCGGAGCGATTAAGGGGCCAGGGCGGGTCGACCTCTTTACCGGCCGTGGCCCTGAGAGCGAGCTTTTGGCCGGGCACCTAAACGCGCCGGGGGAGTTGTATTTTCTTATGAAGAAACGATAAAACTACTAATGAGGCTCAGCCTCAGACCGACGAGTGTTGATCTGTCATCTGCTTTCAGAGATCTGCCAGCTTTCCGCTGACTGCATCTGATGCAGCTGCAGCTTTCGGCCGCAGCCCACGGCCTTAGCCGTAACTCCTGATAAGGCAATAGACGTTAGCGGCCACTACGTCAGCTAACTTGACGGCATCAGCACTCGGCTCAGGGCTAATGTCCAGAATTGCCTGACACTCTCTGACCGACCCAAAGGCCATATGGAAGAATCTTTTCTGGTCAGCTTTCGTCCCGCGCCCACGCCCTTCCGCCAGATTCAAAACGATGCTCGATGCCGCTCTGTCTGCGTAGCAGCGCGTATTTTAGCGGCAGCCGACTACTGTAGCAGTAAGCTGACTTCAGAAAGCAGACAGCAGATTTCCGTCCTTACATATAAGGGGAAAGAGCAGTTAGACAGAGCGGCATCCAGCGTGGTTCTGAATTTGGCCGAGGGCAGAGGCCGCGGGACGAAAGCTGACCAGAAAAGATTCTTTCAAATCGCCATGGG
>CAIXSY010000037.1 GCA_903922175.1 uncultured delta proteobacterium | reverse complement strand
TATCAAGCACGGTCATGTTATGGTTCGACTGGGCTGCTTTAGCCTCATAATTCACTAGTCGGCGCTATTATAGCGTGCCTCTTTCGGGCTTAACCTCGAAATTGGCCACGTATACTACTCTACTATTTCACTTATTTCTCCGGTCCTATCGCGCTTTCGCTATTTCCGGACAGCCCCTAAATAAAGTAAAGAACCAACCCCACCAAGCCACCGACGATGGTGCCATTAATACGGATGTACTGCAGATCGTTGCCAACCTGCTCTTCAAGTTTGCTCACCAGGGTTTCGGTGTTCCAGGAGCGAATCGTTTCCGAGATGAGGTTGACGACCTCGGCGCCATGGTCGCGTACGAGGCGGCGCGAGATCTTCCCCATCAGCCGGTCGAGGCGTTCGGCCAAGACCGGATCCTGGAGCAAGGTGTCGATCACGCTTGAGAAGAGACCTTCCAGGATCTGTTCGAGCGGCAGTACGCCAGCATCATTTGAGGCAAGAAGACTGCTGCGTGCGGTATTCCACAGCTCCTCAATCAGCTGTTGCATGCCGGGAGATGAAACAACTTGGGCACTTATGAGGCCAACCTGGGTGCGTAGCTGTGTATTGCGCTGGAGCTCTTCGGCGCTGTGATAGATGTAAGTCTTGAACTCGGCTCGGGCAGGGTGATGAGGGTCTTGGCTGATGTTTTGAATAGAGCGGTGGGTGCTCTCGACGAGGGAGCGGTAGAGGCGAGTTCGCACAAAACGCGGCAGGTACCAGGGGAGCTCCTGACCGACCGCATCGCTGATGCTCTGCGAATGCTTGGAGAAGAGGCGCTCGGCATGGCCGAGCATCTCTTGAAAAAGAAGATCGTTTTTGTCGGCATCGAGGGTGATCTTGAGAAGCTTTCCTGCAACGGGTGCCAAATCGACATTGTGTGAACAGAGCTCGCGCAAGACGCGTGAGAGTGCTTCGCGAGCAGCTTGGTCATCGAGTGACCAAAATAGGTCCTGTGCCAGATGCGCTAGTCTTTTCACCGCGGCGCTGCGCTGTGATGGAACGGCTAGGTAACGAGTTAGTTCAGTGCTGGGGCTATGCTGCGTTAGCCAGCGCCCAATTACCTGCTCATTAACGAAGTTCTCTTGGACGAAGGTTCCCAGCGCAGCGCCGATGCGATCTTTGTTGTGTGGAATAATCGCCGTGTGCGGGATGGGCAGACCCAGCGGGCGGCGGAATAGTGCGGTTACGGCAAACCAGTCCGCCAGCGCGCCGACCAGGGCTGCTTCCGAGAATGCCTTGAGCAGATCGGCGGCGGGGTGCCCAGCCAGGATTGTGCGGGCGACGATCAGCAGAGCTGCCATCGAGACGAGCAGGGCAGTAGCAAAAATATATGAGGACCGATAGGAAGAGGTGCTTGAGGACATTCAGGTTACCGTTTAATAGTTGTTTCGAGAGTGACTGGTCGGCTTTTGCCCTGACTCTTCGTTACGAGACTCAAGCCCTCCATTCGACTCGCTTCGCTCGCTCATGGCAGGCCCTCCCGAATACGGGGCGGGTCGAATGCCCTGAGCGAACGAAGTGAGTCGAAGGGCTCTTGATCTCGCGCCTCGATTAAGACCAAAATCTGACCAGTTACACATGCTGCTGACTAGATACTTTTGAGAGTCTCCTCTGCGTGGTAGCGCCTCACGAGAACTTCCTTAGCCTTCATTGTACACCGCAGTACCCGCGAACATATCGTGGAACGTTAGTCTCTCCTCTTTGCGAACAAAGAAACAGCCGACGATGACTACGAGGCCTGCAATAAAACCAAGGTAGGAAACCACGCTTACCGTTGAAATTGCGCCGAGAAGGTAAAGAAGCAATTCCGAATATTTGGCAACCCAGCGTCTGATAAGCATATCTTGAGGAGCGGGGGAGCCGTCCGCCTGGCGAATGATAATCGTCATAATCATCTTGCCCGGGGTAGCGGCCTTAAAGATCTCGAAGGAGCTATAGGCAAGCGGGGTCAAGGCGAAAAAAACACTGGCTAGGTAAGGCATGCCGAGCATCAGAAAAAAAGCCCAAACAATCCAGGTTGCTACGGTTGCGATCACGGTATCAATTACTGCTGCGGCGAGTCTCGGTCCAAATCCAATTCTTTGCATGATGATCTTCTCTGTAGAAACGCGCCAAGGGCGAGGTAAGATAGCAAGTTACAACAATTCTACCCTTGAATTCCTGGGTCAGGAAAGAGGTGGTTGTCACATACTTCGCTCGCCGTGCTTATGCACAAACTGTACGATCGCCGCAGCGATTTTATCGACAAGCCCATCAGTTAACTCGGGATAGTACTGCCGAAAGAACATAAATCCTGGATTGGCATTAACCTCGAGAATTACCGGTTCGGCATCAGCCGAAGGAAGTCTAATGTCAACACCGGAAAAGGATAGCCCTAAAAGCGCATGTGCCCGAAGCGCGCTTTTTAGAATTGATGCCGGGGGCTGTGGGTGAACGATGGGGCGCCCTCCTTGTGAAAGATTATTCGCCTCCAGGCACAGCTCAAGCTGGTCGCCAGGGGCAAGCACGGACTTTAAGGTGACCTCAGGCCTGGCTGAGAGCTTTGCCAGGCGCTCGAAGTTAGTAGCGAGACACAAACTAACACATAGTTGAGGATTAATCTGCCTGAGCAGCTCCTCTATGCTGCGTAATCCATCGCCGGTAAGTGATGCATTTGTGCGCTCATAGGTAAGGAGGCATGCGCCATTGAGAATTACTACCCGATATTCGGCCCCCCTAACGAACTCCTGCACCAACCCATAGTGTCCCCAGTCAAAGACCTGCGCTGCATAGGCCAAGGTCTCTTTGATCCCTCGGCATATCCGCACCCCAGCACCGCCGCTTGCTTCGCCCGGCTTGACGACGAAGAGGCTTTCTGGCCCCTGGCACTCATCGGGGAAGGTCTGGCGAAGCTGCTCCTCTAGGGTTTCGACCAAGCGTTGCGGCTCGACGTGTGTTGCTCCGGCGACTCGGGAGGGCTTGAAGTAGGCGAGGCCCCGCGGAATGCGCACCCCCGCGGCCTCGAGCACCTGATAGGAGGCGAGTTTGTCGCGCGCGAGTCGCCAAGCCGAGGCTGTATTGAGGGGGAATGTCTCTGCGAAGAATGTAAGGCATCGTCCATCGATCGTTAAACGCCAGACGAAGGTATCACCCGATGGGCTATCGAGAACCGCGCCGAGACGCCTAAAAGCTTCGTCCATGACGGCGAATTTCGATGAAAAACGGGTGTTGGGAACGGTACTCCGGTACCCCATAGAAGTTCTCGGGTCAGGCGTGGATTGGACTGATAGTAGCTTAATCACGGTTCAAAAATCCATATCACGCCTAGCGCTGGAGGTCCCTCGCTGGCAGCTCGTAATTGCTCATTAAGTCTGGGGAATTCTAAATCTTGAACATGAACTGGAACTGTTCCCGATTCCTGCTCCTGCCCCTTATCCTCGTGATCGGACTAGGAAAAGGGGCAGGGGCAGGAATCAGGAGCAGTTCAAGTGCAAGTTCAAGCAATTTCCTTTTACCCG
>CAIXSY010000036.1 GCA_903922175.1 uncultured delta proteobacterium | reverse complement strand
GACGTTTGCAGGAATACGCAATCAACGTTGAGTGATTACAGTCAGGATCTTCACATGCTGCGCGAGCACAGCCATGCGCTAAAATTCCGCAATTAAGGTAGGCATCCAAGGCGTCGAGCGCTTCATGCCGCAGCGCTCCATACTCGTGCTGGAATAGGTCTTCCCAGCTGCGCTCGAAATCTTCGCGGCAACTGGAGACAATCCTGTAGAGCGGAGTAATCGCCGGGTAGCGGTTTAGTTTTAGTTGTGATGCCCACCAACGATGTCTGAATAATCCTAAAAAGAGCAGATGGAAAGAATTTTTTACCACAGTGGCCGCAGGGGAACGCAGAGGAAAGGCCGGAAAGTGTGCCTTTTCTCTGAGTACCTCTGCGTCCCCGCGGTAAAATTACCTTCACCTTTTGGGTGAGTGAGTACTATCTCGATTATCAAGTTGTTTCAACTAGATCCGCAAGAATACCGTGCTCAACTGCGTTATTTAGGATCATAGCTTGGTACACAATCGAAGTTTAACTTTGCTTGCCCAAAATCCAAAATTTTTGATTCTCGTTGACTAGACAGTGACGTCAATGCTACTCGTAGCTTGTAGCGCTTGCTAAATGAAGATCTCACTTTTTGACCGTCCTGTGGTTGTTGTATATGAGTGATTCTCCCGCATCCGTAGTAGCCCCCGCCCCCATTTCCCCCGATAGTGACCTCTGGCGCAGACGCGACTTCCTTAAAATACTGGCCCCTGCGCTTGGAGGGCTACTCGCCTCAGCCAACTTTCCAACACGTGTGGGTGCGCAGGCAATTATTGACCCCGTCTTGTATGATCCTCTACTTAAGCCTTCGACTGCCAGGGAAATCTTTGTTCACACACTCACGCACGATCCTGCCCAGGCGCCGGCACAAGTTCGGAGGCTCGGCAAACTGTTGGAGGTTACCGACCATTGGATTGCTCAGATCGATCGCGCCCCGGAGACGGCCAAGGGGCAAACCAAAGCTGACGCAATAAAGGCGGTCAAAGCTGAAATCTGCAGCCAGGCGGCCGCTTCATTCGACGCGCGGCTGGCCTGTGACTATTTGCAGCGCTATCAGCTGAAGGCTGAAGATTCAAAAGAGGGGCTTGGCCTTTTGCATAAGACCTACGACATCATGGCGGTAGGCCTCGGCGTGGCCGCTGTTTTCACGGGACCACTCGCAGCAATTGGGGCAACTTTCCTTGGGGCTGCAAATCAAGGTGGTAAACTTTGGAGTAGTGGGCACATCTCCGATTTGGAAGGTCAAGCGGTAGCAGAGCAGCGGGTACGTGAGGCGCGTGAGCTTATGGCGGGTACCATCTACTCCATCTGCCAAGAGGAAAAGGGCACTCGGGGGGAGTTTTTCCGCGGGGTCCTGGGGGACCTGGAAGTGTGCAAGGCAGTCGGCGTGGACTTCGCCGTAAAGACATCCGAACTCATTACGCGGCTCCCTCAAAGCACGCAAAAAATGATCCGCGACGTGCTGCCTGATAAGCAAGCCGCTGGCGAGGCACCTGTAAACAACGCGCAGCAAGAGCGTCTACAAGCGATTCTCGTTGCCGCCGTCGTCACGGCGGTGGAAAATAAATATGCAGAGGAAGCCGCCAAAGTAGAGCAGGCCGCCAAGGCAGAGCAGTTACGCATCGACGAAGAGACCCATCATCGGCTGGTCTATAACGAAACCCGTGGGGCAGCAGGCATCGCTGCGAATATCGCGCTGGTTGTCTTTGAGCGGCCCGATATTGCGGCGCGAATTAGAGACTTCGGTGATGCGGCGGCCTCCTTCTACGATGCCAAGACTGACTACGGCAAGCCGGGCTCGTCCGTAGGTTCGTTTTCGAAGACGCTGGCGGCGTTCAACGTGTATCTTGCCGGGGCGATGATGATTTCGTCGATCTTCTCTCACAAGAAACAGGAGGAGGATCCTTTCGCCAAGGCCGTTATTGAAGGTCTAAATCATATTTCAAAACAGATTGTGGGAGTCTCGCAGCACCTCGATCGCATAGAGTCTCTGCAGCTCATCTCCATCCAACTCCTCGAGCGGCTGTCTGAGCAGGTAGCCGACGGCAATCAAGTGATTCTCACCGGATTATCGCGGCTTACGGGCGAGTACGAGCGGGATCGTGAACTGGACGATCGTAAAAAACTCATTGCACTACGCTCGCAGGCTGAAGAGCAGGTGCATATATGGTACAAGCTGCTCCAAGCGGTTCCCGGCACAGTCGGCCCTGCACAGCTGCTTGTTGCGCTCACGGGTTTTGCGCGCTATGCGGAAGAGACTGCACGCAATCCGGACTTTTCCGAGCGCTTCAATCTCCTCGCGCTTCCGCCTCCGCTCTCTACGCCGGGAATTGAATATACCTTCGGGACACTCCCCTCCGCCTATGCGGTTCTGCGTACCCTCGCTGATCGGGAGGCCCCTCCAGCGCTAGAGTTGAAACCGCTCGCAACCACCGATCCTGAGAAATCCAAGCTGCTTAGCCTCGTACCGAACTTCCGTGAATGGCTTACCGGGACGAGCGCGTACCTCTCAGTCGTACTCGGGCAGCCCGAACTCCTACAAACGCAAGAAGTACGCGACGCGCTTACGCAGACTATTCAGACCTGCGATAGCTTACGACAGCTGGTACACGCCCTCACCACACCAGACGCTTTTCGGGTACTAGCGCAGGCCTATTTCCGCGAATTCTCAAAATGGTTACGGGATGTCGAGGAGGTGTTTGTAGCGGAGGAGCTCGCCGCGGCTCGCGATCGAAAGCGAGATAACCACCCAACCCCCGAACAGACACTGCGGCTCTACTGCGGGCTGCTCCCCGCCTACCGGCTCGAACCATTTGAGGTGACCCTGCCTGACGCAGGCGAGGTGCAATGCCGCACGTTCGCTTTTCAGTGGCATGTGTCAACACCTGGTCGGCTGTATGCGCTCGATGAACACTTTACCCAGGCAAACATTCATCGCCTTGGACAACGGCAATCATTCGAATTTTTCGGCCGGACAATCACCGCGGATGTGGAAGATAGGCCCGTATTAAAGCTGGCCCGGGTGCGTAACGATCCGATTGCAAAAGCCGTAGCCAGCGGTGTTTTGAATGAGCAGACCTATGAAATCCCTCTCGGCATGGTCACGCTCACGCGCGCCCCACGGTTCCTAGATAGTAGAAATCATCACGACGCCCTGCACCTGGTCAGGGCTGATGGTATGGAAACATGGAGTACCGCTAAAGAACCTTCACAAAATAACTCCCCTCTGGTTCGGGTTCGTTTTTCGCGTGGGCTAGAGGGCGACCACGGCATATTAGGAGACGTGTACTACTTCACCGCCAGCGCGCCAGGGTTTCCCGACTTCAAGAAAGTCCTGGATGAGTGTCAGGCGCGCCTGCAGAAGACTCAGGAAGTGCTCTGGAGTCGCGTACGCTCACGTTTAAGTGTCATTCAGAGTCTTAGCAATCCAAACTCACTGGCAAGGTTAAATCAGATATCCGCGTTGGGGAGAGTCTCACTGGCCTTAGCGGCACTGAGAGACAGCGTCGCGGGATCGGTGGTAAACGGGTGCGCCTTTGCTTACGATCCGAGCCGTGCTGGCTCAGTGACGCAGCCCAACGGCAAGCAAAAAGACGAAGTCGGCGCAGCACCCGCAAGCAGCCCAGGAGCAGCCGCTTCCTCTCCAGTGACCACCACGCAAGCTGAGAATCATGCTATTCCTAAGATCAATCCCTTCGAACAGGCAGCATCGATGTCCGCATTTTGGGGAATAGAGCAGCTCAAGGGGTCACTGGCGGCCCTTTGTGATGGCATTCAAAGCAGCGACCTGCCGGAACTTTACGCGGCCACGACGCGTGCTAACCGCGTGTCCCTGATGATCCGCTTGTGGCAGATCAACGAAGCACGCGCCCTGGGCAAGAAGCTTCAAGGGTATTGCCGGGATGAGAGGTTTGAGGAGATGTGGCGCGTGCTCAAGGAGACGCCCGAGCCTGTGCGCAGCACACTTTTTGCGGCCCCCGGGATGACGGCCCTGCGCGATCTCTATCTTCAACCCGAGAAGCGTTCTGAGCTGACACAGAAGGCACTGGACGCAGATCTCTTCGCTAAGTTACAAGGTGACGGCTATAGCTGGGAGGAGATTGCTCTGGCCGTGCCTGCGGGCACCGTTATCCCTCGGCTCATGGCGAGGCGTCTGCAGGCGGGCTACGAGCTCTTGCGGAGCTATGCCGAAGAAAAAGAACCTCGGCCCGGTAAACGTTTTGCAAATGCGGAAAATGGCACAGTGACGCGGGCAGAAATTGTCGCCGCGGCAACTTCAAAATCATTCAATAAGTTTCAGTACCTCAGCTGGCTCGACACCATCGATAGGGTCAGGGCCATTGAAGCAGAGCTGCTAAAATGTGCGCCAGATGGACAGCATTGGAGCGATGCGCACGCAAAGCAAATCATAGGTAAACTATCACGGGCCGAGGCCTCCTATTTCTGGGGAAATGTTATCGATTGCTGGGAAAATGTCGTCGAAACCGGAGAGGTACGGCCGTTTGTACTACAGGATCTCGAGTCGAGCAGCGCCCCCTGGGAACGCGAGCCGGCCTTCGCTGCGATGCTTACACAAGATCTCGCCGCGCTCCCTGCCGACACGTACTACTGGAAGGATTTAATCGACTGGCTCGGCAACGCCCAGACACAGGAGCTACGCAGCGCAGTTGAGAAGAGGGTGGCGGAGCCTGCACCACTGTCCGCCACGCCTCCCCCGGTAGTTGAGCCCGCCCCACTGTCCGCCACGCCCCCTCCGGTAGTTGAGCCCGCCCCGGTACACTCCGACCTCTTTCCCAGTCTTACCCAAGAGGGGGCAGATCAATTGGATCGTGAGGCCAATGCCGCCCTAGAGCAGATGCGTCCCAAGACCGTGACGCAGCCTGAGGGCAGTCTTACGCACTCGGGAAGCACGCCACAGATACTGACAACAACCATTCCCGAAATCGATCGCTGCTTAGTCATTTGCGCTCAGCTCATGAAGGCGAGCGGCCGTGAAGTTCCAAAACATTTTATCTGGTGAGCTTCTTTAAGGAAGACACTGCTTAAGGAGTAAGTATGATGAGAGAAACGCCTCGGCACGAAAGGGTATTGAACACTTTATCGCTTCCGCTTTCGCATGCGAGTATTTTGCTCGCCGCGGCGCTGCCAGCGATGGCAACGGAGGCTGCAGGGAACGGCTCAAACGCAGGCCCCACGGCAGTCAGGCAAAGCAACGACAGACAACAGGTTACCCTGCAGGGCCTCACGAATCTCGTCTGCCATATTGAAGCGCGGGAGCAGCTCTGGGAAGCGAAGTTTGAAGAGGCTCGAATCGAGCAGCGGGTTGCGCTCGGCAAAGCGGTGGCGGAGAGGCTGCGCCGCATCAATGCTACGGCTTCCTCAGAGGCTGGTACTAATGCGCTTCCGCAGACCGAACTCTCTACAGTGACGGCACCTCATATTTATACTTTAGGTACGAATATCAGCGACCTGAGTGCCTATGCCTCTGCTATAAAAGCAAGTAAGAGCCGAGCCGCCGAACTTGAAGCGCAGTGGAAGAGTTTCGATCCAAGTCCGACAGTAAGTGCGCCAACCAACGAAGTGTATAGGCAGCGGAAGTTACTGGTCACTTGGATCGAGAGTAACGTGTCCGGCGAGGACAGTAAAACCAACCGTGACGTACCGCTGCGAAAACTCGCAGCCTCAGCCGCCGGACTACCGTCGGTGCTCGACGTGATAACTCCTGAGAGTGTACTGGCGCTACCTCCCTGTAGCGCCGCTGATCCTCTGGCAGAAGTCTTCAACGCCTACGACCAGGGAAGACTTGCCCGCTTGAAGGCCGTTTTACTTTACGATCGCCTACAGATGCTCAGCCAAGACCTTCCGTTTCTGGCGCGTTTTATCGGCCGTCTGCCCTTTGACCATCCCACCGTCACGGTCCCTCTCACTGAAGATAAGCTTGAACTGATACTCTTCGAAGACGCCTTGCCGATGATTCGGGATGGGTCCGATATACCGAGATTCCTCAAGTCCCCTTTGGGGCGCAATTATGGAGCGGAACTTCGCCGTGACCTCTTCCAGGACAAGTTTCTAGAGGCACAAAGAGATACAAAATTAGTATCGATGTTTCTGGGACGGCCAATTTCGCAGATCACAGAGCAAGACGTGCAGGAATTATATCGCAAGTTCATTGCTGTCGGGCTGCTACTGCCGCTCCAGGCTGAAACGAAAGTATTCGCGGCCCGCCAGCGCTATGTTGAGGCGCAAATTCTGAAAGAGTGGAATGACGAGCTTAGCGGCGCGGAAAGAGTGCTCACACAGGCCGCCGAAAGAGTTCGGCGCGGGAGAAAGTAGTCTAAGTACACCCACTAATGAAGACTTCCTTGATACCGCCGTAATAACTTCAAGTGGTTAATTGATGCATTTGATGGGTGTCCCAGATTCCTCCAGTTTCTTTTCCCGAGCGATACGCTGTGCGTAGATTCGAGCAAGCAGGAAATTTGTGTACTTTGACGGATGTCCGTCTTCAGGAATCATCATCCGCTGTTCCGTCGCTTGTTCGAAATCATATTCGGTGAGATCGATCACTTTGATCCCTGCTCGTTCAAGGTAGGGGGTTAGCTTGGGGCCGATCACGTGTGCTATGTAGGGATAGAGGGTTACCGCAAACTCCGCATTTGGAGCGACCTTGGCGATCTGTAGGTGGATCTCCTCAATCACGCGACTGACCTGTGCGAGAGCCGAAGCAGACGTGGGTCCCGGATAGGAGAAGTGCATCAAGCGCAGAATCGGGAACAGAGCAAGCATTTGGAACAAACGGTTGGTTTGTTGACGGCTCTCTCGGAAGGAGCCAAGGAACGTCAGTCGGCCGTGATCAAGTTGAAAATTTGGCTTGTCGAGCAGCCATTCCCTGATAAGGTAATAAGGTAGGCACCCGTATAATTGCAAGCAGTTCAATAGGTTGAGCAGATAAGCTTAAAGTGACTTGAAGCTGGCATTAAGCCTAAGTGTAGAACTTGGCTAGAGCAGGGACAAGGTGCGTTTTGTGGAGCT
>CAIXSY010000035.1 GCA_903922175.1 uncultured delta proteobacterium | reverse complement strand
TATCCGCAGATTCGTCTTCTAATCTACCTTCGTGTGCTTCCAAGCTTCGTTTCCTACTTCGTGAAACCAAAAAAAACGACACTACTCCCCATGCTGTAATCCAAAGCCTATGGAATTTAAACCATCAAATTACACAGAGTTCCTGCGCGGTTATGACCCGTGAACGCTTACACATTTGACCCCATATCGCATTTTATTACATGAAATCAATAGATTAGATACACCCATCTTTTTCCTTATGCCCTGCTGCATTCAGTGAGTTTCTGGCTTTACTTGTCTGCACGGTAATGGAGCGAAAGGTTCTCGCACTGAAAGCGTGGGCTAGGTCTACCCTTTTTGTGGCGTTATCAACGGCTGCAGCATGGTGCAAGAAAAGGGTAGACCTCCGTCCGCCACAAATGCGTTTTTTGTGTCAAGACTTTTTGCGGACGGTATAGGGCTGGGAGGCCTTCGAAATCGTCACTTCCTCCATTGCTAAACCAAGTTGCTTCAAGTACCTTAAAACAATGATCGAAGTCACCCCCGTTGATGAATACTCGCACTTTTTTGAGGTTAAGCTTGAGTTGTTTGATGGGCCGATTGATCTTCTGCTTCATCTGGTGAAGCAGCGGGAACTGCCTATCGAAAAACTGTCTCTAGCTGATGTAACTGGGCAGTATTTGGCGTGCATCGAGCATAGCCGGAACTTAGACCTAGATTTGGCCGGTGAATACCTCGTTATCGCCGCTACTCTGCTCTCTATCAAATCAAGTATTCTGCTCAATGAGCCAGCTGAGTTGATTGAGGATGACGAGGGTAATCTGATCGACCCGCACGAGGAGTTGCTGCGCAAGCTGCGTGAGGCCGAGATCTATAAGCAGGGTGCATTCATGCTCAGCTGCCGAAAGATGCTCGGAGTCGATGTCTTCTCTGCCCCATCCCTGCTTGCGCAGATTGAGCCGCCACCGGTGCGTTATCGCAACCACGATCCGATCCTTCTCGGTATGGCTTTCAAGAGGGTTCTCGATAAGGCGCCGAAGAATCTTGGTTTTGTTATCACCATAGATTCTGTCTCGATTGTCGATCGAATGATGTCTATCATCGACACACTTAAAGGGGTCTCTGAGCCTATACTATTTGACAAGCTAGTTGTCGATCTCACCAGCCGCAGCGCTATTATAGGCGCGTTTGTGGCGATGCTTGAGCTGTGCAAGCGTCAGGTAATAATGGTCAAGCAGGTAGATACGTTGTCAGAGATCTATGTTATGCTGGCCGATGCAGAATTCGATTTCTCCGAGATGCGCTCGGAGTATGAGTTTGAATCTGAGCCGAGCAAGGCAATTATGAACGGATAGTGCACCGAGACATCAACGGTGTTGTCGATAGTCTAAAGCTCTTTGGTCGGAAGTATGGCGGAAGAAAACACGGAACAGGAAAATCTGGAAGTAGTGCAGGCCAGCGGGCAGGGGGATGTCCAGTCAGAGCAGCTGCAGAGTGTCGCTATGGGAGAAGCCTCTACGCTTGCTCCTTCGGAGGCGGCTCCAGTCGAAGCCCCGAATGCTGCCGATGATATCATCGATGAAGACCCAGAGATCGACGAGGAGAGTGTTAAGAGCATGCCGGCTGAGCAGAAAGAAGCTCTGGTCGAGGCCCTTCTCTTCGCGCATGGCGATCCTATCTCGGTTCGGAAGCTGCAGGATTCTTCGAAGCTTGAAGAGGCTGAGCTGCAAGAGATCCTTGAACACATCGCTCGCACGTATAAAGCGGATAACTTTGGTTTTGAGCTTGTCTGTGTCGCCGATCAGTATCAATTCCGTACCAAGTCTCGATTCGGCCACTTCGTGCGTGCGCTCAAAGCTTCGACGCCTCGGCGCTTATCCAATGCGGCCCTTGAGACCCTCTCGATTATCGCCTATCGCCAGCCTATTGTGAAAAGTGACGTTGAGAGGATCCGTGGTGTGGATGCAGCGCCGACGATTAAAACACTGCTTGAGCGTGGTTTGGTCAAGATAGTTGGGCATCAGCCCTCAGTCGGTCTCCCCGCGTTGTATGGCACGACCGATGATTTCTTAAAGCTCTTTGGTCTTAGTTCACTAAGCGAGCTTCCGACGTTGCGCGACTTGCGCGAGCTTGAGCGTGATCCCGGGGAAACTGGTGAGGAACATGAGGTTGAGGAAGTAGTTGCCGAAGAGAGCAGCGCAAGCCCCTCAGCGAGCTAGCTGAGGTTCGGATGGAACTTAGCTCAGCTACGATACGTTCTCTGGCCATCTCTTGGTGCCAGTTGTAGTTTTTTCAATAATTGCGCTACTCTGCCACTATCTTTTGTGCTTTCTGGGCTTTTACAGGCAATGGTGCCGGTTTCTGTCCGGCAGAACAGAAACTAAACCAAGAGTGACCTATGGCCCAAGTTCGTTTGCAAAAGTTTATCTCTGAGTGTGGAGTCTGCTCGCGGCGTGCCGCGGAGGAGCTTATTACCCTGGGCAAGGTTAAGGTAAACGGCAAGGTCGTCACCAAGCTGGGCACGAAGGTCGAAGCTGGGCATGACCGAGTTGAGGTAAGTGGCCGATTCCTCCAGGCTGCGCAGAAGGGGATAGTTCTTTTTCATAAGCCGCGCTCTGTGGTTTCGACATTGAGCGATCCCGAGGGGCGACCATCGATAGCTGACTACCTGACGCGCAACTACGAGTCGTACTATCCCGTAGGGCGACTTGACTATGACTCTTCGGGATTGATCGTGCTCACCAATGATGGTGAGTTGGCTGATCGACTGATGCACCCGCGTTATGAGCAAGCCCGTACGTACCACGTCAAGGTTGAGGGATCGGTGTCAGAAGCAACGATACAAAAAATGGAGCGTGGGGTGAGGCTTCTTGATGGGGTTGCCCGGGCAGTTGCGCATATTCTAGAAAACGAGAGTGAGGGTCGAGACAGTAAAGCCACCTGGCTTGAGGTCTCGGTTACTGAGGGCAGAAACCGGCTCGTGCGTCGAATCATGGAGCGGGTAGAGCACCAGGTTATTAAACTGATTCGTGTTTCACACGGCCCCTTTAATTTAGGCAGCATTCGTCCGGGTGGAATGAGGAAATTAAGTGAGCGTGATTATCTCTTCTTTCGGCAGAAGGTGATGGGGCAGGAACAGCAACCGCGCAAGGAGCACTCACGACGTGAGGGCGAGCGTAACCATGTCAAAAAGGGCCGCCGATCTGATGAATAACTGCCACGAAGACTTTTAAAATGTGTTTATGTGGCAATTCCAAGGCAGTAGGCTTGACATAGTTAGAATTCATTTGTAATCTCAAATGACTGTTAATTGGTGACGCGGGGTAGAGCAGCCCGGTAGCTCGTCGGGCTCATAACCCGGAGGTCGTGGGTTCAAATCCCACCCCCGCAACCATCCATGAAAATTCCCCTTTACGATACCCATATGCATACCCCGCTCTGTCGGCACGCCACAGGCATGCCCGAAGAGTATGCCCGCGTAGCCGCGGAGAAGGGATTTGCTGGTATTACCTTTACCTGTCACTGTCCGCTGATCGATGGCCGTTCCAGGGACGTGCGCATGGATATCTCTGAGCTCGATCGCTATCAGCAGATGGTCGCGGCGGCGCGGTCCAGCTATGAGGGCAGGGTCGATGTTCTGCTTGGCTTAGAAAGTGACTACTATCCCGGAGTTGAGCCCTGGCTTGAGGATCTGCATACACGCGCGCCGTTTCACTATATTCTTGGTTCGGTGCATCCGCATATTGAGGAATATATACAGGCCTATTTCAAGGGCGACCCGCGTGAGTTTCAACTGGTTTATTTTGGGCATCTTGCCGATGCCGCCGAGACGGGACTATTTGATTGCATCTCGCACCCGGACCTAGTTAAAAACTGTTATCCGCAGTGCTGGAACCCAGACCAGATACTTGATCACATCTGTCGCGCACTTGATCGTATCGCTAAGACTGGCATAGCCATGGAACTTAATACATCTGGGCTAAATAAGGTCATTCCGGAGATGAATCCCGGCCCGCTCATGCTTCGCCAGATGAGGCAGCGCGATATCCCCGTGGTGATCGGCTCCGATTCCCATGTTCCGGAGCGAGTGGGCGCCGACTTCCGTCTGGCGTTAGATCAGCTACGCCAGGCAGGTTACAGCGAAGTCAGCTATTTCATTGAACGTAAACGTCGGACAGTGACGATTGCTGAGTTGATTGCCGAGCTGGTTTCCAGCGGTCTGGATTTATGAGAGGCTATTCGTAGGTCAGGTTGGGGTCAAAAAGACCGCCTTCCTCACCAGTGCCGTAATCAGAAGCAACAGCATATAAGCCCGAGCTAGGCGACGGCGTAATATGACAAAGCTCTGCATGGGCACACCCACCCTCTATGCTTGCGAGTACTTCTTTAAGCTGATTTTTGTTTACATTGGACAAGACAAATCCAGGACGATTATCATGAGCCACATCAACGCCCACAACCTGGGTAGGGGGAAAAGATAATTGCGCTAGGCAGTTCTTCACCACCTCTGGGGGGACCGCGCCGCCAATTCTTACTTCAACTTCTACAGCTTCTACAGCTTCTACAGTGTAACTGGTACTTGTAAACATAGTTTCAGAACATAACCAGAAGCAGGACAGATTGTCCAGCCATATAGGTAGATTTTAGGGCGCAAGAATTATTTTTAAGTATGCGTTCACGGGGTGCAATCTATTGAAATTGCAGGGATGAGGTAAAGTTACGCGAAAGCCACGAAATAGGACGCGAAACCCGCGAAAAAAATTGCTGAGTATCCACCTGGAGTTAACTCCAGGTGGATACTCAGCAACTACTTT
>CAIXSY010000034.1 GCA_903922175.1 uncultured delta proteobacterium | reverse complement strand
GTAATCATTGTTTCACACGAAGATCCAACCAGATCGCACGGAGTTACACGGAGATGACCACTCCGTGACACTATCGATCATTTTCTTGCTTTTCTAGCAAGAAGGTTGCCCCGCCTCGGAACGGCAAGAAAATGAACCATATTATCACCAAATATAGATTACCTTGTGCGGGGAAGCTTTGTGACCCGCTGGCAGGATTTGAGGCATCGCATAGAGCCCCACAGCGCAGCCGTAGGGACTATCTATTTTGGTTGCGGCCGCCAGGCTGCGCTGTGGTACTCCGTGAGAAACATTTAGCGAGCTTTACCCACACTTATTGAGAAGTTACGCAGTTACCACCTAACAACACTACGCTTTTATTTTAGACCGCTGCGCCTATAAATAGTGCCTGTCCTGAAACTCGGTTCTTGGCGATCCTTCGACTCGCGCGCAAAAAATTGTGGCAAATAGTTCAATATGTTGCGCGCTCGCTCAGGATAGTTCCTGGCTAATTTTTGCCATTTCCGGACAGGAACTAAATATTATGTCACATCTTTCCGTCAACCCCGCATAACCATAGGTACATGCACTGGTGATAGAGAGAGGTGTTAACTGTAACATTTAAATTATTTGGGGTTTTATGAAGAATATTAAAGCACTTTCATTATTGGCTGCCGCACTTCTAATTGGGTCAAGTGCGTTCGCACAGGAGAGTCCATCGACTGTCGGGAAATGCGTGACGCCCACGGGTAAGTTCCTTACCAGCGTAATTACCTCGGTTGTTCGACAGAAGATTCTCGACGATATTACTCCTGCGAACACAAGCATTAAACGTCTGAAAGTAACCATCGGCAGGGCGCCAAGTTCATCGATCACCGTCGTAGATACAGCTGCTTTCCCGCTAAGTGGGATTGAGCTTTATGCAGCGTCGACCACCACATCAACGACAGTGTCGACCACCACATCTACGACAGTGTCGGCAGCCACCACGACCACCTCGGTTCCGCCAACACTGCCCGCTTATAACAAGAATCTCCGGCTAACCACCGATGCCACCTTGGAGACAGCAAGCTGCACCGTCGTCTATCCGATTAAGATCACCACAACGATCACATCGAATACTAAGACTACCACCAAGAAGTTCACTGGCTCGGTCAAGGTCAAGGGCATCGTCGGCTAGTTATAGCTGTGGTGCGACGATCGCATTCATGGCGGACAGAGCAGCGCGCGCATGCGCGCGCTGCTAACCTATAACCTACTTTCATGCGAAGGCGGCTGGGTCTTCAAACTTCGCATTTCGTGCCCTCGTGTACCAATTCACTTGAAAAACTGACCGCGACGGCTTCCGCTGCGGTCTGTTTCGTCCCGTCGCGGGTGATTTTATTAGTTTCTTGGCTGTTTTCACCTCAAGAAAAGTAGACCTTTGGGAAAAGGAATCTTTCCGGATAGACTCTAAATATCTTACCGTTTTCTCCGCTGACTCCGTTACCTCCACAACCTCCGCGATTACTTCCATGCGAATCACCACCATAGTTCTTGCGCTGGAGGGGCCTGTGTCACACACTCCTAGAGTACTTGGCCCTCCTTGTCTGCACAGTGTTTGTTCTCGGGGTTCTCGCACCGAAGGTGGGCTAGGTCTACCCTTTTTGTGGCGTTATCAACAGCTGCAACATGGTGCAAAAAAAGGGTAGACCTCCGTCCGCCATCGATGCGCTTGTTACATCAATACTTTTTGCGGACGGTTAGAGCACAACCCCCTCAAGCTTACCGTGATTAGTATCCGTGTCGTAGGACCAGTCTAACATGCGGATGCGCGACAGCTCTCGCTGGGCGATCTGCTCGGCTTGGTCTTCGCTCAACTTCGGATTGCTAGTAGCTGCCTGCTGAATTAGCTCAGCAATATGAGCAAAGTTATGCCGTGCAAATTCAACGTGATTTTTCTCATGGGCTAAGAGCGCTGCTATAAAGCTACTCCAGCGCATGCGCACCTCGGTGCTCGCCCCGCGGGGCTCATTCCACTGAGGGACAAAGATATCAATCTTATACGCTGCCGTAGCGCGTGACAGAACCGCAGCTCCATCGAGGTGAGGCCATCTCCACGATATAAACCAACGGGTGTAGGCGAAGCGTCGAACCCCCTTCTCGTCAATAGGACCGCGCGTCAAGAGTGCCTGACGCAGCTCTTCAATCGTGTTCCCCTCTATTTCATAATACGAGATGCGGATATTTGGGTCATCACCTAAGGACACTTCGGCAGAATCGGCACGCCCCAGGTAAAAACAAACTGTTAAAAGCGGCACGACGAGCAGCAACGATCGACGCCACCAAGCTGCGACATGTCTTCGCAACGAGGTGGCACCGATCACGAGTAATGCCTGCGCTGAGATCACTGGATAATGAATTCGGTGAAGTAGAGGTTAACGACGGCACCCTCTTCCAGTCCGCTCGCCTCATTAATGGCTTCGACGAGCTCTTCTTTGAGTTTTTCTTTTCCTTCGGTGGTGAGCAGCTCTTCGACTTTCTTCGAAGAGAGCACCCTTATAACCGCATCTTTGATCATCGGCTCGCGCTTGGCGAGCGGACCGGGAAGTCCGCCTGCTTTCTCTCCTCCCTCCTCGCCGCCGGACGCTCCACCCCCGTGGCCACCACCCTTACCACCACCTGCTTCCGCCGCCTCAGCCCGCGCTATCACGGCACTGTCATACTCGATCAGCATGGTAACCTTGAGATAGCTAGAGGTGTCTGACAAGTTAACGATAACCGGAGGGAGCTCAGCGGTTAAAAGGTGCTTCTCCACCTCGGCGCGCTTCTCGCCCTCTTTCGGAGCCTCTTTCTTACCGCCCATCAGCATAACTACAGCGCCGACAATAACAAGCAGCGCCACAGCGCCGACGATAATAAACAACATCTTTTTGCTCTTGGGCTTTGCCGCAGCCGGGGCCTCAGCTTCGCCATCTTCTTCTTTCTTTGCTTCGCTCATAGATATGCCTCATACGAGAATAGGGCTCGTCCAATAGATTAGGATTATCGATAAGATAGGATCGATTCGCGGTATCTGCTCAATAACCCCCCGGGCGGCCTAATAATTCGTGGTCGTGCTCGTGGCCTGTCGTGAGCTTATCGAACAGTCGTGGTCGAAGAGTGTGCTGAATCGGCTAGCCGCCCCTTCTCACAGACTCTCAATTACCCTATTCATTCCTGAAAGTCAGCGCGTTTCTTCAAAAACACCCCTGTT
>CAIXSY010000033.1 GCA_903922175.1 uncultured delta proteobacterium | reverse complement strand
TATTATCAGCTCAGCTATCAGAATCGCAATTTTGTGCTACTCCAAAAACGGCGCGCTTCCACGGAAGGGCGAATCGGGATATTCAAAAACGTGTTCATTGGCACCCCCTTACGGGCTAAGGGATTTGCTCGGCGCGAGATCGCTATCGCCTGGAAGACCACACTCGAGCGCGCGTCGAAGGGAGCCGAGTGCTGATGCCGTAAAGTTAGCTGACGTTCTAGCAGCTAATGTCTACTGCCTCATCAGGAGTTTCCCCCTTCGCTCGACCTCCCCACTTTGCCTTGCCTCGCGGCAAGTGCTACGTAGGACAAGACGGCTAAGGCCGTCGGCTGCGGCCGCAACTGATGCTGCAGCTGCATCTGATGCTGACAGCTGATAGCTGACTGCAGATCTCAGATAGCAGCCTCGACTCTCTCTTCCGCGCGAATGCGCGGGTCGGTTCAACAGAACTCTTTCCGCTAGTGCGATCAGTTAGGCACATCGAACGGTCATTCTCCAGGCTGGCAATCAAAGAAATCCGAACATTCAGCACTATTAGGGTTGTGAATATTGATACGCTCATTTGTAGGGCCGTGGTACTCTGTGGCTTCACTCGCAGACACTCCTTGTGCTACAAGATAGCAAGTAAAACTTTGCCAAATTATAAAACGGACGAAGAAGAGGTTGCCTATGCCCACCCAACACCGTCATTGTGGCCGTCTGCCATTTTTTATTCTTAGTTCTACTTTTCTTCTCGTCTGTTTCCTCTGTGTGGTCGGTTGCAGCGTACAACGCGGAACAATGTTGGAGCGGCGCGGCCAACGCTTCACCACACCAGAAGAGGCGCTTGTCGCCTTCAAAGCAGCATTTCACTCTGGCGATCCTAAGCAGCTCGTTGAGGTTCTTGGTGAAGAGGGGCGCGACATCGCCGTGACGGGGGACGACGTAGCTGATCGTGCTGCCATGCGTCGATTCGCCAGACAGCTCGATATCCGGGCCGAACTCGTTGCCTATCAAAGTCCTGAGTACAAAGATGAGCAGTGGTACAAGCTGCGCTTTGGCGCGGAGGCCTGGAACATGCGCTTTCCACTCGTTGATCGGGGTGATGGCTGGTACTTTGCAATACACCACGGGACCGAGGTGGCGAAGGAGATTCGCATGACCTTGAATCAACTTACGGCTATTTACACACTGCTTGAAATATTCAATGCGCAGAAGAAGTATATGAGTGGGGACTGCGATAAAGACGGCGTGCATCAGTATGCCCGCCGAATCCTGAGCACCCCGGGCACCTGCGATGGCCTATACTGGGAACCGACGTCAGAGCTTGGTGCAAGTCCTCTCGAGCAGATGGTGAACAGTGCTAAAATAGATGGCTACAAGGTCGGCGCGCAGAGATCGCGCTCCTATGAAGGCTATGTCTACAAGGTTCTTGGGCAGCAGGGTCCCAAAGCCCGCGGTGGGGCCCACTCCTTTTTTGATGGAAAGAACATGACACGGGGATTTGCTATCCTCGCCTACCCCTTCGAGTGGAATAAGAGCGGCGCTCATAGCTACCTCATCGAGACAAGCGCGCGTATGTATAAGAAAGACATGGGCTTTCGTACCCAAGCAATTGCAGAATCGATGACAACTCTTAATCCCGATGCCACCTGGGTGCTTGTTGACCGGCGCGAGTATGGCGAGGCGGCCGAGAATCCTTTTAAGCCTGATCCAAGGCCTGACTCAGAGCGCGAATAACTTGCAAAAAGTCTGCGTGAAATATATGTTATCGAACTGCACCACCGTGCCTGATTCAGACGAAAGGGTCTTTTATTGTGAGGTGTAAAGCCATGAAAATAGCGCGCAAATCTTTGCTAACAATTCTCTCTCTTGTAAGTGCAGCGTCGGTTGCTCAGGCAGCTGAACCTCAGTTTTATCCAAATCAAAAATACAACAATGCTACGGTAAGCCAGTTAAATACCGATATCCAGGGCTGTAAATCGAGTGCATCATCCCACGTCGGAAGTCAGTCCGGCAGTGTCGCCAGAAGCGGGGCGAGGACTGCAGTTAAAGGGGCTGCACTGGGGACGATAGCGGGAGCCATCAGCGGAAACACTGGCCGAGGAGCTGCGGCTGGCGCTGCTGTCGGCGGCACGATGGGAGTCGTCGGAGGAGCACGCGAAAGAGGCGATAGCAACCCGGAGTTTCAAAAATACGTTGGGTTTTGCCTTGAAGAAAAAGGCTACAAGGTTCTCGGCTGGAAATAATATAGATTGGAAATAGTATAGTACGGCAGAACAGAGCGTATCAAAAATAGGGCAAACTATGAAAACGTTAGTTAAGCTAGTCTTATTGACTTTTTTTGCATCGAGTGTGCTTTCGGCGCAAATCGTCAGGGCGCAGGAGAAAACCCGCCCACGCAATTGAACCGATCGGCTTACTTGCCCACATTGAACTTCCTTTAAGAACCCTGCTTCGCAGAGATTCTGGCCAGTAAATAGTTTCTAACCACGACTATACCATCCGCAAAAAGTCTTGGCGTTGGTATCTCGCGATCCCCCTTCGCCATTGAAATAAAAGTTACCTTTTTTTCAATGTGCTTCCTACTTCGCCTTGCCTTGCGGCAAGTGCCAAGTAGGACAAGACGGGGGATAAGCCGCGCTAAGACTTTTTGCGTCTGCTATAATATAACCTAACAATAAATGCCCCTTAAGGCGCAGAAACATGCTAAAAGGGGACAATTGTAACTATCTGCACATACAAGCTAATTACGGCCCATAGGGGAGTAGTATGTCCGTTGGGATTTAGAGTTTAACTTACTTAAGTAGCCATGCGAGGCCTGGCGACTTAAATAGTTAATAAGGTCTTTTTTCTTGTATAGAGCTGTCTAATTTGCTCTAGTAGAGTGTCGAAAAAGTCCCGGAAGGGGGTATTTATTGGGGATTTTGACTTATAAGGGGCGTTATTATTTTACGGAATCATTTCCGCAGACGCGCAGCTGACGATGACGTCTAACGCCAAACGTCGACGTCAGTAAGACCTTAGACGTCAACGGCTCCGAAAACTGGCCTCTTGCTGGGGCTTTTTTTAACACCCTGCTAGTGCGTGGCAATGACTTTGCACAACTACTAGTATATCTTAGGCAACCCTATGACACGTCCAGGAAACCACCATATCCTCTGCTTGTTGGCGAAGTCGTTCGTCGCTGTGTTTTGCTTCTGTGCTCCTGCTGCATGGTCCCAAAATTTTGGGAGCAACCTGAGCGCTACTCCAAATCTCAATATTGGTTGTGACCTTGCTCCAATTCTGAATCCCATTACTGGTGTGCCTATGCTTGCACCCACCGGCCAAACAACCTGTACCATGCGAAATTTTGGATATCTCTATAATACAACACGGATTACCTCTTTTGTTCCTAGAAATGGAAAAGTAACAGAATTTCGTGTTAGGTCAGGTCCAAATCCAGCACCACTAAAACTGACTATCTCTGAAGCGAGCTTAGGGACCTGCTGTACCGCGCGGGCTTTTTCAAGAGTCTTTAGACCGAAAGCGAATAAGATTTCGACCTTTATAGTCAACATGCAGGTTGCTCGTTCGGCGCATCAATTGCCGAATGGTCAGTTAGAGCAGATCACCGATGTGGTTGGCCTCAGCGCAGTTGGACTGGGTTCGCTTCCTTTGCATGATGAGGGGAGCGCCGGAACCCTCACGCCCGGTTCAGGGCTCACTCAGTTTTGGTATCCACTTACCCCTCGAAGGGTTCCGAGGGTCGAAGGCATCGCTACAGCAGATGGCTTAGAACTCCTCTTTCGTTGGAAGTTTGTAGCCAGCAAGCGCCGTCCTATAAATTAAGGGAGACTATATGAGTTCGAGAACATTTTTCAGTGTGGTGGTACTGTTGGCACTTTGGGGAGGTGCCCGCATCGCTCCAGACGAGTGCAACGCTCAGGACTTCGGTACGATGATCCAACAGCAGCTTCAACAGGGCAACGCTCTTGGCCAGCAGATGCAGCAGATGCAAAATAATATTGTTCAGCAGAATATGCAGAACCCCCGCGTGCAGCAGATGTATCAACAACATGTCGCCAACGGAGGGCAGATGAGTTTTCAGGAATTCGCGTACGCATACGCTGGGACCGGAGGATTTACACCTGAAGGGACGAATCGTTGGAATCAAAACGAGCGATCTATTCAACAGCGAGACCAAGCAGCGGTTGACGCCTATCGACAGAATCAGGGACAAAATGCCCGGGCTATGCAAGAGATGCAAAATCGGCAAGATGAGATTGCCCACGCTAGAGGAAACTTGCTCAACGGTACAACAGACTACGTAGATCCTGGAACTGAAAAGCAGTACAACCTCCCTCATACCGCGCAGGGCGGTGATACTTTCCATGATTCCAACTCAGATCAGAATTTTCAAAGAGACGGACAGGGGAATTACCGTCGAGAGGATCCAAGCGGGTATAATCATGAGCTGGAAGAGGAGGAATGAGTGTAACTGCTCGCCCCTAATCGACTAACGCTGACGTCAAACGTCTTACGCCGGACGTAAAACGTCGACGTTAGACGTCCGGCGTTAGACCTTGGACGTCAGCGTCATCGGTTGCAGAAATGGTCATTTTGTTAAGAATATAC
>CAIXSY010000032.1 GCA_903922175.1 uncultured delta proteobacterium | reverse complement strand
TGCCAAAGTAAATTCGGCGGCGACCGCAGACGGCGAGCGCCAGTTATGCAGTTTCATCGGGTGTAGATTGACTTTCCGCTGTGCCTCCCGAACCTCCTGCGCCGTTACTTCATCAAAATTTGTGCCCTTAGGGTAGTATTTCGGAAATCGCGGTTGCCGCGCTCGTTGCTGCCCTTTTGGTATGGGCCCCATAATTTTCCCTCAGTGACAGCGCGAAATTGAGCGAAGCTATAAAATCTGTAGCTTGATAACGCGATAATCGCGGCCGACCTAATATCACCGCTCATGTAACTCAGATAGGCAGTGGATTTCGATAGGTTAGATGAGCATGCCGCTCAGAAGCGAGAAGAATTGGGGGATACTAGAAACACTGCGGCACAATTGCTGCGTCGCAATCACAAAGAACACTCGACTATGAGGTGCCAAAACACAAGTTTCGGCAGTTCTCAACTCACTCCACTCTCGGCCACTTTTGTGCCGTATGAAGCACCCTAAGAATTTGAACTTGAGAGTCCGTCTCTCGGTACACTATGAGGTAGGGAGTTTTACTTACAAGAAGCTCACGTGTGTTTGGAACTCGACCAGGGTAGCCGAGTCCGGGACATTGCATAAGCTGCTTTGCAGTCCTCTCGATTAACCGAATAATTCTCTTGGCCTGCTCTGGAACACCTTCGCCGGTGTAATAGGCATGAATCGTTTGGATGTTTCTAGTGGCATTCTTTAGCCAAACGATAGGTGTCATCTGGTGAGTTTGGTAAAGACTTTTCGGACTTCATCCTCTGAGGCAAAATCACCTGCATCGGCCTCTTTAACCGATCGTTCGATCTCCTCAATTTGCCACCTTTGCACGTCGATATAAATACGGATAGCGTCGCTAATCAGATCACTCCTATTGCGATCTGTCGACGAGGCTAAAGCATCAAGCGCAAGTCGCTCGTCAGATGGTAGACGAAAACTAATGGTTTCCTTTGCATCCGATCTCATTACTCGATATTACCCATTATTGCGCTGCAATGCAATGCATTCATTTCCCTTGATTTTCCTCTTTGTTGAACGTGGTAATGCGCCTGGCTTTACTGTCTTTACGCCTTTGGCCCCCCAAAGACCTCTGCCTAGTGAAATTTCGTAGCCCAGCTCCGCCCCGCCCGCTAACTGATGGCTTAAAAAACTTTCACACAAGGGAAAAATAGCGCGCCCAATTCTAATAAAATTGACATCTCAGTCGACTTAGTACTTAGCTCGCAGGTGTTCTTGCGAAAAAGCTCGGTTTTTCCTGATATCAACAACTTAGCCAAGTTGTACGCCCACAATCTACTCTAGAATTCCCCTATAAAGTCGATCTTCGATATAGGAGTTTTGCGCCCTTCGCTTGGTGGCGAAGCGGCTCGAACAGATTCGAAGATGGCGATAACGCTAGGTTCGAACATAGCGTCCCTCAGGGCGCAGCGGCAGCTGGGAAACACCAGTGACGGTCTCTCTAAGATTTATGAGAGGCTCTCCTCCGGCATGCGCATCAATCGCGCCTCCGATGACGCCGCCGGCCTCGCTATCGCCTCGAGCCTAAACTCCGATTCCCGCATATTTACGCAAGGAGTTCGAAACCTTAACGATGGGCTCTCAGTTCTTAACATCGCCGATGGCGCCGTCGGCGAGTTGACGAACATCGTCACCCGTCTTAAGGAGCTAACGGAACAGGCGGCTAACGGCACCTTCAATACCTCCCAGCGTAAGGCGCTCGATAGCGAGGCGCAGGCCCTATCCGATGAGTATCTCCGCATCGCCCAAACCACCGCCTTTAACGGGCAGAAGCTGTTTGACGGGAGCATGCAAGGGCTCACCCTGCAGGCTGGCTACGGGGCCGATGGCACGCTCCAACTTTCACTAGGCGGTGAGCTGGGGAACGGAACGGTTGGCACGAAAGCTAACTTTGCATCAGGCGCAAATCCTCGCGTCGTAACCCTCGGCGACGTCAATTCTGATGGAATCCTCGATATCGTAACTGCCAACGACACTGGATCCTCACTCTCGGTTATGCTGGGCAATGGGGACGGCAGCTTTAAGGCAAAAACTGATTTCGCAGGTGGCACCAATACAACAGCGGTAGCGCTAGGAGATGTAAACTCTGATGGGTATTTAGATATTGTCAGTACACAGGCAGGCCTCAACACTTCAGTTCTACTCGGAAATGGGGACGGAACTTTTGGAGCTAAATCTGATTTTAAAATCGCTAGTGGCTCCTACTCATTGACTCTTGGTGATGTCAATGCCGACGGCAACCTCGATATAATAGCCGCAAATTATAGCAGCTCCAGCGTCTCGGTCCTGCTTGGAAATGGCAATGGCAGCTTTAAGGCCAAGACTGATTTTACGATCGGTAGCCTCTCAAGTTACGTAACTCTTGGGGACCTCAATGGTGACGGAATTTTAGATATCGTCGACATCGATGGCACGAACAAAACCTCGGTCCTGTTGGGAAATGGCAATGGAACGTTTAAGGCTAAGACAGATTTCGCCACAGGCACCAATCCCCATTCCGCCGATCTTGGCGACGTCAATGGCGACGGGATATTGGATATCGTTACCGCAAACACAAACACCAACAATGTCTCAGTCCTCATCGGAAATGGTAACGGAACTTTCAAAGCAAAGGTCGACTATGCCGTTGGGGCTGGCCCAATCAACGCAACTCTTGGCGACCTTAATGGCGACGGAATCTTAGATATCGTTGCGGCTAACGGCAGCACCAACAGCATTTCAATCCTGCAAGGAAACGGTGATGGAAGCTTTAAGGCCAAAACTGATTACACAGTCGGCACAGCACCATTCTACAACGCTTTGGGCGATGTTAACTCGGACGGGGTCCTTGATGTCGTTGTCGCCAACTACACGACGTCCAACACCTCGGTGCTGCTCGGTCAGACCCGCGACGGTGTTGCCCCGCTCCTTGACTTCTCACTTCAGACGCGAGCTGACGCCCTGCAGGCCATGCCCATATTTCAAAATGTCCTTAACAACCTCGCTATCCAACGTGGTATCATCGGTGCCAACATGAGCCGTATCGAGGTAGCGACGAACATGCTTACGGCATCTGGTGAAAACTTTGTAAGCGCCGAAAGCCGCATTCGCGACGCCGATGTCGCTATGGAATCAGCCAATCTCGTACGCCTGCAGATCCTCCAAAGAGCGACTGCGGCAGTGCTCGCCCAGGCTAACCAACAGCCGTCCCTCGCCTTGCAGCTACTCGGCGCTTGATTCGTAATGCCTCTCGCATAGCCACTTCCCGGTCCTATCCTACAGACAGGAACTATAACAGACGCAAAAAGTCTTGTCGCGGCTTGCCCCCCGTCTTGTCCTACGTAGCACTTGCCGCGCCTGTCCGCCGTAGCTCCGGCCGCACTTGTCCCACGAAGCACTGGCCGCAAGGCCAGGCGAAGTAGGAAGCACTTGCCGCATCCGAAGTCCGCTGCTGATGCAGTCAGCGGAAAGCTGAAAGCAGCTAGCCGATAGCGGATTACAGAGGCGCTGTTCTCTTCCGCGCGAATGCACGGGTCAGTTCAACAAGACTTTTTGCGGACGGTATAGGTAACTACATTCCTACAAAGTGACAATTCCTGCTGATCAAGCCGAGGCACATCCCGCTATCCAGCTGAGATCATTAAGGTCAAAATTCTTCTCAGTGGCACAAAATATGCTCTTCATAACAATGGACAGGCAGAGTATCTCACCTACCACGAGGGGCTATTTTATGAGGCGCTCATCCGGATTTACACTGATCGAGCTCTTGGTCGTGATGAGCATCATCAGTCTCCTCTCTGCCGTAGCCGTTCCCCAGTTCATGCAGTATCGCATCCGGGGATTTGACGCCCGGGCGAAAGCTGACCTATACAACGTCGCCACGGCGGAAGAAGCCTATTATGCTGACTATGAGCTGTACATTCCATGCAACCAAAGCAACTGTGTCGCCCTACTTCCAGCGATAAAAGGGCTCCCCTCCCACGGTGTGCAGCTGCAGATCTCCATCACATCAGCTACGGCCAGCAATTTTACCGGCAGCTCCAAGCATGTTACATCGGCTGTGACCTTCCTTTGGGACAGCTCGCACGGCGGACTTCAGCCGTAGGTCGCCTTTGTAATTCTGGCAAGCCGGGGAGGTTTGTCTTAAGTTCTACTTAGAAACTTTTATGCTCGTCTTAGCCCTGGCTCCCTTATAGCTGATCTTTGCCGTCAGTGTGCCCACCTTGACCGACTTCAATTTTAGGGCTGCGCGCGCACAACCGTGGCTATCCAGGGTCAATGTCTTCTTAATACCTGCAGCTTTGCCTCCGACGGTAAAGGCAACCGGCACCTTATCTCCCGCCGTAAACGTAGTTCCTGCGCACATCGCCATCGTAATCGATTTACCTGTCTTAATGGCGGCTTTATTAAATCCAAGGCTAAGAGAACGTGCTCCAGCCGTAATCTTCTTTGTGACCGTGCTTGTCTTTACTCCAAGTTTAGCAGCACTTGCGGAGCTGAGCGTTGTGATATCAACAACAATCGACGCACTCCCATCATTGTTCGTGGTCACCGTCGCAAACGGATCTGCCTTGCCACCAACAAAAACTCCAAGGACTCCGCCAAGAAACTGTACCGCCGGCTGAGGAAGATCGAGGCGAAAGTGAGCTGCCCCTCCACTTGGGCCACTCAACTCAACTCCAAATTTGACACCATCACTGGACATATCTCCGCTCATACCCCAACTATCCACATCACCGAAGACTGAGATCTGAATCCCCGACAATGCGGCCGGAGGCGAATCCATACCTGGAGGAGTTGGAGGGTTGTTGAAGCTAACGTAAAATGTGCCCTGACTACCCTCCTGCGCGGGGCCAAAAGACATACCTCCTCGATAGGTGACCGTGGCTGAGATTGCGCCACCGACACAGCTCCAATCTGCCGTAAACTCCGCCCCACCGGTCATGGCGACACCGGGGCAATCGCTATCAGTGGAGAGGGTAAGAACGCTGGAATCACCATCGGCCAAGCCACCAATGACAAAGATACGCTGGCCTCCTACATCTACGGTGTTGACCAGACTCGCCGAATTAGTTGCGCTTACAAAGGATATCGCCGCAAAGGCGCTTGTCGTCACCAAAAGTCCGGTCAGCACCGCGCCGATGGATCCAAGTAGAAGGCTTGCTTTAGTCGACCTCATATCATCTCCCCTTATGAATTTGCCGCTGATTATCTAGTTTCTGTCCGTAAATTGAGAAAAATAGCCAGAAACTATCCTCAGCGAGCGCGCAACCTATTGAACTGTTTGCCACAATTTTCAAAGCACGAGTCAAAGGATCTCCAAAATCCGAATTTCCAGACAGGTACTATCTAATTGGAATCGGCGTCGCCTTAGAATTACTTGAGGGACCAAGTCATTGCTTGCCCGAACAAAGAAACGCCACCCCCCTACGATACGCCGTCCGGAGGAGGAGGATTGGTGGATGTTCCCAAATCGCAGCTTGCCTTGAGCACAATCGAACCAACGCACAGATCATGGATCGTCATGCGATACTTTGAAAAGAACGCGTAGAAAAAAGACAATAAGCCGAGTGCTATTTTCACGAGCCAGCGTCCATAGGCCGCCCCAAGTGATATTTTCTGTTGAGGGTTAGAGAGCCTTCGCACACGAATTCCGGTGATAAATTGCCCAAGAGTCACAGCGTAAGCGGTGGAAAATGGCTCGTAGACGAATATCGACCCGAATATCAGGGCACCGCGAAAAAAACGGATCGCCTCAAAGTCCCCGGGCAGCGAAGCTGCAACCATAAGCACAATGATAATTACCATTCCATCCAATGCGGATGAAATATATCGGCGGTCAAGCGTCGGGATTCGGTCTATGGGGAGATCTAAAATTTCTCTGTCTGATGTCGTCATAGTAGCAAAGTTATAATCTATGAGGCGGTGAGCATCTCTCACCTAAAAATTATCCTATTCTATAACTTGTCAAATCGTCATTGCTCTCATAGCCGTTATGACGACATCTGCGACAAATGCTGCATAATTCTTAGCTTATATTGCGAGTTATCAATAGGCTAAAAACACATGATAAAAACGCTTGGTTAAGCTCACGTCCAAGCCTCCTTCGCTTCTAACAGCGAAAATCCCTCAGATCTAGCGGCGCGCGGAGCGCACCGCTGGGCAACGCCGACTCCACCACCAACCTCTCCCCATTCGGCAGACGGCACTCAATCTTGTGGGCATGGAGCATCAAGCGCGGGTACGTTTGCTGCTTTGCGCGGTCGCCGTAACGCACGTCTCCTACGATCGGATGACCGATAGAATACAGATGGGCGCGCAGCTGGTGGCGTCTGCCGCTTTGCGGCGAAAGCTCAAGCAGAGAGTAGCCACCCTCGCGGCTCAGCACGCGATACTCCGTTAACGACGGCTTGCCGTTCTCATGGTCTACCCCTACCCGGCCCGAACCGAACTCACGCAGTGGTGCGTCGATAACACCGCTATCATCTCTGACCTCGCCATGCACCAAGGCACGGTAGGTTTTCTGCACCTCACGCGAGCTAAAACGGTCATTGAGGTACTTATGCATGGCCGCATTCTTAGCAAACAGGATGACACCACTAACCTCCTTATCGAGGCGATGGACGACGTAGATCTTCTGGCCAGCCTTAGCTTCGAGCAGCTCGCGTAAACTCTTCTGCTCTTTGTTTCCTTCAGGAATCGAGGCGATCCCAATCGGCTTATCGATCGCATAGATCTGCGCATCTTCGAAAAGGATGGTTAACGACCCAGGCTCAATACTCATCCTCAAAGCCTAGCATCCCTACGCATAAAATCACCCCTCCACGCCGCAGAAACTTTTTCTAGTAAATTCAACTAACTAGGCTATACCCCTGTGATTATTAATTAAGTGTGGGCACGACCATCCTAGAAACCAGCACTCAACCTATTCCACAAATGTGACGACATCTTATTTTGCCTACTAAGGGAATGTGAGGGGACCATATGAGTACAACCAATCCGCCAACTGAGGCACGCTGTGTCGATCTGGAACAGGCTCGCAAATCGATCCTAGAAGCGGCTCAAAAGCTGCGCGCTGATAGCGGCGCCAATCCTTGCGATAGTACCACCCACGTAATAGCGATTGAAGCCGTGAACGATCTGATAGACGCTCTGGGCAGCTCCAACGTACAGAGTATCGAAAGCGCTCTTGAGCGGCTAGGCGCCCAGCGTGATAGCGAGATCTACCACAAGGTCGGTCACATGGCTCGATCACTGCACGACTCACTGCACGAATTCGCCTTAACACTTAAGCGCGACAACAAAGACATGGCTTCGACGAACATTCCCGACGCTGCCGACAAGCTTGAGGCGGTGATGAAGATGACCTACGAGGCCGCAGAACGTACCATGAACCTCGTCGACGAACAGACTTCAATCATCAAAACCGAGCTGCAGACACTCGCTCAAGTCAAAAATGCGCTGGATAACCCATCTATCTCTCCCCTTGCCCTGCGTGAAATCTTCCGCAATTACTTAAGTGCGCAGGAACGCGGGTTGGCGAAGCTTGAGAAATTGAGCTCCGATGTCCTGATGGCACAAGAATTCCAGGATTTGACCGGTCAGTCGCTGCGAAAGGTAGTGACTCTCGTTCAGGATCTCGAGCGCAACCTTGTCGGATTGGTCGAACTCTTCGGCCTCGAGTCAAAAGGCGAAATACTGAAAGACGAACCCAAGCCACAGACTGCGGCCGGCCAAGATGATGTCGATGCCCTGCTCAACAGCTTTGGGTTTTAAGCCATCGGGGATATAATCTGTTTCAGTTACCATTTCTGTTCTCGGTTCGCCGTAAGCTGAGTCCACGATCCGCAGTCAGCTTTCTGCGGACCGCATCAGTTGCAGCTCATGCGCCAGAAAGCTGACATCATATCTCTGACAGCGGATTACAGACGACAGATAGGGGCACAAGGCTCTTTGCGCACCAAGGCGTAGATCTGTTCAACAGGACCTTTCCCACCCTCTCAATACCCGTTACTCTCGACCTGCACATGAATACCACACCACCAGCAACTCCGCCGTCACGCCGCACGATCCTCTGGGTACTATCAACCTACTTCGCTGAGGGGTTTCCCTTCACCGTCGTGCGTTTTCTTTCGAGCGTATTCTTTACTGACTTGGGTGCTAAAGAGAGTGTAATTGGGTACCTCAACGCGCTCAACATCCCCTGGAATCTCAAATTTCTGTGGGCACCACTGCTTGATGTCTATGGCACCAAGCGCGGTTGGCTGGTTTGTATGCAAGCGATTCACGCGGCGCTGCTATTTCTAGCAGCGCTGCTCTGCATTTGCGCTTACCTCTCGCCCCAGCAGACGATCGCCCAGACCCTCATCGCCCTCCTCTTTGTGGTCATGGCCATCTTTGCCGCCACAAATGACGTCGCCATCGATGCCTACTACCTCGCCGGACTTACCGAGCGCCCGCAACAGGCGCTCTACTCCGGGTACCGCGTCATGGCCTACCGCATCGCTGTAATCTTCGTTAAAAGCGGCCTTGTTGGTCTCATCGCCTATTGTGCGTGGCTGCCACTCTGTACGGCTACGGAGACTAATCGCTGGTACTGCCTACCACAGATGGTGACGCTGCTTCACCTTAAATCCGGCGACCCCTATCTTCCCTGGGCATACACCTTCACCTGCGGCGGCCTCCTCTTTGCGCTGCTTGCGCTGGGACACTGGCGCTATCTGCCGCGCTTTGAGGCTGCACGCCTCAGCGCCCCCCTGCTGGGTCAAACATTCGCCTTCTTCGCTCAAGCCTTTCGCACCTACCTCGAGCAACACAAAATAGGTGTGGTCCTCGGCTTTATAATATTCTACCGAATTGGTGACGAAGTACTCTTCTCTATGGTCACCCCCTTCATGATGCGCGAGCTGCTCGTTACCAAGGCGCAGTACTCGTGGATCGGCGGTTGGATCGGTGCCACCGGCTCTATCGTCGGCGCCATGCTCGGCGGATGGTGGATCCAACGCACCGGTTTAACGCGAGCGATTTGGCCGATAACCTTATTAATGAATCTGGCGATCTGGTTCTACATCGGATTGGCCTGGTACAAGCCAAGCGCCACAACATTAGAGGGAGTAAGCCTTATCGCCTCGATCCACTTTGTAGAACAAGTTGCAGCGGGTCTCGGGGCTGCGGCACTCCTTGTCTTTCTCCTTGGTACCTGCCACCGCGAGTTTAAAGCTGCTCACTACGCCATCGGCTCGGCCATTATGAGTATTCCGGCTACTGTTTTGGGCGTCTTCTCGGGCAATTTTGTTGAGGCCTTTGGCTATACCACGCTCTTTATCAGCGCATTTGTGCTAACGCTTCCGGCAATGGCGTTTATCCCCTTTGTGCCACTGCATTCTGGGACCAAGGTTGGGGAGACGGCGCACTGAGGTGTGCGCTGGCGCGCACACCTGGCATGCTGAACCGACTCTGTAGCCCGCTATCTGCCGTCAGCATCCGATTCAGCTGCAGCTCCCGGCCCCAGCCGACGGCCTTAGCCGTACTTCTTGAGTACCTATGTTTGCCACTGGATAATGAGCTGCTTGTGTTCTAAAATCAGGTGACAGCTTACGATAATGTAAGCATCACGGCTGGTAAATACCAGAGTGCCTGCACGGGAACTGGAACATTGATCAGTTCCATTTCCCCTGCGAAGATCAAGTTAAAAATCAACGTAGTTGCTCAATAATAAAGAAGTGAGGGAACATAATGTCTAATGCACCAGCCAATGTGGCGATCATCTCTGCCTATTTCAATCCAAGCGTCATTGATGACATGTTGGTCACAACCCGAAAGACCCTAGAACAGGAGAAAGCTACGCTTGTGGTGGAGGTTAAAGTTCCTGGAAGTTTCGAAATCCCGCTTGTCGCAGAAAAGCTCCTTGCGCGCAAAGACATCGACGCCCTCGTGGTCCTGGGATATATCGAGAAAGGCGAAACGCTCCATGGCGAAATTATGGGACATATCGTCTATCGCAGCTTGATTGATGCCGAGCTACGACACCAAAAACCGATCGGCCTAGGAATTATTGGGCCCGGCGCAACCCTCGAACAAGCATTGGCGCGCAAAGAGTCCTGCGCTCGCAATGCTGCTCGTGCAGCGCTGCGCATGATTGAGGTCATGAAGAGCGGTATTTAATCGTACTTCTCGGTTATCACCCAAATTTTTAACTGCTCAATATCCCCGGGTAAAGAATATCGTGAGCGTGGTCGTGGTCCTGGTCGATTCGACCGCCACCACGCTTACGAATTGTTAAGGCACCCGGACTTAATGAGCAATCACCCTAATTTGACTTATTCCTTTAGGGTCTGCCTAAAAGGAAGCAAAAATATTCTGTAGCAATGGAGTAGAGTTTTGGTTTATGCTAGAAGCTTCGCAGAAGTTTCTATATGGGAGGTATCTTGAATCACACCCAGCTCGCCGCAAAGCTCGTCCGCTCTCGCGCTAACTATGGTGCAGTCGGTGCGCTGCGCCAGTGCGCACCTCCGCTGATTGAAGATCTCCTGGCAATACTATTCCCCCACTTTAGCCGCACACCACCCCGCAGCGAGGCCGAGATCGAGAGCTACCTAGCCAATGTCGAAACTGAGCTGGAACAGGTCGTTGGAACATTACGCACGGCCTCCTATGTGCTTGGCACCGATATTCCACAACGCTTTACCACCCAGCTAGAAGCCATTCATGATCTACTTCTATTAGATGCCGAGGCTATTCATCGCGGAGACCCGGCAGCCAAGAGTGTCGATGAGATCATCTTGTGCTATCCCGGATTTTACGCAATTGCGGTATACCGTATCGCACACGCGCTCCTCGCCCTCGGCGTGCCCCTCTTTCCACGAGTGCTTACCGAATATGCGCACAAAGAGACCGGCATAGACATCCACCCCGGAGCCCAGATCGGTAGCTCTTTTTGCATCGATCACGGCAGCGGCATCGTTATCGGGGAAACAACGATCATTAAAGATAACGTGCGTATGTACCAGGGCGTTACCCTAGGAGGCCTTGTAATCACCAAGGGCCACGCCAACCAAAAACGCCATCCGACGATCGAGTCGAATGTGGTGATATACGCTAATGCCACGATCCTAGGCGGCGAGACTGTAGTTGGAGCAGGTTCGGTTATCGGGGGCAATGTCTGGCTAACGGCAAGCGTCGAGCCCAGCTCTCTTGTCTATCATAAAGGCGATATCACCGTTCGCGCCGCATCGAAAAACCCAGAGTAATCGTTTAGCAGGCTAACTTGGAGAGCGTTCACCTATGAAAGCACAAAATATCCTCGAAACTATCGGCAACACCCCTCACGTACGTCTGCGCTCACTATTCGGCGATCGCGTGCAGGTGTGGAGCAAGATTGAGTCCTTCAACCCCGGCCACAGCATCAAGGACCGCATCGCTACAGCCATGGTCGAAGATGCCGAATCACGTGGCGTGCTCAAAAAAGGCTCCATCGTCATCGAGCCCACATCAGGCAATACCGGTATCGGCCTGGCCATGGTCTGCGCCGTGAAAAAGTACCGCTGCATCCTCGTTATGCCAGAATCGATGTCAATCGAACGACGGCGTTACATGTCGGCTCTCGGCGCCGAACTCGTGCTTACGCCACGCGAAAAAGGCATGAAGGGCGCCATCGCCAAGGCTGAAGAACTGGTCACAGAGACTCCCGGCGCCTGGATGCCGATGCAATTTGAAAATGAAGCCAACATCGAGGCTCACAAACGCAGCACAGCGCAAGAGATAGCCCACGATTTCAAAGGCGGCCTCGACTATCTCATAACCGGCGTCGGCACCGGCGGCCACATCACCGGCTGTGCCGAAGTGCTAAAGCAGATCTTTCCGAAGCTGCAGGTCTACGCTGTCGAACCAGCAAAATCCCCGGTGATAAGCGGCGGTGCGCCGTCACCACATAAGATCCAAGGAATCGGCGCAGGCTTTGTGCCGAAGAACCTGCACACCAACGTGCTCAGCGGCATAATCCAAGTAACCGAAGAGGAGGCTTTTGACTACGCCAGGCGCAGTGCCCGCGAAGAGGGCATCTTTATCGGAGTCTCTTCCGGCGCAACTCTCGCCGCAGTGGCTAAAAAGCTCCCAGAGATAGCCGACAACAGCAGCGTGCTTTGCTTTGCCTACGACAGCGGAGAGCGTTACCTGTCGATTGAGGGGCTGTTCGCATAACAGCTACCCGAGAAGCAGGCGAGAAATTCCACGGATTAGCGAACCAGCGTAAACGAAACCCGATGCTGATCGAAGTCGCGGTCAATAATCCTCCCCCTGCTATCCTCGCTCCCCTCAAGAATATCACGCCGAGCATCGATAACCAGCTCTCCGTAATAATCGCTCATTTGCAGGCCACGTACTACTTTTCGATAGGTCGAAGGAACATTCTTTATCTCAAGCACTACCTGCCTGGATGAAGATGCTTCAATTGGACGATAAATCCGTTTGGTTACCCTAGCTTTAATTTATCAACGAGCAGCCTATCGAGCTTCGGAGCGACACACTCTAGCGGCGTATGACCGCGAAAAATCGCTATTCCAAGGGTCCAAATAACGACGCCAAACAAGGCCAGCATATTTTGCCAAGCCCGAAAGTCCCAGGCGTATGAATTGAGAAACTTGTGATCAGACAATGGCCACAATAGCGCCAACCCCCAGCCCTCCCCCGACCCAAATGAATCCATTAAAAGATGCAGCATGAAAGCCCCCGTATAAACCACGGCGGCCCTGCCACGCGGCATCGAATAAAAACTTAAGATCCCGGCCACCACGATAGCGAAGAACAGATTATGGGCAAGAATATGGTGATAACGAAAGTAGTATTCAGTTCCAAAAAAGACACCAACACCATCTATATCGGCAATGCTTGCCGCAAGCATACAAAAAGTGCGCTCGCGGCGACCGAGGCCACAGGCTTGCCCTACACAATAACCAGCAAGAATATGGGTTGGTAACTGCATACGCTCAGATGTTAGGTTACTCGTAACTGCTCAATAACCCCGGGTGCACCTGCAGGCGCACGGGAAAACCTTTATCTCGGACTTTATAATAGTTAGCATTGGGCCGCCGCCCCCAGTGCAAACTTTCTGCATCGATATATAAGCGGCGGCTCAACACTTTATTGAACCGAGCTGCCTCTTGGGCACCGTGATCTTGTATTATTACAATCGAACAGCGGGAAGCGAAAGAAACTCTTGGCACGAAAACTGCAGCTGCATCAGATGCAGTCAGCAGAAATCTGATAGCGGATCTCTGAAAGCAGATTACAGAAGGCAGGTAGCAGGCAGGCGGCACTAGTCTTGTCTCTTCCGCGAATGCGCGGGTCGGTTCAACAATTACGGTTACGCGGAACAACGGGGTCACCAAGCATCGCCCCCTCACATCAACCCCTGCATCCTATCAGCCACCTTCTCCCACGCATGCTCACGCAACGCTCTCTCGCGAGCATATTTGGTGCAACGCTCCCAAAGCGCATCATCGCTCAAGAGGCTATGCGTCGCTTCGATAAAGTTTGCCTGAAACGGCGCACTTCCCGGTTGCCCTTGGACAACAATGCCACTCTCGCCAACCGTTTCGGGCAGAGCACCAAGGGCTGAGGTAACGAGTGCGCAGCCCCCAGCCTGGGCCTCAAGCGCAGTCATACAACAGGTCTCAGGCACGCTCGCAGGATAGAAAAACAGCGCCGATTTCATGTATTCACGCGCCAACGCTGACTGGAGCACATTGCCGTGAAGCACAACCCCTGGAAGTTTTTCCAGCTGTTGAGCCGTCGCCCGATACTGGGCTACGTGCGGTCCTTCGAAAGGTTTCTCGCGATCGTAGACACTCATCCCACTAAAGGAATGCAGCTCAAGCTGCGGATGGCGCTTCTTAAGCTCGACATACATCGGGGCCACAAATTGTAGACCGCGGTACGGCGCCGAGGTGAAGATCAGGCGCTGACGCACCCGCGCTTCGCTTCCCTCAAACCAGGCTAGCCACACTCCATTTCCAACGATTGATATCTTTTCGCGCGGAAAGCCAGAGTACGTGGCGAGACTTTCGGCGTGATAGTTGCTTACCGTCAAAAGCCGCTCCAGCCTTGCCCAGACGCGCTTATCGCCGATGCCATAGTTCGAGTATTGCTCGGGGCCATCTCCCGTCCAAAACCAAACGCGCGACGCCGGTAGATTAAACAAACACGGCTTCCACTCCTGAACCAGGACAAGCAGATCGAAGACCCCTTGCTTTAATACCTCAGACGCGGGCAGGTAGCGCGGCTGCGACGGTGGTGGATTCTTATGCGAGGTAAAAACGGTGACATCGAAGCCGCGCTCGACAAGTAACGCTGCGACACGGATCACTCCCGTCTCCGTACCACCCAGGGGGCGCTCCTCAAGCGTTCGAGCATGAAACGGAATAGCCGAGCCGGCGTAGAAGGCGATGCGTTTTACTGGCTGCTGGGGCATAGGAGGAACATAGCCGGGGAACTACCTTGCCGCAACTCAAATAAAGCTCTTCGCGCTTTTGTGTGGGTAAAAGGTCTAAAAACAACCCGTGCACCTGCAGGTGCACGTAAACGTACCCGTTCCCCAATATTTTCGGGAAGGGGAACGTTTACGTGCAGGTGCACGGGAAACCCATATTTGACGAGCAGTTATGAAAATGCAACTCATTTAGTACACGCTTCAAGGGTCAAGGAACTAGTCGGGCAACACCTGCCCAAAGCAGGCATAGAGAGCTTCCATGGACTCTTTCTGGGTCGAGAGCTTAACCAAGAAGCCGCTCATTTCGGAGTCAATCAGCGCGCGCTTAGCATTGACAACCTCCACAAACTTATTCAGGTCGCTGACTAACTTCTCCTGCGAAGGCAGATCCGCATTCGAAAGTTGCACAAGTGCCTCATCAAAAGCAGCAGTCTTCTGACCGGAATCAAGGCCTGCAGCATCGAGCAGTGCCTGTGCTGCTGTCAACCGAATCTGCACAGCGGCCATGCTCCGAGTACGCGTGTCAACGAGCTTCTGTGCGCGTCCTAGCTTGGCCAATAAGCGACGACAGACAGGGTCGGATTTGGGCTTATCGGCACAGCCCCGGGCGTTCATCTCAGCAATGGTATCAGAGGCGATCTTTTCATACTTCGCTTTTATCAACCCCTGATAGGTTAGCTCCTTCTCGATCAGATAGGCAGCATTATATCTCTGATCGTATATGGATGCCGACTGCGCGGCAGCAAGCTGGAGTGGATAGAGGGCCTTCGTCGCATCACTCTCTCCGGCTAGGAGCTTTTTAGTCGTCGCTTCAAATTTAACTGTCCTCGTGCGAAGAGCCATGCTCGCGATCGATATCGCCTTCTCCTGGCGCTGAATGGTCTTAACCAGCGGTAAACAGCCGCTATCGGCGAAACAGGCGCTCCCCGAGAACATTGTACCTACAACCAAACTCAAAAAACCCGCTCTATACTTCATAATATCCTCTCTATTTTATTATTCGTAAAACTAGCTCGGTCAAATTTTTGCAATGTGCGTTTCGCACTCTTATAAAAATACTGCATTACCGATTCTTAGTCAAACATCCTCCAAAGCGCCCTTGAATCACCCTATTAAATCGGTTATTATGTATTTAATGCCACGGCATAGATGCCGATAGGCAGACAGCCCTTTAATGGGCATTGCGCACCTTTATTGGAGTATTTTAGTGATAGAGGGATATCCTAGCTACGTCGTACGAATATTACGTGCCCTGCTGCGGCCCGTTCTTCTATTCTGCCTGAAGCATTCTGTGAAAATTCAAGACTTAGTAGAAAGCTGTAAGATTGAGCTTCTAGCCGCCTCTGAGCGCGAGGTGCTCCAACGTGGCGAAAAGGTAAATATCAGCAGACTCAGCGTCGTCACCGGACTACGCCGCCGCGAGGTACTTCGGCTGCAAAGTCCGCATGAAGACGAGGGCAAGACGCGCCACTTTCTGTGGAAAGTTATAGGGCGCTGGCAGGATGCCGGCGAGTTTAGTCTGAAGGGAGGTCGGCCGCGAGTTTTAAGCTATGGAAGTAACACCAGTGAGTTTCATAAATTAGTGAGAAGCGTGAGCCAAGATTTGAACCCAGCAACAGTCCTATTTGAGCTTGACCGCATAGGCGTCGTCGAACACACGCCTAAAGGCGTGCGCCTTTTGCGACTGAACTACGTACCCAAAGGCGATCTCGAAGCCGGCGTCACGATGCTTACCACGGACTTAGTAGATTTGGCCGCTGCCGTCGAAGAAAATATCGTGATTGCCCCCGATGTTCCCAACTTGCACCTATCAACAGAGTACGATCGCATTCGCCCAGAGGGCGTTGAGCAGCTCAAGGCATGGCTACTGCGTGAGGGACACGAACTTCACCTGCGTGCTCGTAAGGAGATGGCTCGCTTTGACCAAGATGTTAACCCAGATCCGAATTACCATGGCCCCTACGTACGCATCGTCCTCGGTACATTCGGGCGAGTCGAGCCCGAAAAAAGCGTAGAGCCACAAAAAGTGGAGAAGGACCAGTAGCCGATGCCGACTTTGATGGTGACGGCGTAATTAATAAGTACGACTGCGCGCGCAATAACCCCAGCGCATTCCGCCAGCTGTCTTATCGTGATAGCGACGGCGATGGGATAGCAGATTCCGCTTCTCCCGAAAGCCTCGATGCTACACAGCTCGCCTGTGTTGGAGAGGAGGCTGTTGTTGGCTGGGTTGACAATTTAACCGGCGTCGACAATTGCCCCTTTATATCCAATCCCGACCAGGCCGATTACGACGAAGACGGAGTTGGCGACGCCTGCGATTCCACAGCGGGCAAGGCCAGGAGAGGAGGAGCCAATGGTTATGCTCGGGCTGCTCAGATCTCACGTTTTATCGAAACTTCTTTGTCTTATAAGGGGAAGGCATTGCGCCGCTATTCTTTACGTATCTTAACGCGCCTTGTCAGAGAGCTCTCCGCATTTACCGGGGAAAGTGGAGTTCCCGCTCGAAAAAAGATTAAAGTTATGCGGGAAGATCTTAAGAATTCGCGTACCAAGACCTCAATTTCAAGCCACGACTACCAACAGCTGCTCGATCGGCTGCGACGTCGAATGGTCATGCCCACACCGACACCAGCACCTACCGAGGATTCAAACGTGTGAATTGGACTGTAGCCGAAGTCCACTGCTGATGCAGTCAGCGGAAAGCAGAAAGCTGACCGCAGCTAGCCGATAGCGGATTACAGAGGCGCCACTCTCTTCCGCGCAAATGCGCGGGCCGATTTAAACAAAGTAATTGCTCATTAATCCGGGTGAAAGTACCTCGATCCTAGCCACGGCCTATCGACCCTAACATCGCGCCACAGATGTACGCACAAGGCTCTATGCCTGGAGGACGAAATCCGCTATTTCTAAGAGCGTATGATTACCCCCACTCTACTCTACATCATGCACTGCTACCACAACCGCGCCGGGGTTGAAGAGTACGTGCGCAATCTGCAAAACGCGCTGGCGCAAGACTTCTCTATCTTTGTGCTCTTCCCTGAAGATGGACAGATTCACCTCCTTGGCCCGGACGGCACGACCAAGCGCTATCCCGGAGATCCTCCGCAGTGGCCAGAGACACCCGAGACTTTGAGCACAAGCAACGCATCGATCGACAAAATCCTTCGCGACGTCGCTCCACAGCTCATCCACGTGCAACACTTTCATAACCTGCCGCTCTCGGTCCTGGCTCAAGTGCTCGACTACAAAGCCCCTTCGCTGATCAGCTTTCACGAGTACTACGCCATCACTCCGCACTATACCATGCAGGGGACCACCGATCCGCTCGAGTGCTTCTCACGCGAATACGCCGAGAGGTACTTTCAAAGCGACATCTCTCCGTATCTGCAGTGGCGCCGCGATTACCTGGCCAAATTGCTCCCTCGCTTTCACCTGCGGGTAGTGCCCTCACCCTTTTTAGCGCGCACGATGACCGAGGTCTTCCCCGCCGATTACCGAATCATCGAGTACGGGATCAAGCCCTTCGAGCCCCTGCCGCGAACGACGAGCCAAAGCCTTCGCTTTGGCTACGTGGGAAGCCTCCTGCCACAAAAAGGCTGGGAGTCTCTCGTTCGCGCGTTCGCCGCACTGCGCTTGCCGCCGGAAAAGGCCACGCTCCATTTCTACGGAGGCCTGCGCCGTAGCGATATTCCGGGGATATTCTTCCACGACGTCTACGAGCAGAGCGATTTAGCCAAGATATGTTCACAGATTGATGTCGCCGTTATTCCATCGCTCTTTGCAGAAACGTACTCGATGGTGCTCTCCGAGATGTGGCGCGGCCAATTACCGGTTGCGGTCTCTGATATCGGCGCATTGGGAGAACGCGTTCGTGATACCGTCAACGGGCGAAAATTTAGGCCAGGCGATGTGCGTAGTATCCAGGAGGTGCTGAGCTGGTTTCTTGAAAATAACGCCTGGCGCACGTGGATACTACCCTCACCGCGCACCACCCACGAGATGGCTACTGAATACAAGGGCATCTACGATGAACTCCTTAACTAAGGGAAGCATCGCGCTCTCCCCGCTTGAAGTCGAATTTTGCCGCACTCACGACATTCCGCTGCCAACAGATGTGGCACTCGATCGCCTGCAGCGCATGCTGGTCTTTAGAAACAGCATGCATCTCTACCACGGCACCTGCGCACTCAGCGGCAAAAAGATACTCACCTCCACTCCACCGACGAGCGGGCTAACCGTTTACGACGTCGAAGCTTGGTCCACGGACGCTTGGGATGCCGCAGACTACGCCAGAGCCTACGACTTTTCGCGGCCATTTTTTGCGCAGTTTGCCGATCTTATGCAGTGCGTGCCGTTTCCGAGCCTAGGTGTTATTCGCTCAACCATGGAAAACAGCGACTACACCAACGACGTCACCAGTGCTAAAAACTGCTACCTTCTCTTCGGTGCCACCGAAAATGAAAATTGCCTCTTCTCGCACTGGCTATGGCGCAACCGCGATATCGTCGATTCGATCCACTCGTTCGACAGCGAACTATGCTATGAGTGCCGCGATATCCGCCGCGGCTACCGTCTGACATTCTGTGACCACTGCGACGCCTGTGCGGAGAGCACCTTTTTGTCGCACTGTGTACAGTGCCGTAACTGCTACGGCTGCGTAAATCTACGCCATAAGCAGTTTTGCTACCAAAACGAGCAACTTAGCCAGTCCGACTATGGGGCGCGACTGGCAGGGCTCGACCTTGGTGCTTTCACCACCCAGGAGCGCGAGCGAGTGGCCTTTGTGCAGTTTAAAAAAGGTTTTTCTGTCCCCGAAATTGAAGGTAACTCTAACGAGACTTCCAGCGGTAACTATCTGCAGCACACAAAAAACTGCAACGGCTGTTTTTTCGTCTCCGATGCCCAAGACTGTGAATCGTGCATCGGTGTCGTGCGTGCCAAAAACTGCATCCTGCAAACATCCTATGGTGATGGAGCAGAGCTCGTTTACCATTCAACCGGAGTCGGCGACCAGGCCTACAACATCCGCTTCTCCTGGGAGTGCTGGATGAACGTCAGCGACCTCGAATATTGCATGTACACCAGCAGCGGCAGCACGAACTGCTTTGGCTGCATCGGCTTAAAGCATAAAAGCTACTGTATTCTTAACCGCCAGTACTCGAAATCCGAGTACGAAGAGAGCCTGCCTCGTATCCGTGCTCATATGCGATCAACCGGAGAATACGGGCAGTTCTTCCCAGCCATGCTAAGCCCACACGCCTACAACCAGAGCTGGGCCGACCACTTTCTGTCGCTTTCGCGAAGCAACGCCATTGCCAGAGGCTTTCGCTGGAACGACGACGAAGAGAGCGCCGGACAGACATCGACACTGCCTGAGCATATCAACGACGTACGTGACGCCGTCCTCAGCCAAACCTTCGCCTGCAGCCTCACGGGCAAGCCCTACCGTATTAACCGCGCGGAGCTCGATTTTTACCGCAAGATGCACCTCCCCCTTCCGCGAGTGGCACCGCTTGAGCGCATCAAACGGCGTGCAGTTTTTCTTTCGGTTACAGAACTCCGCGAAACCTGCTGCTCTGCATGCGGCTCCCCAGTCCAAACAGCACAATCGGCGGATCATGTAATGTGCCAAAATTGCTTTGGAAAGCTGCGGCTGTAGAGCGCCAAGCGATGGTAGCCCTATTGCCCTAAAAGGTAACTGCTCGCCCCTAATCGACTAACGCTGACGTCAAACGTCTTACGCCGGACGTAAAACGTCGACGTTAGACGTCCGGCGTTAGACCTTGGACGTCAGCGTCATCGGTTGCAGAAATGGTCATTTTGTTAAGAATATAC
>CAIXSY010000031.1 GCA_903922175.1 uncultured delta proteobacterium | reverse complement strand
GGGTTGATGCAATCTTCGGTAGCTGGTGCTCTTCCGTGGTCCTGGCTCAAGCACCGATTGCAGAAAGCGGCAAAACGGTGATGCTTTCCTTCGGTGTTGCCGCACAGATCAGGGATGCCGGTCCGTATAATTACCGTATTCAACCGGATGTCCGGGCGTATGTTGAAGCCCTGGTCCCGTATGTCGTTCACGAAGAGGGAGTTCGACGCTGGGCAGTGTTGAATATCATGAATGATTTCGGCCAAGACTTTGCTAAATATTTCGCGCAAAAAGTGACTGAAGAAGGTGGAACCGTAGCTTATAGTTCAGATTACCTGCCCGAAACTACCGATTTCCGCACCCAGCTCTCACAGATCAGACAGCAAAATGTTGAGGGCATTTTTCTGCCGGGCTATGCCGAAGTAGGGTTAATCTTAAAGCAGCTCACAGAGTTGGGAATAAAGGTTAAAGTGGGGTGGTGAAAATCCGATCATGCGGCTAACAGTAGTTGATCCTGGATTTGTTCCTGGTCGTTGCGGTATTGAGAGATAGCTTCTTTGCGTTTTGCCTGAACGGAACGCGGGAGATTCTCATTTTTCCACTGAATCACACATTGAGTGGGAACAGAGCGCAGAGAAGCATTAATTACCTCGGGCGTTGTTGGAGCAAGCAAGGCGGCAAGACCGAGGATGAGAGCTGTGAAACCACTTTTTTCCTGATTACGCTCTAACTGCTTGAGCTTGCCGAAAGCGGATTCGATTATATCGCTGCTCCCGAGTAGCTGTTCGCCCTCTTTTACTTTCAGTGCCTGCTCAGAGACGAAATCGAGTAATTGCTCGGCGAGTTTTTTTCCGGTTACGGAAGTGGCACTTGACTTTAAAGCGGAGCGCAATATCACCGGGGTCTCTTGGGAATAGCCACGCTGCTTTACCTCGTCTTCGACGATAGAGGTGATATCGAAAAGTTCTCTCCAAAGCTTGAGTTTTGCTCGGAATGTTGCGAGCCAGCCGAGCTTTTGAATGAGGCGATTTTTGTTAAAATCTTCTCGGCCTTGTTCTCGATGGTTGTCAAGGAAATGTAGGGCATATTCCGCCCAATGAATAAGGACCTCCAGGTTCATATATCGGGATTTGGCTCTTTGCTGCGGTGGCGCGACAAAGGCCAGAGCGGTATTCGTTAGCAGAAGTTTTGCAGCTGTTGCGTGCTGACAAAATTCCTGCCAATGGCTATCCGCTTCCAACACTTTCTTCAGTAGCAAAGCTATCTTGTGTTTTATGTCGTGAATATACGATGTTTCCTCGTGTTGTTCGCAAAAAAGATCCACTCCTTTTTTGACGTCCGAGCCATGGTCGCCAACAATTAAGCGGGGTATTCCGGTTTTGGCAGTCGCAGCTTCCAATTGCTGATAGACAACTTCGCCGTTCGATTTTTTCACCGGCAGCAGTGCCAGCGGTTCAACGTCCTCCGCTGTTAAATGGTAGGACCGGGATTGTAGGACGCTTAGCCTAACGCCGACGATGCAAAAAACTTTATCCTCACCAAACTGGATCGTGTGGTCAATAATCCATACCCAATCGTCGGCCAGTTCCTTTTCCCTCATGAGTTTGAAATACCCGACTCGCAAAAGCCACCAACGACCTGTTTGCCAATGCGGACAGGGAACATTCTCCGTCAGGAAGCACTTCACGCTTACCCCAAATGCACGGCTCGCTCCTCGCAAACTTGTCGCGGCTGAGCCGATAAAAGCGATTATCGCGTAGACGTGGTCGACGCTGTAGCTGTGATATCTTATTCGTTCTTCGAACTTTCTCGGGGCATTGACTATTGCCAGCCCGGCTACGCTTTTTTTTTAAGTTCTTCGATAACCGCAGCCTGCGAATTGAGTGCCAATTCTAGCTCCTTCACCCGTCCTTCTAGCTCGATAGCTCGCTGCTTATACTCCTTCTTACTTTCTTCGAGAAATTGCGTCCGATTGCGGTAATACCGAATCTGATCTTTCGACTCCTTACACCGATCCTTCCACTTATCGCGGCTCTTTTCAAAAAAGCGTAGCAGTTTGTGCTTCGGGCTGCGATAGCTTGCTGGCGGCGTTTCGCTGGTCATCAACGGGGCTCCTGTATCGGTTCATTCTGGCCCCATTTCAACAGATCCAACCACTCGGTACAAGTCTATTTTACTCACACTCTGCGCCAACGCGCAGGAACACTTCCGGACTCATTGATAAATATCAAATCCTCCGCTTTTTTAACTGATTTTCACCACCCCACCTCCGAAGTAAACCACATAGCGCAACTTCCAACCCCAGTATTGATGCTCTCCAGGTCCACCCAGCACAGTTCCGGCCCTCCAAACCTCTCAGGCGCTTAATCCAACAATCAGGTTTATTAGATTTCCTCCTCTTCTCTTTCACATTTCCGTCCGATATACTTTCGGAAACTAATAACCCTAACCGTTATCCAAAGAAAAGACAGCATGCCAACTCGTCAGCCTATTAACAAACTGCTAATCGTCATTATGATGGCTGCAAGTG
>CAIXSY010000030.1 GCA_903922175.1 uncultured delta proteobacterium | reverse complement strand
TTTAACTAAATGATAGTTTAAAAATTTTATGTCCAAAGAGAAAATAATGGGCTTCGCTGGTTATTCCGGCAGCGGAAAGACGACCCTGCTCGAGAAGGTCATCCCCTTCCTGACTGCAGCGGGATTACGCATTGCAGTGATCAAGCATGCCCACCATGATTTTGACATCGACAAGCCCGGCAAGGATACGTATCGTCATCGTCAGGCGGGCGCGAGCGAGGTGCTGATTGTCTCGGCACAGAGGTGGGCCCTGATGCATGAGCTAAAGGACGAGCCGGAGCCAAGTTTAGAAGATCTCTGCGCCAGGTTCTCGCCTTACGACCTGATACTGGCCGAGGGCTACAAGCATGCCGACATACCTAAGATGGAGGTGCACCGTGTTGAGACGGGATCCGAAAAGCTGTACCCGACTGATCCGGGTATTGTTGCGGTGATTACCGACAGCAAGGACGCGTTCCCGCTACCTGTTTTGAACATTAACGCGCCGAACGAGGTGGCCGCGTTTATCTTGAACTATTTTTCCATAGGAAAATCATGAAAATTGAGATCATCTACTTCGGGAAGCCGAAAGAGGTCCTGGGTATATCGCAAGAGGTTGTGGACGTTCCGGGGAGCGCGCTAACGCTTTCCGAGCTGCTCGCGTGGCTGGTCTTGCGTGGGGGCGCGTGGACGAACGAAATGAACGAGGACAACGTTCGCTGCGCGGTCAACCAAGAATTTGCAGGCCTAGCAAGGCCGCTGGGCGAGAATGACGAGATTTCGATTACCGCGCACTACCATGGCTGCAACGAGTTTTGGGTTGGCGATCCTCGTTTGAAGCAGATGCCACGCAGCCCGGGCTGCTAATTCTGCGCACACCTCTTTAATGCTTGCCCGCCCCAATGGCGCTGGCTATTTTATATTTTGAATGACTGTTTTGAGGGTGATCCATGAAAATTAAATTGGTGTACTTTGGCAGACCGAGGGAGCACCTAAAAGTCTCCAGCGAGGCCGTGGATGTTCCCGCGGAGGCGTCCACATTGGCGGCCCTCTTGGCGTGGCTGCGGTTGCGTGGGGATGTCTGGGCGCAGGAACTGGCAGACAGTCGCGTGCGCTGCGCGATCAATCAGGAGTTCGCCAGCCTACCTACGGCCATTAAAGATAATGACGAGGTTGCCATTTTCTCGCCCATATCGGGAGGCTAAGATGAGCGTGCTCATACAGGAAGCTGACTTCGATCTCGCCGCAGAACTATTGGCGCTGCGTGCTGGAAACTCTAGGGTGGGTGCCATGGTGAGCTTTGTGGGTCTTGTGCGTGACTTCAGTCACGACGAGACCATAGAGAGTATTTACCTCGAGTACTACCCGAGCATGACCGAGAAGGCTCTAAACAAGATCATTGATGAGGCAACCGCACGCTGGAACCTAATCAATGTTCGCGTGATTCACCGTATCGGGCAGCTGATTGCGAGCGACCAGATCGTGCTGGTGGCAACGACCGCACTGCATCGTGGTGAGGCATTTGCCGGCTGCGAGTTCATTATTGATTATCTAAAAACTGCTGCGCCTTTTTGGAAGAAGGAGCAGACCAAGGTGGGATCAGAGTGGCTTGAGACGCGCGCGTCTGATGTGAAGCGTATGGAGCACTGGCACAACGACACAACTGGAAAATAAATATGAATAATGGCATGACCCACTTCGACAAGGATGGACAGGCGCACATGGTTGATGTTGCCGGCAAGAGCGAGACGCAGCGTATCGCGAGAGCCTCCGGAAACATTAAAATGAGTCCCAGCACCTTCGAGCTCATTTCGTCTGGCACGGCGAAGAAGGGTGACGTGCTAGGTATCGCACGTATTGCCGCGATACAAGCAAGCAAGCGTACTGCCGAGTTGATTCCGCTGTGCCACCCACTGTACTTAACCCGTGTTGCGGTGGAGTTTCATCTCGATCAGAAGGCGAGCGTTGTGGAGTGTGTTGCCACCGCAGAAACGTTTGGTCGCACCGGTGTCGAGATAGAGGCGATGACCGCGGTCAGTATCGGCTTGCTCACCATATACGACATGTGCAAGGCGGTCGACCGTGGCATGGAGATTGGTCGTATACGCTTGCTTGAAAAGCAGGGCGGTCGCTCAGGGCATTGGAAAGTCGAGTAGCTGAGTGCCTGACTAGGACACGCTTAAAATTTACAATTTAATGGCTTGTCCAAATTCTGTCCAAATGAAGGATATTTAGTGTTTGCGATTATCGCTGGATTGTAATAGTCTGAGGTGTCGAAACTGTTGTAAGGCTGTATACAGTTCTTATTTTAAAGTTAGATTTATTGAATAATCACTTGTTGGGAGCAAAGAATGATTTTCGAAAAATTACTAAAAGAAGAAGGCCTGATGTCCCTGTTGCTGGATTCTTGTGTGAATGGAATTTCCTTGTCCGATCCAGCCATAAAAGACAATCCGATCGTGTATGTAAACCAAGCTTTTGAGCGACTTTCTGGTTATAAGAGCGAAGAAATTGTAGGGAAAAACTGTCGCTTCCTTCAGGGGGAGGATAGGGATCAAGAAAATGTTCAACACATTAAAAAAGCAATTGCCGAGAAGCAGCCAATCGAATGTGAATTAAGAAACTATAGAAAAGATGGTCAACTTTTTTATAACTACCTATCGATATCCCCAATTTTAAATAAAAGTGGTGAGTGTATTTATTTCCTGGGTATTCAATACGATATTACGAAACAGGTTCTGGCCGCAGAGGAGATGCGGAGAGTTAACAAGTTCCTAGAAGATTACATCAGACATCCAGGGTACTAGCCCCATAGCAAACCCCATCTGCTGGATTGGCTGTGCTTGCCTGAAGGGCAGGGCGGTCGCTCAGGGCATTGGAAAGTCGAGTAGCTGAGTGTCTGACTAAGACACGCTTTAAAAACACACCAAAAACCATTCTTGGCCCAAATCTGTCCCAGTGAGGATAGAGAATGGCAACATTGTACAAAAAATTAATGGGGTTCAAATCTACTTAAACGAAGAATTATTGGCTTAGGAGTTAATGCATGAGTAAACGAGAAGCCGGATATAACAATTTTTTATCTAAGGGACGATTTGACCCTGATTCGAAACAACAGGGACAATAGGTGTATCAGTAGCACCCAAAACTGGAAGGCTGCTATCTAACGATTTGATCGGCGCCACAGGGCTTGAGGCGATGTTTTGAGTCTCGATTTCATCCTTGGCGGCAATTGGCTGGAATTTCTCTTGATATACACTATCGCTGTTAACTTCAACTATCTCACCCTTAGGAGAAAAAACATAAACGAATATTAGGAGCACAAGAATTCCATAGACCGTAACCGCGATGACTGGGGCAATGCGATTACGATATTTCCACCATCGTTGGCCGAGCGACACGTTTCGCTTCTTCCCCCACTCTGTGGGTAGAAAATAGACTAATCCGATAATAATATAACCGGGTAACCAAAGGATATATCTCATACCTGCCCCCTCTTTTTGCAGCCCCATTAAATTCTTGGCACCATTACGCGGTGTTTATTTTTTTAAGGGGTCTATTATATGCTCCTTGACCAATCCCTTAACTTCTTCAGTTAAATTGATAGAACTCGAGTTTGTTGAAGGTTTTTGATCTAAGGTTTTACTATTTCTATCATGCTGCACACCCTGCACATTGTCTATTTCACTGAGTAGAGCTATACGCTTTTGATCCCAGACTTTAACATCCCCTTTATGAGATGTTGGCTTGTACTCCCATTTCATTCCAGCTGACAAAATAGCAGCTGCCTTATAGTCGCCTCTAACAACAGCTTGGTTAACTTGAGCGTTAATATTTTCTAGTCGAACTTTTTCTTCGCGTTCATCCCCCCCTTCTAGAAAGGTGAAAACTACAGCTATTAGAAGCAGTACCGAAAAACCAACAATTTGTAAATTTATTTTTTT
>CAIXSY010000029.1 GCA_903922175.1 uncultured delta proteobacterium | reverse complement strand
TCTCATGAACTCCACAACCCGGTTCCTGCATCGCATATACTATCTGCCTATCCCAAAGCGTTAGGCGATTTCTTTTCTTTTTCATAAACACCTAGATTCATTTACGTTTCTAGGTGTTGCTTCAAATTTTAAAATCTACCATTTTAGTAGCCCCGTGGAAGGCCTTAGAAACCGCCAGCGCAACTACAAAGGCCTTTCACGAATATCCGATCGATAGAACCATCCCCGATCGGGTCCAAGAGATAGTCCTATTTACCTCTGACAACGAGGCAGACAATGGCAAAGAAGCTCTCGTACTATTCCGAAACGCTCTCGGTGGTAGCGTAATCAATCTTCCCAAACATGGGCACTATGGCCTTCAAGACATGGGGACCGAAGCATTTCCAGAGCTGTTACACCTCATTGGTTCCTAGCTCTCCCCTTCCTTTTTCTGCACCTTGGCCCAGGTATCACGCAGCGTCACCGTGCGATTAAAGACCAGAGCACCGGGCTTGGAGTCAACCGGGTCAACGTAGAAGTAGCCGAGGCGCATGAACTGAAGGGGCGTCCATGGCTTCGCCTGCGCTAGTGCGGGCTCAAGCTTTGCTCCCTTGACTACCTGCAAAGAATTGGGATTAAGAGACGCTCGCCAATCCTGGCCTTCGGGAACATCTTCGGGGTCTTCCTTTGAAAATAGGTGATCATAGAGGCGCACTTCAGCATCCACGGCGTGTGCCGCAGAGACCCAGTGCAGGGTGCCTTTAACTTTGCGAGTTTCGGCGCCACCGCCACTAAACGTGGTCGGGTCGTAACTGCAGTGAACCTCTAAAACCTGACCGCTTTTTTCGTCTTTAATCACACTCTCACAGCGAATGATATAAGCGTGCTTAAGCCGCACCTCCGCCCCTGGAGCAAGGCGAAAGAACTTCTTCGGCGGAGCTTCCATGAAATCATCACGCTCTATGTAGATCACCTTGCTCAAGGGGATCGTCCGTGTTCCGGCCGAGGGATCTTCGGGATTATTCTGCGCCACGAGATCCTCGACTTTTCCTTCAGGATAGTTATCGATCACCACCTTGAGCGGATTAAGCACAGCCATCACCCGCTGGGATCGAGCGTTAAGATCTTCACGCAGGCAGAATTCGAGCAGGTCGACCTTGACCGTACTGTTGGCCTTGGCCACACCGATACGGGCACAAAACGAACGGATCGCCTCGGGGGTATACCCACGCCGGCGAAGCCCCGCCATGGTCGGCATGCGAGGGTCGTCCCAACCGTTTACGTAGCCGGTATTAACTAACTCTAAGAGCTTGCGCTTGCTAAGCATGGTATAGGTGATATTGAGACGGGCGAACTCAACCTGCTGCGGATGAGCAGGTACCTCGAGCTGATTAAGATACCAATCGTAAAGCGGACGGTGATCCTCAAACTCAAGCGTGCAGATCGAATGCGTAATGCGCTCGATGGCATCAGAGATACAGTGACAATAGTCGTACATCGGATAGATGCACCAGGTATCGCCCGTGCGCTGATGCGAGGTGTGACGGATACGATACATCGCCGGGTCGCGCATATTTATGTTAGGCGAAGCCATGTCGATCTTGGCGCGAAGCGTATAGGCGCCATCCGCAAACTCTCCGGCACGCATACGATGGAACAGATCAAGGCTCTCTTCGACAGGACGGTTGCGGCACGGACTCTCTCTGCCCGGTTCGGTAAGGTTGCCTCGCGTCTCGCGCATCTGATCGGCGGTGAGGTTACAGGCATAGGCTTTGCCTTGGCGTATCATGTCCTCAGCATATTTGTACATCTGCTCGAAATAATCCGAGGCGTGGAACTCCCCATCCCACTCAAAGCCTAACCAGCGCACATCGTTCTTGATCGAATCGACATACTCCTGCTCCTCTTTGCAGGGGTTACTGTCATCCATGCGCAGATTGCACGTCCCCTTATACTCACGAGCGATGCCAAAGTTGAGACAGATCGACTTAGCGTGTCCGATATGGAGATAGCCGTTGGGCTCGGGGGGAAAACGTGTGGCGACTCGAGTGCCGTTCTTCCCCGTGCGTAGATCCGCACCAACAATATCACGGATGAAATCGACATTTACTGCAGCGGACTCGCCTGCTGGCTTATTATTAGTGGCTTCCATAAATCACGGACTTTGTACGTAAAACGGTAAAAACTTCTTAGGTCTGTATCAGAAAAGCACTCTAACAAAATATAGAGGGAAGTGGAAACTCGGAGATTCGAGATTGTCGGGCCAACAGATCTGTTCAGGTGTCTGACAAAAGAGATAGCTAGAACTTGCCCGTAACCGTCACGGGGTGCCAAAAAAGCCCGAAAAATAGCTAATAAATACGGGCATCTATCGTTATATAAATATGCCATACAATAGGGAATGGCAGAACAAAGAGACATAGATCCATCCGGGATCAAGGATCTCCCGATGGCGATCGAGGTCATAAAGACTCTACTTGATCGTGTACGTGTGCTTGAGGAAGAAGTCGCGCGGCTGAAGAAAAATTCCTCCAACTCCTCCAAGCCCCCATCGTCAGACATTACAAAACCTGCGAGTGAGCAGCGTCAACCCGATAAGCGCAAGATTGGAGGGTAAGCGCGGCATCCGGGTAAGCAGCGAGATCTGTTGCCACCGGATAAAGTGGATCATCGAGTGCCGCTCATGATCGAAATCTGTCCGATCCGAGGTAAGGGGAGCTTCTTCTCTCTGTATTTTTGGTTTCACGAAGTAGGAAACGAAGACTCGAAGCTCACGAAGAGGGATGTGCTGTATGGAGTTTGACCAGCTATCCAATAAAGTCATCGGCTGCACTATCGAGGTGCACCGGCATAGGGCCGGGGCTCTTGGAGTCGGTTTGTGAGTGCTGTCTCAAACTTGAGATTGGACTGGCCGGTCTCTCGCTGGCAACCCAGGTCATGCTTGACCTCTCTTATAAAGGACTCACTATACGCGACGCCTACCGCGCGGACATGATCGTTAATAATGCTTTGCTGGTGGAGATAAAGTGCGTCGAGCAGTTCT
>CAIXSY010000028.1 GCA_903922175.1 uncultured delta proteobacterium | reverse complement strand
TCGGTCTCGGCCTCGCGGCACCTGTACCTGTATCGCACCAATTCCCGTTTGCACCTCTCGTTCAGGAAGGTAGCCGTTGCGTACTACCCGCCGCCGACCATCGGGCAACACCTCGGCAGCATACTGGCCCAGAAACTCATTAAATTCCGCCTCCACTGCCTCCTTTATCAACTTTACCGCACCCTCGTGCAGTACGGCTGTCAAAATATCCTTGGTTTTCTCTGGACCTCGTAGCTCGACTACGTTACTCCTACTCATAGCGTTCTCCTCTGCTGATAAACGTTATCGTTTCAAATCAACAGCAGGGTACGACGCTTGACCCCCTTAGCGGTAGCCGCGCTAGCGGCTACCGCTCTTGGGTGCGTACACAACTTTTAGTTATATCTCCGTCAAAGACACTCTCACACTCCCGTATAATTCTATTCCGCTTGGAACTCGGCGCTTTCAAGATGACAATCCATCTGAGGCAACGGTGGGCAGCCTCTGGGCGGTGCTGCAGAACCCCGTGCCGGAAGAGTGTAAAAATCTTTGGTGTGAGGCGATAACGCAACTGGACGCAGGCCAAAGAAACAGCGCATTTGATAAATTTAATGCCGCCGTGTCGATATGCGAGCCTCTTAGGCAGGCAGCAGCATTTCTCACCGACGGCTCACGGCTTCCTCCCACAAGCCGCCAGGTATTCGATGAAAGCATGATCGTTTCATACACGCATCGTGGACAGCGACTTCAGACACCTAACGATTCATCAAGTAAGGAAAACTCGCCATGAAAACATCTGAGAGTTGGCGTAAAAAGGCTTTAAATCTTCTAAATCCTATCCGAGAGGTTTGGCATAGCGGCGCAATTAAGGATGTGGAAGCTTGTGTTCAAAAGCATCTAGGCGCGGAGGCAGCCGCCAAATATGCATCCACACTTTTCTTTAATAATGGCGCTTTCGGTCAAGTTGTCTGGATTGAATTACAGCTCCTCGGTCTTGGGCGAATTTGCGCTGATCTAAGTGGGACATTGGCGTTTGAATACGCAGAGCAATTGCAAGCGAAAATCCTCACTCAAATTCATGCTGAGAAAGGCGTTTATATTCCGCTTAAGCACAATTGCCTTGGGGCAATGTTTGGATTGTTAGAGCCGATTAGCAACCCTGTAGAGTCAGCCCTCACATTAGCCAGTAAGGTTACTGAGATCCTCGCTGATTTTGCACCAGCCAAGAGCATCCCTGCCCCTGTGCTTGTATCAGGGATACACTTTGGAACCGAACATTTTTGCCTTACGCATTGCAAGCAAAAAGCGCCATCTCCAAACTACCTTGTTCGATCATATCTTGAGGCGGGTGTCGTCGCTTCGCAGTTAAGGTGCCTTGCCTGGCAGCTTGACATGGCGGCAGTTATCAGCACGCCCATAAAAGATAGGCTTTCCCTCTCGGTTGAGCTCCTTCCGCTTGGAGCCCTCAAATTTAAGGAAGAGCTACCCATCATGAAGGAAATCGGCAACCTATGGGCAATGCCACGCACACCACTGCCCCATGAGGCAAAAATCCAATGGCAGAATGCTATAGAATCCCTCAACGCCGGAGAAACGGAGACAGCCGAAAGACAGTTCCAAGCTGCCACCAACGCAGCACCGGACCTTATAAAGGCCGGAACATACTACATCTCGGGAACACCCACACCTCAGGATCCTTACGAGGTGTGGTGGACAACTGCTGGAATTTCCATCATTAAAGACGGAGAAACTGTAGTTGCAGTTAAGGCCGATGCATAACCACCGGCCAACATATTTCTCAGCGAGAAATTCAATCTTTTCAGCTACTGCGTTCTACGCAGTTGAAAAAACTTTCGGGCCTCAGTCGCATCAACGGTGACGTTGGTCTGCCCATAGCCCGATGAATTCGGCACCGCATTTGTGTAGGGCCCCCCCGCGTTATCGCTCGAATAGAGCGTCTGGTTAGCGATAGGCGGCGTCCACGAGACAGTGTTGCTGCCATTGTGGTTACTTGTTATCGACATAGTTACGTGCGGCACCGTTTCTGTTGCTTGGGCGATCTTCTTGGCCCCGGTCATGTTCGTCGGATTATCAACGTAAAAGAACCCCTCATAAGGCGTATATCTGCAGTCAGAGAGATAATTAGTCGTCGCTGGCCGCGCGTAGAGACCAAGCGCAATTGTTCTAAGGTCATCATTTTTATTGTGCGGACAGATCATCACTAGATTTGTCTGGCCAAGAGGCAGCTGGAAGTGCCGATCTTCGACATTTAATTCCACTCGGTACCAATCCAGGCCATACTTCGTGACCTTAGTGCTAGGCCAATTTGTATTAGACGGAGCGGGCAATGTAGCAATAAGAGTGGACGGGAAATCGACGTTCGTGGGGTTACAGGAAGAAACCGACCCGGCCCTTATTTCCCACTCTAAATCGTTAAAAGATCCGCCATTTAAAACGCCGTTGGTGGTACCCTGGCTAAAAATGCCGATCACTGTTTTTAGCACTTCGCCATTGCCTACGACGCGTTGGGCACTAAGCGTGCTATCGGCAACATTTTGGTACCGCATCTGATCAACGGGCGTGGCCCACAGGTTGGTAGCGGTGCAGTCGTTGAGCATCTCTGCGTTTGTGCGCTCAGCTGTGAAAGCAGCTGTGGCCAGAAGCGTTGCAAACCTGACGACCTTACTAAAAGTGCTCTGGGGCTTATGCGGGGGCTGCGCAATATGAACCATCTCGTTACTCCAAGATTACTGAAAAACGTCAAACACTTACTATAGTTATGCTGGGTTACAGCCTAAGTATATCAAGAAATGTTAGGTTTCGATAAGAGTAAAGGGGCAAATGAAAAACGTTATTATATCAATAACATATCTCAGTTTACAGAATACATGAGATACCCCTCTCCTATCTCCATTAGTTTTCGCCACCTGCGCACCTCTTTCCAACATCTAAAACTTCGTCTCTTCACTGTCTCTTCACTTTGGCTTTCGACACGATACGGCGCATGTTCAAGATTTGCCCTCAACCGATCACACCTCGTCTACTTATATTGACGACAGCAGTGACCTTGGCCATTTTTTGCGCACATATCTCATTTCTTGGAACCGATCTTTCTCGATCAATCAGCAATGCAATCCTAGACAAACTTTTTAAGCAACGCGGATTAATCGCTTCGCCATCGGAAGTTGCAGTCGTACTACTCACCGAAAAAACTTACAAAGCCGCCGGTATCTCACCAAGAAAAGATTTCTGGCCCAGGCAAAGATTAGCCGACCTCGTAAACAGGATACATTCCTTTGGTGCAACCGCTATCGCTTTTGATTTTATGCTCGATGAAGCATCAGAGGATCCATCTGGCGACATCGCCCTACGCAACGCAATTGCGACAATCCCGTCGGTATTAGCTGCCGAGACTCCGCGCTCAATCTATGACTCAACCTATCGTGAACTTTATGTCCCTCTTAAGGAATTTAGTTCGGTCGCCCGCTCGGTTGGTCTTGTCGATCTGTCGCAACGCGACAACGTAGTGCGCGAGTTTCCCCACGCCAATAATGGTTTCAACGCATTCGCCGTCGCTGCCGCCACACTTTTCCGCCCGGTGCACTTACCAAAGCCTCGTTCTCAAAACTTTATCAATTTTTATGGCCCCTCCCATGGCAAGCATACTGCCATGCCTATTTACGACATTAATGATATCATGAGCGCCACTCCGCCAGACCTGCACGGCAAATTGGTCTTCATCGGGCTTGGGATGCAATACACAACTCGCGGAGCCTCGCGCGACGCATTTTCCACGCCCTATGATGAAGGTCCAACCTTCGGGGTCATTCTGCACGCGATAGCAGCGGGAAATCTCATCGCGCAAGACTGGATTGAAAGTCTCTCAATTGCAGATGAAAATACGCTGTCTGGATTGGTCGTGGCCTTCATGACCGCCCTTTTTGTGCTTACCTCCCCTTCTTTTTCCGGCGCTATTTTATTAGCGCTTAGCCTCTCCTGGGCCTTCGGTTCCTATTTTTGTTTTAGAAACAACTTCTTCCTTCCTGGAGCGCAGGCATTGATCACGCTTTTCCCCGTCTTCTCCTACGCCGCGTTCTATCATTTTGGCGAAACAAAGAAACTGGCGGCTGTACTCAGCGAGAATTTTAAACGCTATATTCCAGCGCCGCTGGTCGCGCAGGTGCAAGCTAACCGCAAGCTGATTCAGCCCGGCGGCCAGATCATGGATGTAAGTATTGTTTTTATCGATCTCAAAGGCTTCACAAGTCTGGCCGAGAAGTTCAAAAATGGCGGACTGATAGAGCTTCTAAGCCGCTATTTCGGCACTACCCACGAAATAGTAGAGCGACACATGGGCACGAAACTGGAAGGCTGCGGCGATAGCGCATATTACGTTTGGGGCGCGCCTCTTCCCGTGCCGCACGCCGACCAAAAAGCAATAGATGCAGCGCTTGAAGCGCGCAGCGCCTTTAAACAGATGTGTGCCGCCGAGGGAGCACAGCCTTCGGGATTTAGAATCGGAGTCCATCGTGGCCCGGCAGAAGTAGGAAACATCGGCTCCCCGACCCGATTCCAATTTACCGCAGTCCACGACACCGTTAATACAGGCGCGCGGCTCGACGCATTAAGCAAAACTATAGGGATTGAGCTGCTTCTCTCCGGCACCGTACTTCAGGGCACCACTCACTGGACACAGGCCTTTTATCTTGGTGACTTTATTTTTGTCAACAAAAGCGTACCGATTGCTACGTACTGCCTCCCTGAATCACCCGTTTCCCAGCAGCTACGTAAACTTTGGATGGAAGGGCAGCGCCGACTCCGCCAACGCCAATGGGATTGTGCCTGGAAGATCTTTCAACAGATCTCCCGCAATGAACCTTATCTCAAAGAGACGGCCTACTTTATTCTGGGCAGGATAAACGACTATTCCAACGTACCGCCGCCCCCAACCTGGAACGGAGCTATCGTTATTCCGACTAAGTAGCTGAATCGAATTAGGTTTTATTTTGCCTTTAAAACTCAAGCTAGTCCCCATTCCTTCCGATACCTACACCCTGACGACTATTGCCTGGCAAATATTGCCACCATGTTTTAGCAGTATGTTTTAGTAGGGGTTTTATGCCGGATATCTCCAAGCCCAAGAAGCGCCTATTCTCTCGCTCAAAGAGTATGCT
>CAIXSY010000027.1 GCA_903922175.1 uncultured delta proteobacterium | reverse complement strand
TTATTAATTTCTTGCCGCTTTTCGTTCTCCAGAAAAGTAGCTTTTCGAAAACAGGGTCTTTCCGGACAGGCTCTACGTAGGACAAGACGGGGGACAAGACGGCTAAGGCCGTCGGCTGCAACTGATGCTGCAGCTGAATCTGATGCAGACAGCTGATAGCTGACTGCAGATCTCAGATTACAAGATGCTCGACTCTCTCTTCCGCGCGAATGCGCGGCTCGGTTCACCTATCTTCTAATCGAAAATCCCTGACATCCCTCAAGAACCGCGACCTGGGCGTCGATCTCCTCGACCTTCGATAGCCGCGGACCATGCCAGAGAGCGGCGAGCATATCCTGTACCTGAGCTGCGTCTCCTTGAATCAAAGCCTCGACCGCCCCATCCGCAAGATTTTTGACCCAGCCGCTTAAGCCCCGAGCATGCGCTTCGCGCTCAGTCCAGGCACGAAAGCCTACACCTTGAACTAAGCCGCGCACGAAGACATGCTTGGCTACGCGCTCGTTATCCATTATCCGGCAAGCTCCAGTTGATGTTGTTCCTTCAACACACCGAGGATCTGCGCCATGGCCATGTCGACCTCGGCATGTTCCAGCGTACGCTCCGCACTCTGAAAGATCAGGCGATAGCTGACCCGACGAAAAGCCTCCTCCGGCTTTTTAAAGTTATCGACGATACGGACCTGCTGAAGATTTACCGGCTTGAGATCCGCGATCACACGCGAAATCTTACCGGCCAACTCTTTATCACCGAGTTTAAGGGTAATATCGCGGCGAATAGCCGGTAGGTCCACCGGACGGGCAAAGTCGCGATCCTTGGCAACGACTAACAGGCTCGCCACATCGAGCTCAGCGTACAGCAAGGGATATTTGCATTCGAGAGCATCTTTGATGCCAGGGTGCACAACACCAAAGAAGCCGCACTCAGTACGACCCACTTTAAGAGCCGCCTGGTAACCCGGGTGCAAAAGCGGCTCCCGAGAAGGAACGGCGATAACCTCACAGCCAAGCGCCTGAAATATCCCTTCGAGCACACCTTTAAACTTCAGCAGAAGCGTTTCAACGACCTCAGCAGCGCGCCACTCATGCTCGTTCCAACGCCCGGAAAGTGCCAGTGTAATAACGTCGCGTTCATACTGGTAGCGACTACCCGGCTTCTGCGAAAGCGAGAACAAACGCCCGGCTTCATAGGCCTTAAATGACATCACGCCGTGACGATGATTAGTCTCGGCCAGACGACAAAGATGGATGATATTCGTCGCCTTGCAATGCGAATTGCTCTTCTCGATTGCATTCTTGAGCACCACATGTGTATCTGCGATTTGTGGTGTCAGGCTCTTGAGCAGATCAACTTCGGCCTGCGAATAGAGGCTCTTGGTTATCACCTCAAAAAAGCCACTTCCGTGCAAAGGAGCTTCAATTCGGCGATAGATATCCTCAACGTCATTTACCGCCGGCGTCTGCGCATCGAGCGGAGGAATCTCAAGTTTTACTCGGTTGAGCCCATAGGCTCGGGCGAAGTCTTCAACCAGGTCGTCCTCATTGAGTACGTCATGCAAGCGCCAGGAAGGAACGATTACCGAATACTGCTTATCACGGTCACTTTTTTTGTCGGATGTCGGTTGAGCTTCGAGCAGATAGCCCAGATTTTTTAGACGAGCAGAGATTTCGGCGTCTGCCAAACGTGGCAGGTTCATCTCCGCACGCACCCGTTGGACAGCGAGCGAGAGTTTGCGCTTTTCAAGCGGCTTGCCCTCAAATATGCCGAATCCCGTCACCTGTGCGCCATCGCCTATTCCGGCGCCGGAAGTTAAATACACCAAACGCTTTAAGGCGACGACAACGCCCTCGGCATCAGATCCTCGCTCAAAGGCATACGAAGCGTCCGTTGAGATCCCCATAGCACGAGCAGTTTTGCGCACGCTCACCGGATCGAACGCTGCGGACTCTACCAAAACCCTCCGCGTAGCCGGAGTGACCATGGAGTTCTCACAACCGATGACACCTGCCACGGCGACGATCTTCTTTTTGTCCTTGATCACGATCGAGTTTGGCGGCACCTTGTAACACTTACCATCGAGCGCCGTAACCTCCTCCTCGCTACCCGTCAGCTCAACAACAATCTCACCTTCGATTTTATCGCGGTCAAAAGCATGCATCGGCTGACCGATCTCAAGCAAGATATAGTTGAGTGTATGCACAATAGCATGGCGCCCCGGCTCTGCATCGGCGATCACCGCGGCGATATCAGGCCGAAGATTCATATCCGTGGGCACCTGCATCTCAAGCAGGGCATAACGCGAACACCTGTCCGTTAAACAGCGGATCGCCACCGAGGCCCTGCGGTCGCCGAGTGAGGAGACCACCTGTGGATGTTTTAGCGCCACAAGCTCGCGCGCGGAGATCTCCCGCGCTACCCCAAGCGCAGAGAGGTGATCCCCGCGATTAGCCAAAGTTTCAACATTGAAGACCACTCGCCCAGCGGTCTCCTCAATGCCCTTAACCTCAAGCCCAAGCTCATCGAGCATCTGGCGTAGCTCGTTAACATCCTTGGTGGGCAGCTCAATCAACTTTTCGAGAATTGAAATATGCAACTTCATGACTTATTCCCCTTTGTACACGCGGAGATCATTTTCGTAGACGGCCTTGAGCGTCGGAATATTGCAGAACTGCGAGGCCAGGCGGCTTGTGCCGAGGCCGAAGGCAAATCCACTCACCTTGGCGGGGTCATACTTGAACTCTTGAAGAACGTTGCGGTGCACCATGCCGGCCCCAGCGATCGTTACCCAGCCACTGCCGCCACAGGCTGAACAACCACCCCCAGTACAGATAGCACAGTCGATCTGCGGGCCGATGCTCGGCTCCGTATAGGGATAAAACTTAGGCACAAAACGTACCTTACGGCGCTTACCGTAAATCTCCTTCAAGATGTGAGAGATCAACCCCATCAGATGCGAAAGGGTTAAGCCTTTCTCGATCCAGATGAGCTCGAACTGATGAAACATTGCTTGATGCGAAGGGTCTTCCGTCTCGTTGCGATATGCGCGTCCGAAGGATGCCACCTTAACCGGCAGCTCACCCTTTTCGAGCACACGCGACTGCACCGAGGTCGTATGCGTGCGCAGCACGTGACCCGTTGTCGTATAGAACGTATCTTGCATGTCTCGCGCCGGATGATGCGGCGGAATGTTCAAAGCGTCGAAGCAGTAGTACTCAGTTTCAATCTCCGGACCATGAACGACACTGAAACCGAATGGCCGCAGGATGGCGGCAATCTTGCGCTCGATTATCGTCACCGGATGAATACCGCCAAGTCCATCGTATTCGGCCGGCAAAGATAGATCGAAAAACTCCTTGCTCACGCTCTCGGCGCGATCCGTTGCCGCGAAGAATTCCTCTTTTTCGCGAATAAAATTCTCGACACGCTCCTTGATGCCGTTCACCGTCGCCGCCACCTTGGGCTTTGCCTCGGGTGGAACATCTTTGAGCTGTTTAAACAAACTCTTAACCGCACCATCCTTAGAGAGCCAGTCACGGCGCAGACCTTCAAGGTCCGTCCGCGTATTCACTGCGGTCAAAACCTGCTCTAACTGTAGCGCAAGCCCATCAACGTCGAAGATTTTTGTTTCCATGGTCCTTGTCTTCTCACTTGTTTGACCAGTTTTGTCAAACAGGCTGAAAAGTAACTTCTCAAAACCTTGGGCGAAAGTCTCTAGATCCCAGGGCGCAAGAATTATTTTTAACGCGAAGGGGCGAAGGAACGAAGGATTACAATGCATTACCTTCGTTCCTTTCCTCCTTCGCGTTAAAAATAAAATCGTGGAAGTATCAGTAGGTTATAGTGAACATTCTTGCGCCCTATCTAGATCCTAGTTCTGGTCTTAAGTCATTATCATGTTCTTGGCCGAAGTCATTGACCATTTGATAATGACCAGGACTTAGGACCATGACCATAACCAGGACCAAGGTCAAGTTTGTTTGCCCACACTTAATGAGCAATGACAGAAGGTCTTTGAGCATGCCTGTCGACACTCAACAAACTGTGTTTTAGTTACGCTATCAATTTAATTGAAGCTTTTCCTCTCCTATTACGTCTGTAGTATTCGAAACTGCACTTCGGCGGGTTGCCGATTTCCGGTTTACAGGGTATCCAAAGATAGTCAAGAGATCGGAAAAGTTGAGCTCTAACTGTTGCGAAGCAGCTCTAATCCTCTGGAATAGACTGCCGCAGCTGCGGATCTCAGGCAAGATTTCATGTAACTGGTCATATTTTGCCCTGACTCTTCGTTGCAAGACTCAAGCCCTCCCTTCCTCCTTCGCCCGGCCTCGCGGCCGGTGCTACGGAGGACAAGGCGACTAAGCCAATCGGCTTGTCCTACGGAGCACTCGCGCGAGCGAGGCGAAGTAGGATCGGACTTGAACCTTGCGCCTTGATTCAGGCCAAACTCTGACCAGTTACGCAGTGTACTGACTAGTTAATGTTTTTTACTTCTATTATTACTGTAGGGTTATTATGAAAATGAAACACGTCGCTTTTGGGATTACCAGTCTTCTTTTCGCCGGGATCGTAGGTGTTGCCCGCGCTGAGATTGACGACAAACAGTTTGCCACTGCCTTTGAGAAATATGCCGCCACGGACAAGGGGCAAGAGCTCTTGGGCAAGTCGGTGCAAGAGTACTTTAAGAATCAGCAGGCCCGCGCCCAGGCAGCTGAGGCTGAAGATCTGTTCAAAAACCCAGCAAAGATTGATGTTGGTGAGAGCCCCGTAAAAGGCCCCGCTGATGCTAAAATTACGATTATCGAGTTTTCCGATTTCCAGTGCCCATACTGCAAACGCGGCAAAGAAAACATGGATGCCGTGATGAAGGCATATCCTAATCAGGTAAAGCTATCATTCAAGCATATGCCTCTCCCCTTCCACCAACAGGCAACGCCCGCCGCAAAGGCAGCCTACGCAGCTGGCAAGCAGGGGAAATTCTGGGAGATGCATGACGCACTCTTCAACAACCAGGAAAAGCTTGGAGCTGCGCTGTTTGAAGAGCAGGCCAAGACCCTTGGACTTGATCTAGCTAAGTTCAAGGCCGACATGGCCTCACCTGACGCAGAAAAGGAGATCAAGGAAAATGTCGCCCTTGCCACAAAGAATGGCATTCAGGGGACTCCAGGCTTCTTCGTTAATGGGGTTGCCGTCAAAGGGGCCTACCCAGTCGAACATTTTAAGATGATCATCGATCGCCTCCTTGGCGGCGAGGGAGCTGCAGCACCTAAGAAGTAACCTTAGGGACTGTTTATATTTCCCAAAGGGGCTAAAACTTCGGTTTTAGCCCCTTTTTTCTTGCGTCATAGTACCGTTTTCAGGCATCTTTTATAGTAATGGAAAAAACCAACAAAACCGGAAACTTCGGAATCATTGTCAGCGGCGGGCCAGCTCCAGGAATAAATGGGGTAATCAGCTCGGCGGTGATTGAAGCCTCGAATCAAGGCTTTAAGGTTATCGGCTTTAAGAAGGGATTTAAGGCCATCTCTCAGACCACGACAGAGGCCGGCATCGAGCTCACCGTGCCGATGGTGGCAAATATCTACTCAACTGGGGGCTCAATTCTTGGCACCTCACGCTACAACCCCTTTCGCGATCCGGAGACTAAAGCGCAATTTCTTGCTGGGTTACGTTCCTACGCCATCGACAAGCTAATCGTCATCGGTGGCGAGGGGTCAGCCTACCTAAGCCACGAGATATGCAAGGCAACTTCAGAGATACAGGTCGTTCACATCCCCAAAACGATCGACAACGACCTGATCTTACCCGACAAGTATCCCAGTTTCGGATTTGAAACTGCGCGCTTCGCCGGCACCCGTGTCATGGAAACCCTGATGGTGGACGCCCGTACGTGTGCTCGCTGGTATCTCGTTACCAGTATGGGACGCAAAGCGGGGTTTCTTGCCCTTGGCCTCGGCATCGCTGGCGGCGCGCATATCACCCTAATTCCCGAAGAGTTTGAGGGTTCACGCATTAGCGCTCACGATCTGGCAGCAATTATCTTTGGAGCCGTTAAGCGTCGTCACCAGCTTGGCAAACCGTACGGCGTGGCACTTCTGGCAGAGGGCATTCTCGACAAACTTGATCCATCGTCAAGTAAGCTTCTGTCCGAGTGCCCACACGACGAGCTTGGCCGAATTAAGTACTCTCAGATTGAGCTTGGTGACGTCCTTAAGCCACACCTCGCGCAGATGTGCGCGGATGAGAAGATGGACGTTAGCTTCTACGGCAAGAATATCGGCTATGAGCTACGCTGCTATCCGCCGGTCTCATTCGACATCGAATACACACGCTTTCTCGGCTACGGTGCGGTTAAGTTCCTCCTCCAGGGCAAAACCGGGATTATGGTCACCAGAGATTTTGACCACCTAGGCTACGAGTCGCTCGCCGACCTCGTTCAGCCCGATGGCAGCATGCGCGCGCGCAAGGTTGACCTCACCGCTGATCTGTATAAGGTGGCGCGACGCTTCATGATGCGCTAACTGTAGTAGTGTGAACTCCCCCTCCCCCAGCCTTTTACGCGGCACGATTATCGTTAGTGCCCTGACCCAACTCAGCCGCCTCTTCGGCTTCGTGCGCGAGATGCTTTGCGCGCCGTTACTCGGAACGGGTTTTTTCTCTGACGCCTATTTCGTCGCCTTTCGCATCCCGAACCTGCTGCGCAGCTTTGTAGCCGAAGGCGCCATGACCTCTGCCTTCGTCCCACTTTTTTCCGGAGAGCTGGAAAAGAGTAAGGAAGACGCCGAACGAGCTCTGCGCTCTATCGCCAGCTTTCTCATGGGACTAACCCTCGCGCTCTCCATCCTGGGGATTATATCTGCCTCATCGATCGTGCAGTTCTTTGCCCCCGGCTTTGACGCCGAAAAGATCGCCTACACGACGATGCTGACGCGAGTCATGCTTCCCTACATAATCCTCGTCAGCTTCATCTCACTTCTCAACGGCGCCCTCAACTCAGTGCATATCTTCGGCAGCGCCGCGCTGGCCCAGGTGTTGATGAATGTGATGCTTATCGGCGGCGCGCTGGCCGCTTTTTTCTTCCCCCAAGCACAGGCTGGACTGTGGTTAGCCTGGTCCGTATTGGCTGGCGGCCTCCTCGGCGTGATCTCGCAGCTCCCCTCTCTGCACAGGGCCGGATTCAGATTGCGTTTGGGCGCATCGCCCTTTACCCCAGCCGTAGGTCAACTTCTGGCACTGATGCTCCCCGCCCTCTTCGGCGCGGCGGTCTACCAGCTTAATATCTTCATCGCCACGATGCTGGCCTCGCTCCTGCGCGAGGGATCAGTCTCCTGGATCTACTACGCCGACCGCTTGGCCCAGTTTCCGATCGGCGTATTTACCGTAGCCTTGGGATCGGTCCTGCTTCCCACACTTTCGCGCGCCCACGCCCGCCACGACCACGCCACGTTTACAGAGCAGCTCCTCGATTCCCTACGCTACACAAGCTTCCTGATCATTCCGGTCTCATTCGTGCTCTACTATTTTGCCGAGCCCTTCTTCACCCTCGTCCTTGAGCACGGCAAGTTCACCCACGATTCGAGCCTGCGCTGTGCCGAGACTTTGCAAGCATTCTGCTTCGGACTCTGGGCAGTAAGCTGCCACTCGATCGCCATCAAAGCTTTTTTGGCGCGCAAGGATACTGTAACTCCGACACTTCTCGGGATGCTTTCACTCGCCTCAAGCGTCTTGTTCTCTCTTCTCCTGATGGGACCGCCGCAATCACCGCATGCGGGTGACAGCGGAGCAATGGTTGCTCAAGCTCAGTCCTTCCTAGCCCAGATCCTGCCCCTCGCCGCCTTCGGACACGTTGGACTAGCACTCTCCTCAAGCCTAGCCTCGTACATCTCTTTTTTGACTCTCGCCATCCTGCTCTCGCTACGACTGCCGCAGCTGCCCTGGAGAAGGTTCATCGTCTCAACCGCCAAGTCTGCTGCTGCAGTTGCACTGTGTGCCGGCTGCCTACACTTTTTTGGAATACGAAGCCTCAAGCCCATCCCCTTCGTGCTTCTTGGCTTGCCCCTAACCGGGATTATCTTCCTCCTCGCCGGAAAGTGCCTGCGTTGCGATGAGATCGAGGCGGCGCAGCAGCTTGGGAAAAGACTTGTGGCGAAGATGGGGTGGGGGAAATAACGTAATATACCGTCCGCTAAAAGTCTTGACGCAAAAAACGCATTGATGGCGGACGGAGGAGCGCGCTTGCGCGCGCTCCTAGCCCACCTTCGGTGCGAGAACCTTTCGCTCCAACCACGTGCTGACAAGCAACGGAAAGATTCGTTCGCTTTCAGGCAATTGAGTTGCTGCTTGGAGGATATACAAAGAAGAGGTGCACGGGAGAATGCTTGGTCGGTCTGAGGCGTCGCCTCGCTAGTTCTCCCCCAAATAAGTTCCTTCACCTAAGTTTTCCCATTACTACACCCAGATATTGCGACTGCCGCAATATTTGGCCGGAAAGAATTAATTGAGAGGGAAACTAGCGGCGCGCGAAGCGCGGCGCTCCGGCCGCCCCCCCCCCCCCCAACCTTCGGGGGCCGTCAGGACTTTTCGCTGACCTTGTCTCGATTTTCTTTCAACTGGGAGTATCTCCAGAGGGTACGCGATACCTGGCGTAAGTGGATGAGCTAACGTTAGATTTGCAAATGAACTAAGCAACACCTGTTGTGCATAGTTGAGCCTGCAATCGATTCTTAAGCTATCCTGCCCGATTTCAAGATTGAAGATTACTACCCCGCGTACCCCGCCCTTTTGCAATTTTATTGTAACAAGC
>CAIXSY010000026.1 GCA_903922175.1 uncultured delta proteobacterium | reverse complement strand
CTCCGTGTGAAATAGCACGTGAGGCTCGGCTTCTGCCTCGCTTGTTGCCAATCCGCCGCGATTCTTGACCGCCCCCAACACCAAGGCTATGGTGCTAAATGAAACGTGATTTTTGCGCAGTCTGACCTGCAGGTGCACGGGGCGCCTGGGTTATTAAACAATTGAAGCTTTTATGTCACCATGGATCCTCCCACTCTCTCTCTTAATCACTTTCGAGGCGATCGCTGATATTTTGGCCAAGGAGTGGCAGCTGCATCGCGGCACCCTTCTCTGGGTCGGCGCTATTGGGGCCTATGTGGTGGCCAATAGCTTTTGGCTCTTTGCGCTTAAGAATGGCTCCGGCTTGGCGCGGGGTGGAATGATCTTTTCGATTACCAGTGCAATTCTGGCGAGCGCTATCGGCCTTTTGATATATAAAGAGTCCGTCAATCGTATGGAGCTTATGGGGATGGGGCTTGGACTGATCTCGCTCGTGCTGATCTGTTGGAAGGAATAGTGCTGCGGCAGACCGAGCAGCGTACGCTCAATTTTTAGCATAGGTCGTGTGCCGTATGGGGAAAGCCGCTAAATTTCAGGCCGCAAAGCTAGCATTATCCTGCATCGGACGGCTTCCACCGCGGGTGCGAGCGCTGATCGGGCGCTGGGGGGGCTATCTCTTCTCTTTTGTGCCGACCCGAGATCGCGCTATAGCCAAATTGCAGATGGAGATGGCTTTAAAGAACGAAGGCGGCAGCTCCTGCCTTGGGCAGGTCTATGCAAGTCTCGGGGAGACCCTCTTGGAGTCGGTTAACCTTAAGCCGATGCTTGATCGCTATCAGGAGTACGTTGATGCCGATTGGGCGCAGATGGACGAGATCCTCGCTCGAAAGAAGGGGGTGATTATTCTTTCGGCGCACACCGGCAATTGGGATCTGCTCGCCGCCTGTTCGGTGAAGCGCGGATTTAAGGTTTCTGTAATCGGCAAGCCAACAAAAAATCTTGGTCTGCAGGAGTTGCTCGTCGAGGTGCGCGCAAACTACGGGGTAGATACCATCTGGCGTTCGGATTCCTCAGGAATTAAGCAGATCTTTAACGCCCTCAAAGGAGGAGAAGCCGTTGCTGCATTGATCGATCAGGACACGCAGGTGACGAGCCTAATGGTGCCCTTTTTCGGTCGCCCCGCCGCAACGCCCAAAACCATAATTGAGTTTGCTAAGAAGTTTGATGCCGTCATCGTCGCCCCGCTGATCTGTCGTACGTCGACTAACCATTATCGTATCATTGTTAAGGAGTTCGATACGAAGCTCCCGACGGAGGAGATTCTCCTTGGCTTCAACCAATATCTTGAGAAGTTTGTGCATCAGCATCCCTCGCAGTGGGTGTGGATTCACAAGCGCTGGCGTACCTTGGCGGATGGGACACGGCTTTCGAGCAGGGAGTATCTAAAGACACTTCAGCAAGCAGCGCGCTGACGCGCGCTGCTAGGGTGTAAGCACTACCAGCGCAAACAGAGCATGCAGCTAAGCAGAGCCAATTGAATTGTCGTTCGTAACTGTCAGGTTAGGACCCGCGAGTGGATGCAATAACGACTTTCTGTCTGCGTTTTTCTAGTGTTTTCGGTCACATACAAGACGCTTTCGGTAACGGTCTATCTCTTTGCTCCACTGGTCCATGCCGATATTACGATTCGCTATGTCACATAAACTTAAACACCATCATAACATGAAGGTAAGATAAGAGTTTCTTTAAGGACTAGCGATGCAGACCCAAGACAAAGGCCCAGACTTTCTAAAACCGGCGCCAGGCAGGCGCTTGTGGCGAGCCTTGGGTGGAGAAGAGCTTACAAGATTGGGACGGGAGATCTTTGCACCTTCCTTAAGCACAGAGCTCCATGATCTAAATACGGCGTTATCAGCGAAAACTGAAGCACAAGTTTCCTCAACTGAAGCTAGGCTCAGTATGCTTGTCACCGCTCTTGAGGCTAGGTGGCATAAGAACGGTAAGCTGTTGCGTACCCTCCTTGAGGCGCTAGAAGACCCTGAAACTTCCCATGCCGCTCAAAGCGTTCTTCTTCGGATTAAAAGCCCAGACATCGATAGTGTTTTTGGACAACGCTTACAAAGTGATATCCCTTCCTGCGCAATGGGAGCAGCGCAGTTTTTATTCCTTCGGCAAACTCCTGAAGCTTTGGCCCACTTTAATAACATGGTGGAGGACACAAGTAAGCATAAGCCGGTAGCTCACTTTCAAGATGATATTGTTGAACTTGCACTAAAGAGTTTACCTGCATACAAAGCTGCTTCAGCGGCAGGCCCACTAATTAATATCGCTCAAAGCAGTGCAAACCCGAAAGCGGCCGCCCAGTCAAAAGCAAATTTAACGGAGCTATGGGATCAAGATACCCACAAAACCACGGTCGTAAACAAACTCCTTTGGGACTTAATTTTCCCCGGATTTGCGATCAAAATAAAGGAAGTCGCAGTACAGCCAGAGCTTAGTACTGAAATGAAGTGCGTAGCAGTACGTGCATTGGGACCAGACCTTGTCAATGGCCTAAGCACCATACGCGCAGCTTTTTTTAGGCTAGGGTACACTGAAGACGAGATGTGCCTAATAGCAAGGGAAGCTTTTAACTCCACAAGTTCTGCGGTTCTTGGGGAATGTGTGCGAATAGCCGAAGAGTATCCTACAACGGAATTGGGTGCTGTGTTGCTTAAAGTATTCTGGGCGGCCATTGACCCTAAACAACCGACACATCAAGCGCTTCAGGCAGCAATACCTCGTGCAGAACCTACTGCCTCAAAGACGGCGCCCCATCGTGCTCGTTTAGAATATTTTGTAAATAGAGCACCGGAAGGCCACGAAAATGGATTAGACGGTACATTTTGTATTCCCTCGGAAGATATTCGCGCCATAGCTGCCGATCCAAGGCGTCTTCTTGATCCGGCAATTGTGGCGTGCACAATTCCGGATATCGTAGCATTGAAAGAAACATCTTTGGGAGACCTCGGCATACAGCGCGGCAATGTGGTTCCCGGACTTCCTTGTATAAGCTACGCTGCGTACCCACCGGGCTGGACAGCGGTGTTATTTGGGGAGAAAGAGGGCGCTCCTGCTGGCATTTGTGACGATCTTGGGATTTCGCGCATAATGATCTGCCCTCCGGATCCGAAAGAGTTAGACAGAAGAACCTGTTTTGATGTGTTGCAACCCGAACAGAAACCTGACTCTCCCGCACCTGCTAGTTTTGAATCCCTGCCTCCGGGGACACGTTTTGTCCGATCAATCGAACATCTGCAACGGGACGAAACGGGAGCACTTGTTGCAATAATGTCGCGTGATGAAAGAGCGACTGATTATGCTGTACTACAGCCGGCAGCACCGAAAGGCTTTCGAGTGCGAACGAAGTATGGTATTGGCACCCTCTCACTGTCGGACCTTGTATCCGGAGATATAAAGATACGAACTGTAACCGATGAAGAGCGAGCGTCGCTGGAGAAATGTTTTACCTTTACCTCAGCGCTTCATGGTAAAAATGGTGCCCCCGCAGGTTCTTACCCAGTTTCGGAGGTCTGTCGATCCATCGCTGCTGTAGCACCAGAAAATGACAGGCAGGAGCGAATATCTAGCACCAGGAGGCACAGGGAGGATGACGAAAAACGTCTTGCCACTGAACGTGCTGATGCAGTGGCGAGCGAAGAGTGGACGCTTCGTGCTTGGCATAGCATGCTGCGCTTAAGCGAACTACAGCATGAGGTGCAAAGAAAGCATGGGGTGCAAAGAATCCAAAATGGACAAGAGAAGAATAGACGCTCACTCTGATGCTTCCCCTTTGGTAAGAGAATCTTTTTTCGTAACTGCTCGCCCCTCATCGGCTAACGCTGACGTCAAACGTCTTATGCCGATAAACTTTTGACGTCAGCGTTAGCCGATAAAGGGCGAGCAGCTATAAAGTTGAAAACTATCGCCGCTGCTCAGTTTAAAGAGAAATGTCTCGCCTTGATGGATAATGTTGATCCCGAGGGCTTGATTATCACCAAGCACGGCAAGCCCGTAGCCAAGCTGCTACCGATTAGCAACAATCCTGCCAATTTGATCGGCAGTCAAAAACATAGCATTGAGATAAAAGGAGAGATCTTTAGTACGGGGGAAAATTGGGATGCTCAATCTTGATACTCACATACTTGTTCATGCCTTGGCCGGTTCCGTAGCGCGCGCGGAGCGCGCTGCTAGACCTACGCCTCAACCCCTGGCCACAATCCACTCGCCCCTTCGTCTACCTCTGGGCAGGCCTTGGAAAGAAGATCGAACACGGCAGAGGCCCCCGGCAGCGCTTGCGCCTGTGGGGTAGCAAGTGTTCGACCGAGGCGTCGTAGTGTTCCGGGGATCCAGGCTTGGTAGGCTGGCTTGCCGCGCTTTTCGGAGAGGAGGACAAAACGCCCGGCTACTCTGAAGCACCAGTGTAAAAGGTATTGGTAGTAATGATCGAGCAGATCTTTATCAAAGGTAAGCACGCTTGCGGCATAGCGCAATAGCTCGGCGTGACGCTCTTTGCCGAGCGCAAAGTCGACGTCGCGGTCGTTGATTAAGGCGAGCACGTCGCGCGCAGCGGAATTGAGCGAGGCATCTTGAAAATCGACGACACGTACCTGGCCTTGGGGATCGACGAAGAGGTTAAACGACATATAGTCGAAATGCGAGAGTGTCCGCGGATGCTCCATCAGAGTGCGGCAGAGCGTGTCATGGAAAGATGAGATGCTTTCGATTTCGCTCCGGCTAAGCGATAACTTGGCGGGGATGAAATACTGCACAAATTCGGAAGCCTCGCGCCGATACTGTTCGAGAGTACAGGACCGCTGAAAGGCGACGCAGTTGTCATCATGCGCGATACTCTGTAACTGGGCGATAATATCGATTGCGCGCTTATAAAGCATCAGCACCGGATCACTGCAGGGTAGGGGGAGATCTTTAACACCACGTCTGCCGAAGGCAAATTCCCACAGTCCGACGCTTCCCACATCCTCGACGAGGAGCAGTTTATCTTTACGGGCGTCGATGTACAGATTAGGGACTGGGATTTTGTGCGAGGCAAAGAATCTGGCCATCTCAACGAAGGTGTCGTCTTGGCTCAAATTGTTGCGCCCCCCGCCGAGAGGATCTTTCCAGGCGCGCAGAACCATCATCACCGCCGAGCGGTGCTCACAGCCGCTCAGGCGTAGGCGTACGTATTGCCTCGTCGATCCATCTCCCACGATAGGTTCAATCGCCGTGATCGCCGCAGTGGAAAATGCGCGGTCTTGCGCTAGAAGTTTGTGGGCTTGGAGGTGAAGTAGATCGAGCGGCGTTTCGTCCATAGGTAGTACTCGTAATGCGCTGAGGCACGGCGCTTTCTCTCCTCGTCAAAGTGCAAGCTCGAACTAGACTGAAGTGTCCGGCGACGGAGGCTTCGACGTGAGCTCAGCCGAACGTTCCCTCGCTAATTGCTCGGTTCTGCGCGGTAGTAGTGCCGCGACGCGCTCGGATGACACTGAAAAAAAATGTCATCCCAAGCGATCCCCTTTCCAAGCGCCACTCCCTAAACACAGGCAATCCCACAAAAGGCAGGGACCTCCGTCTCTGGCCTGAGGCGAGGAAACGGACAGAGTTTAAGCTATGCACAGGGGGACTGCAAATAGCAAAATTAGTCGGATTATTGCAGACCTAAGGGGCACCACAAAGTCCGGTAACTAGCTGAATCTTGGTTAACGCTCGGTAGGTGAGTATAACGCGAAGGAACGAAGTCACGAAGGTTCTTTAGCAACTATTCAGCACATTTGGGGCGCGTCGATGCAGTGGAGGCACGCGGAGGTGGTTAGAATCGCGGAGGAAACAGAGTCAGCGAAGGAAGCGGAGGGGGAAATTCCCCTCCGCTTCCACGATTCGACTGCCTTCGACCCGAGCTCAGGCCGAGGGTAGCTCGTCGCGGGCCGCTGCTTCCTCATCCTCCGCGTTATTTGTCGCTTTTGTGCACCTCCACGGCTACAACGTGCCTAGATAATATCGTGCTGAATATTTACCATTACCTTCGCTCCTTCGTTCCTTCGCGTTATACTTTTTCGACCACACCAAAAAACCATCCAAAAGAATCTATAACGATCTCAGACCGTTAACAGCATTCTTTGAGCCCGCCAAATTGTTTACTCATTTCCGATAGTTGCCGATAGATAGGTGTGGGCGGATGCCCATGGAAGGTTTAGTTATTTGCCCTCATTCTACCGAGGCTTGGACGCTTATGGATATCGCACAGTTGCTTCAATTTGCCGTGCAGCAGGGCGCATCCGATCTGCACATCAGTGCCGGTGAGCCGCCGATGATTCGCGTGCATGGCGACATGAAAAAAATAAAAGTCCCGGCACTTACCTCCGAACAGACGCACGCCATGCTCTACGACATCATGGGTGACAGCCAGCGCAAGGTCTTTGAGGAGTTTAGCGATATCGATTTTTCGATGCAGCTCGGCGAAGTGGCGCGTTTCCGTGTCAACGTCTTCCGCCAGAACCGTGGCGTTGGCGGTGTCTTTCGCCAGATCCCGACTAAGATTCTTACCCTCGAAGAGCTGGGTATGCCGCCCGTGCTAGCCGAGATCTCACGCAAGGAGAGGGGGCTCGTGCTCGTCACTGGGCCAACGGGCTCGGGCAAGTCGACGACGCTGGCAGCGATGATCAATTTGGTCAATGAAGAGCTAGAAGGGCACATCCTTACTATCGAAGATCCGATCGAATTCGTGCATCGCTCGAAAAAGTGCCTGATTAATCAGCGCGAAGTTGGTCCGCATACGAAAAACTTCTCGGCGGCGCTACGTGCAGCATTGCGCGAAGACCCTGATATTGTGCTCGTCGGTGAACTGCGTGATCTAGAGACTATTCAGCTGGCGCTGACCGCGGCCGAGACCGGGCATTTGGTCTTTGGGACACTGCATACGTCGAGCGCGCCGAAGACGGTTGATCGCGTGATCGACGTCTTTCCGCCCAATCAGCAGGCACAGGTGCGCGCCATGTTCGCCGAGTCGATTCAGGCTATTGTTACGCAGACACTCTGTAAAAAGATCGGCGGGGGGCGCGTTGCAGCTTTGGAGCTGATGATCGGCACCACCGCGGTGCGCAACCTTATACGCGAAGGCAAGATTCATCAGCTGCCGAGCGTGTTACAGACTTCGCAGGGGGTCGGTATGCAGACGCTGGAGATGCATCTTCGCGAACTTGTCGACCGCAACCTGATTTCGCGAGAGACGGCGATTGAGAAGACCGGCAATGCAGATATGTTCCGTGAGGCTGACGAGGCTGCGGACAGCCAGCGCAGGCCGAATAGTAAAAGATAGTATAAGAAACTGAGGGGGACGCATGATCGATATTTCCAAACTTCTTGCCGTCATGGTTGAGCATGAAGCCTCAGATCTCTATCTGACGGTGGACTGTCCACCTATGTATCGTGTCAACGGGGTTGTTCGTCCGGCCGGCAATCGTTGTTTGAGCAGTCAGGATACGGAAACCATGGCTCACTCAATCATGAACGATAAGCAGCAACGCGAGTTTGCTGAGACGAACGAGGCCAATCTGGCCCTTTTCTACCAGGGGCTGGGGCGTTTTCGCGTCAACATTTTTAGGCAGAAGACCTTTGTCGGGGTTGTGCTGCGTCAGATCCGTTCGAATATTCTAACGATTGATGACCTCACCTTGCCGCAGGTACTCAAAGATGTGGCCATGACCAAACGTGGCCTCGTTCTGCTTGTCGGTGCTACGGGGTGCGGCAAGTCGACGACCTTGGCGGCGATGATAGACTACCGCAATGATAACAGCGCTGGGCACATCATTAGCATCGAAGATCCGATTGAGTTTGTGCATACGCACAAAAAATCGATTATCACCCAGCGTGAATTGGGGATGGATACGGGGTCCTATGAAATGGCACTCAAGAACGCGCTGCGTCAGGCACCGGATGTAGTTTTCATCGGCGAGATTCGCGATACGGTTACGATGGAATCGGCAATTACCTTTGCCGAGACCGGGCATCTGTGCCTGGCTACGCTGCACAGCAATAATGCCAATCAGGCGATGGAGCGGATTATGAATTTCTTCCCTCCCGCTAGGCATGCACAGATCTATCTTCAATTAAGCCTTAATCTACGGGCGATTATCAGCCAGCGCCTCGTGCGCACCGATGACGGCGGACGTGCGGCGGCAACCGAAATACTTCTCGACAGTCCGCGTGTTAAAGACCTGGTCCATAAGGGCGACGTGACGGAGCTGAAGGAGGCGATGGAGAAGAGCACCAACTTCGGTATGCAGACATTCGACCAATCGCTCTTCGACCTCTATAAATCCGGGCGAGTTGCCTACGAAGAGGTCATTCGTAATGCCGATAGCGCCAACAACCTGCGCTTACGCATCAAACTGGCCGAAGAAGGTGGCGGCGGCTTTGAAGAGAAGGCGCCCGGCGCTGTGGCGGAGGCGCCAAAGCCAAACTCGACAAAGGGCGGTCCGCCAATTGAGACTAAGCTCAATCTGGATATGACGTAGGCGGAGTTCCTCTTCTTCTCCTCCTGTGCTACAACACTCACTATGGACGACACCACCAAGACTATTGTCGAGCGCGTTACTGTTCGTTATCCTAAGCCGCAAAAAATTTCGAGCGGTGATGTTTGCACTGTCTTCTACGACTGCATTCGCCTAAGCCCAGCCGAGCTGGCGCGGCTTGCAGCCGAGGCCACAGGCGACTTGGTAGAAGAAGCCTTCGATATGACCGTGGGCATCGCCTATACTGGGATCCTTTTTGCCGCGGCGGTGGCTGGTGGTAAGCAGGTGGCTATTCTCACCACCCAAAAAGATCTGACAGGACCCGCAGTTCTCGGGCGCAAGGTCGTTGTCGTCGACGACGTCGTGCACAGTGGGGGGCGGATGGGTGAAGCGGCTGATATCGTGGCTAAGGCCGGTGGTATCGTGGTCGGCTTTGCTGCTATTATTGATCGCTCCGATGGTCAGTTCGGCTCTGCAGCAAAACCGTTGTGGAGCGCCTATCAGACTAATATGGAGTGATTCGGCGATGGAAGATTTTGGCGGCAATCCTTGGAAGACGCTGCGCTCGCGGATCGCCTACAAGAACAGCTGGATATCTGTGCGCGAGGATGCGGTCATAACTCCCGCTGGCGGTGAAGGGATCTATGGTGTGGTGCAGGCGCCCGGTGCGCTCGGGGTAGTGGCGCTTACGCCCAATAACGAAGTCTACCTCGTCGGTCAGTACCGCTATCCTGTGAACGAGTACTCATGGGAGATCGTCGAGGGCGGGCGGGAGGCGGGCGAGAGTCTTGTCGAAGCAGCCCAGCGCGAGTTACGTGAGGAGGCAGGATTGGTGGCGCTGCGCTTCGAGCAACTCGGCGGAGAGGTGCATACGAGCAACTGTTTCACCGATGAGCGGGCCTATCTCTATATAGCGCAGGATTTTAGCGAAGTGGCTACGGCGCACGAGGTGACCGAGAAGCTTCAGATCGAAAAAGTGGCGCTGGGTGAGTGCTTGGCGATGATCGATCGCAGTGAGATTAAGGATGCGATGAGCATAATCGCTCTGCAGCGCGCGGCTAAATTCATTGGAGTCGTATGACCATCGAGGAGGAGGGATCGGTGAAGCCGGCAATGAAACCTGCAATGACGAGACAGCAGGCGGAGTTTTCTGATCCCTCAAAGTCAGCCTTCGCCGTCTATAGGGAGTTGGCGGTTGGCGATGCATCCTTAGTTTTCTTGAGCTGGTACGAGATCTCGCAGTTGCTCTGCTCCAATCTCTCGGGCCTGCTTGGCTTTGGGCTGCGTACGCTTCTCTATCCATCACTTTTTGCCGCCTGCGGAAAACGTCCGGCATTTGGTCGCGGGGTGATGATTCGTAATCCGAAATGCATTAGCCTGGGGTCCAAGGTGCTCGTCGATGATTATGCCGCGCTTGATGTTCGTGGTAACGACGCGTCGCTTAGCATCGGTGATCATGTCAGTATCGGGCGCTTTACGACCATCGCTGCCAAGGGTGGGCATATCAAGATCGGCAATGGAGTTAACATCGGCTCGTACTGTCGTATCGCCACACAATCGTCGATCGTTCTTGGTGAAAGTACACTCGTCGCGGCATACTCCTATATCGGGCCAGGAAACCACCAGCCGGGGGATGAGTCTATGCCTCTTATCTCCAGGGAGATGGAGATCAAGGGGGGGGTGAGCATTGGTGCGCATGCCTGGGTCGGGGCGCAGTCGCTGATACTCGATGGCGTTACCATTGGAGAGCGCGCCATTGTAGGGGCGCATTCGCTGGTCAAGAGAGATGTCCCTGCCGGAGCTGTGGCGATCGGTGTTCCGGCGCGGGTGGTGGGGACGGTTTAGCGGTGCGCTTCCTTCGACTTCGCTCAGGACTGGTCGCGCGCCGCTGGCTTTCTTGCCCATCGGGGATTTTTGAGCATGAGTTCAGTTTTGCTTATAGTTGAAGAGTGGTGGTTGGGGAAGCTTGTGCACTGGAAAGTGGTGACGAAGGATGATTGGCGAAAACAATGTCGTCCCAAGGGATTGGCGGCAATGGTGTCACGTTCAGAAAATAGTTAGGAACCTTGGTCGCTGGTCATCGCGGTTTATGCGTTCTCTGTTCAAGACACCTAGCGCTCGTTGATTGGAGTGTTTGTATGGAAGAAGAGAGTAATGAGCCTAGCGTATCGGCGCCCTCCCCAGACCAGGCTTGCTCCTCGGGGGAGTCTTCTCCGTCTGAATCTGGAGCCGAATGCTGCCCGGTGTGTGGCGGCAGGCTGCAGCAGGAGAAATGCAAGGTGCTTTGCCGTAGCCAGATGTGCGGGTATCGGATTGTGTACAATTGCTCGGAGTTCTAGCGCGGCTTCTCCGCGCTAGCCCTCTCGCAATGTATTATACAGCAAGCCGGAGTCGGGCATTT
>CAIXSY010000025.1 GCA_903922175.1 uncultured delta proteobacterium | reverse complement strand
ATTAATTTCTTGCCGCTTTTCGTTCTCCAGAAAAGTAGCTTTTAGAAAACAGGGTCTTTCCGGACAGGCTCTAGGTAGACCTGACTTGTCTGTTGAAGGAAGAATTCCAGTTCTTCTCGGATTACGTCTACCCCGGAGCTGCAGCCAATTTCCTCGACCAATGGTGTCGCAAAGTAATGAAGTCCCGCCTAGGGGTCGAATATCACTCGGTGCTGTAGAGGCATGAATAATAAACTTAAAGCGAGTATCAGAAAATCATGCGGCTTCCGCACCGCCAATTCCCTAAAAACCATGCCCTATCAAAGGCTTAGCGAATTACCAGAGCCGCCGCTCACCCACAGATTCTGCTGAGGAGCCGAAAATTCAAATCTGACCTAAATCTGAGCGCAACTTGACACCTTTATTAATTAACAGGGCCTTAGCCGATTAGGGGCGAGCAGTTACCTTTTCTCCTCGTCCCTGGAGCATGCGCCATCGGATCTTCGGGCCAGAAGTGCTTGGGGTAACGTCCGATCATCTCTTTACGTACCTGACTATAGGCATTCGCCCAAAAGCTCGCCAAGTCTTTGGTAATCTGTAGTGGTTTCCGAGAAGGGGAGAGGAGCTCAAGCAGCAGCGCCACCTTGCCCCCGGCGATACGTGGTGTGTCTTTTTGGCCGTACATCTCTTGAAGGTAGATGGCGAGTACGGGAGGGTCGCCGCGCTCATAGTCGATGTAGGCCTGCTTCCCGCTCGGAAGATCGATCTGTACAGGAGCGAGGGAGTCGAGCCGTTTTTGGTTCTCGTAGGTAAATAGCGCGCGCAAGATCTGAGCCAGAGACAGCTTACTTAGGGCAGCCTTGGAGGTGATCCCGTCAAGGTACGGCAGAAGCCATTCTTCAAGTGTGTTTAGAAGAGATTCCTCGCCTAGGTCAGGCCACGCTTCTGGTACTAGTTTCTGGCGGAGCAGCCACTCTGAGCGAAGCTGCAGCGAGAGCGATTCTTTATCCCAGGGAAGGACCCCAATCCCCATATGGCGGATGGCATTGAGCATGATGATCGATGATTGCCCAGTTGCCTCCTCGAGAGGTTTTTCTGAAAGGACAAGAGAGCCCAAGGCGTGGACCTGATGGGCAACGACGCGTTCGCGCTGCATGTCCCACGTTACCGAGCTGCGTTCTTCGATAAGGTCACTCAAGTTAGTCTCAATATCCTGTTCGCTAAGCGGCTCTGCTAAAAGGATACGTGAGTGAGCGGCGCGAGCATCGAGCCCGACAATAGCAAGAAAGCGTGAGCGGGCGAGCATGCTCTGCGGCGGAAGCTCGGCACCGGCGCCATTTGAAAGCAGGTAGCGCCGTTCACTGTCGTCGCGACGACGGGCGATTCGGTCGGGATAGGCGTAGGCACAGAGCACTCCGATATTTGGCACCCCGACCGTAGGCGCGCTGGCGGTGGCGCTGCTGATTCCGGTGAGGCCTCGCAGGCGTGCGGACTGTTCGTTAATGCGGCGCAGTAGTCCGGAAAGTTTGGCCCCGCATCTGCCGCTTTTTTTAAATTCTTGCAGGATCGAAAATCGCTGTGAGAGTGTTACGTCAGCGGTTTCCCCCTGCAGCAGATCACGTTCTTCAATGATCGCAGCTAGGTCGCATGCTGCTGTCTCAGCACCGTGGGTCTTGGCTCTGATCAGCATATGAGCTAGACGTGGATGAATGGCCAGTGTTGCCATCTGCCGTCCATGCGCGGTAATCGCCATCTCGTGGTCGAGGGCGCCAAGCTGGTGCAGGAGCAGGCGCGCACTTTCAAGTGAAGTTGGTGAAGGGGGATCAATGAAGCGCAGCGATGCGGCATCTCTCGTTCCCCAAAGGGCAAGCTCTAGGGCCAGTGGCAGGAGATCGGCGTTGAGGATCTCGGCTGGATAATAGGCGGGGAGTTTCGCCTGTTCAGTTTCGCTCCAGAGGCGGTAGCACACGCCCGGGCTAAGTCGGCCAGCTCGACCACGGCGCTGCTCGGCCGAGGCTTGACTGACCTTGGTGGTCGTTAGTGCCGACATGCCTCGCGCCGTGTCGAAGCGCACGCTGCGCATCAGGCCAGAGTCTATCACCACAGCGATGCCGTCGATGGTCAGGCTTGTCTCGGCGATATTCGTGGCAAGTATAACTTTGCGTTTCCCGGCGGGAGTAGGGGCCAACGCCCGTTTTTGAGCGTCAAGCCCAACCTCCGATGAGAGGGCAACGATTAGCGTTGTCGCCGTTGAACTTTGTTGATCGAGGTGCTGCTGAAGGTGTTCTTGGCAGCGTGCTATTTCAGCCCGGCCGGGAAGAAACACGAGGATATCACCGCTGTGGCGTACCAGCGCGCGATTAATAACCTCGGCGGTGTGTTGCTCGAGACGCAGGCGGGCGTTGGGCTCAACGTAAATCGTCTCTACGGGGAATGTTCGTCCGGGGCAGAAGAGGCACTCTGCCTGCGGTAGTATCTTTGCCACGGCTTCTCTCTCGAGGGTGGCTGACATTAGGACGATTTTGAGGTCGGGGCGAAGTGTGGCCTTGGCTTCAAGCGCCAAGGCTAAGCCTAGGTCGGCATGGATGCTTCTTTCGTGGAATTCATCGAAGATGAGCATGCCGACGCCACCCAGGGCCTGATCCTCTTGCAGCATGCGTGTTAGGATCCCCTCGGTGAGCACTTCAAGGCGGGTGGACTTGGAGATCATTCTTTCACCACGGATGCGGTAGCCGACGCGCTGACCAACCGGCTCGCCGATTAGCGAGGCCATATAGTGGGCCGCGCCGAGGGCGGCCAGACGGCGTGGCTCGAGCATGATGATGCGTTGACCTTTAAGCCAGGATGCCTCAAGACAAGCAAGTGGAACGCGGGTCGTCTTTCCGGCTCCTGGTTCAGCCTGGAGCACCACTTCACCCTTTGACTCGATGGCTGAGAGCAGTGCAGGGAGGAATGACTCTATGGGTAGCGGCATAACGGCGCAACGCTGCTAGCAGCGCTAGGATTATAGAAGTTTAGGCGTAACTGCTCGCCCCTCATAAAAAAAATCGGATAACGCCGACGTTTAACGGCCAACACCGGGCTCCGGCGAGCACCGTCAAGTCGACGTAAAACGCCGACCCCTGACGTCAGCCTCGTCGAGTCTTCTAGCATAGGGGCGAGTAGTTGCGAATGTTTACTAATGACTCTTCCGAAGAGCGTACAACTCTCGGTCGCATATGAAAAGGTGCTATTAGTATATAATGTAAAGGTTGTCTAGGTCTGTATGATGTGTCTATAATGTATATATGAAACGACTTAATATCAGTGAAATTAAGCAGTCTCTAAGTAGAGTCTTAGCTATGGTGCAAGCTGGTACCGTTGTTATGGTTTATGATCGCAACTCGCCCATAGCCAAGATATCCCCCGTTTCCATGTCAGGATCAGATAGCGCAGAGTCGCGATCGGCACTCGATCTGCTTGATCGTGCTGGGGCGATATTGCGTGGTGGCGGGGTACTAGCAAAACTTCTCTTGTCGCCTCCGCCGCGAGCCATAGGCGGCGCCGACATCGCTGGCGCCTTAAATGAGGAGCGCGGAGACCAACTATGAAATTCTGGGATAGCTCAGCCATTGTGCCACTTTTGATTCAGCAGGGGCGCACCTCACAGGCTCAAAGTTTATATAAGGAAGACCCGCTGGTGATGTTGTGGTGGGGGAGTGATGTTGAGTGCACGGGCACCATTGCGCGTCTTGTTGGCGAAGGGGCTTTGGGCAGGAGCGAGGAACAGGCCGCATTCGAACGTTTGGGTGAACTGCAGCATGAGGCGCATGAGATACAGCCTAGTGCCAAGTTGCAACAGATAGCGAAGCGCCTGCTGCGCACACATATCCTGCGCTCCGCAGATGCTCTGCAGCTGGCGGCCGTTCTTAGTGCCAACGAATTAAGCCTTAGCAGCTTACCATTTGTTTGCTTCGACGAGCGCCTGGGTTTAGTGGCGCAACGTGAAGGACTACGGCTTGCCGAGCTTGTTAAGTGATTAGTGGGAAGGAAAAGATTCTGCAGTGCTGCCGTCAGGCGCTTGAGCGGCGTACGGCGTTGCGTGAGAAGCATGCGGTGTGTCGCCTGTTCGATGGTACTGGAGATGGTGTCCCGCAGCTCTTTATAGATCGCTACGGAGCATTGGCCTTGGCACATCTGCTTCCGGCACCGAGTGACTCGGTGGCGACATTTTCCGAGGCTTTACGTGGTGCGCTACGGGAGAGCCGAGAGAAATTGGAGCGGGAATGGGGCGTGGGCAGTTTTTATCTTCGTATTCATCCCCATGACCCGCGTGAACATCGAAGTCAGGAAGCCGAACTTGTCTGGGGTGAGCCCCAATCAGAAGTGATTGTCACCGAGGGGCCGTGCCGTTTCATCGTTCGTCCGCAAAGATCGGTAAACGCTGGGCTGTATGCAGATACGCGTGGTATACGTGAATATTTAGCAGCGCACTCTTTGGGCAAACGGGTGCTTAACCTCTTCTGTTTTAGCGGAAGTTTGGGGATAGCTGCAGCGGTTGGTGGGGCCGCCGAGATTGCGCAGATTGATAGCAGTCCCGATGCTCTTGAGTGGGCCAAGGCCAATTGGCAGCTTAATCAAGGTGAGCGCGTCTGTGTGATGCGCCACATCTGTGATGACTGTCGTCATTTTCTCGATCGGGAGGGGGCAAGGGTTGCTGCTGGTGGAAAGCGCACGGCGATTGCGGTCATAGATCCACCATCTTTTGGCCGTGGGCGTAAACGCACTTTTTCTCTTAAGCGCGACGTGGGTGAGATCGTCGAGAAGGTGATGCGGATCTTAGAGCCCGAAGGCGAGATTATTTTAACCTCGAACACAAGGGAACTCACGCCAGCGCGGCTTGAGAGTGCGGCGAGAAGCTCAACGCTTGCGGCCTCGTGGCCAATTGTGAGAGTCGAGGCGTTGCTTCCTCCCGCAGAAGACTTTTTCTCTACGGGGCATGATTCGATTGCGATGCGAGGGGTGAGGATTATTGGGGCCGGAGCGCCGCGCTTCGCGTGCCGCTAGCTCTCTCCCAATTAAATTATTTCCTGTTATGTTTAGGCGTAATGCCATTCGGGACGCTACCCTTTATAAAAAGGGGGTCTTCCGCAGAATCTGTGGGTAGAAAACGTCTACCAGACGTAACTACTCAATAACTTGGGGCAAAGAATATCGTGAGCGTGGTCGTGCCCGTGGTGGTCAAGTCCTAAATGCAGTCTACACATTTCTCCAAGATAAGGGCATTTGGGCGCATCCGCAAGCTTTGCCGGGGGCT
>CAIXSY010000024.1 GCA_903922175.1 uncultured delta proteobacterium | reverse complement strand
GCGCTCTCCGCGGCTCCTGTGTGAATATTACTATAAATATCACACAGGAGCCGCGGAGAGCGCGGAGACTATAGCCTGACGTTTCCCTCACTAGATTCCTTGCCCCTTGAAACGTGTACTAGGTAAGTTGCATTTTACACTTGAACTTGGCCTTGAACTCCCGCATGGCCATGGCCCATTCACCATATTCTTGGAATTCGACTGATAGGCATCCTCAGGTCAAAGAAGGAAAGGCCACGGCCAAGCAGAAGTTCAAGGCCAAGTCTACGGCGAAGTTTAAGTTAGCAATGGAGCCTTGGTCTGAGGCGTAGCCTCGCTAGGACTATGACAGAATGTCTCCCGGGGTTATTGAGCAGTTACATTGGACCCGCCATTATACCTGCGAGCATCAATAGCCAGGCAGTGTGCGCATCATGCTGCAACTCCCAAGACTTGCCGGCACAGCTCCGTGCGCGTGCCGAATCACCGCTTCGTAGAGCCGCCTCGGCAGCATAGCGCCACGCTTCCGCGTATAGCCTCACTTCTATAATCGGTGCTAACTCGGCACGACAACGCGCACAGGTAGTCGGCTGCGGATCTGCCGCAACATCTGCTACGTGAAGAGAGGATCCCTGACCAAACTCTAAATGCTTAGCGCAGCACGGACAGCACAGATCCACCTAGTCCTCCAGATAAAAGAGCACATCAGACATGCGCTCGTTGCAACCTGCAAGAGAGCCCCAGTCTTTCTGTTCCACGGCTTGCAGGCTCTGCCCCATGAGCACTCGTATCTCCTCGGCGTCGCTGACCTCAATTTTCTTTGCGAGCAAGCTCTGCGCGCGCTGGCGCAGCGATTTGGCCTGCTGCAAGGCCGCCGCCGCCGTGTCGGTGTTTTCGGAAGCTACCTCGGCTGCGGGCAGCACTACGGCAGCGTCACCACCATCGCCAATGACATCAACGCCATCGGTCCTAACTTCTGGTCATTTTTGGCCTTTTTGACCAAGACCAGGCACAAGACCAAGATATTAAGACCAGGACCAAAACCAGAACCAAGACTGTAGTGCCCACACTTGATGAGCAATTACGTGTATCCCTAGCCAAGTTTCCAATAATCGCTCTACATGCTAAAATGAAAACTATGAGTGCCGACGAAGCGTTATCTTTGAAGCAAAGACTAGCACTTGCCAAAGAGCAGTTTCGAATTAAGTATGCTAGCTGTTTCTGGTATATGCCCAGAGATTTGGTTATCTCTGAAGAGATGCTCCCGAGCATCGCCCGTGCGCTCAGGAAAAACGGCTCACGCGAAGATTATTTAATTGCCCGTTCCCTATGCCCTTAACACCATTTCAAAAACTTGTACTTCGGTTGATCGCAGCCAACCGCTCAGCGGAGAGCCATGTTGCTGGGGGCTTGGTAATTAACCGCGGGCAGGACACGCCACGCTACTCCGCCGATATCGACTTTTTTCATGATTCTCAGCAGCTCACCCTCCGAGCGGCCGAATCAGATGTCAAAACTTTGGAGCAAAACGAGTTTTTGGTTACCTGGCTTCTAAGGCAACCCGGATTCTGCCGAGCTGTTATCTCCAAGGGTAATGATACGCTTAAATTGGAGTGGGTGCAGGATACCACGTTTAGGTTTTTCCCCGTTGTAGCGGATCCTGACTTTGGTTACGCCTTACATCTGGCCGATGTGGCCGTAAATAAAACTCTGGCCGCCGGAGGCCGAAGAGAGGCACGGGACTTTATCGACCTCCTTTATCTGCACTCGACTTATCTGCACGTCGGCGCATTGATCTGGGCTGCCTGCGGCAAAGACCCCGGATTTTCACCAGAGGCACTACTAGAGTGTATCGACCAGCACCGTGCAATCTCACCTCAGCAGATCGCAGAGCTAAGCCTATTCATGCCGATTGATGCGGTCACTATTCGGCGGAACTGGACCATTGCTAAGGCGGAAAGTGAGAAACTGTTCTGTGCATTACCAGCCACTGAAGTGGGGTGTCTGTACCTTGATCCTCGCACCCGAACCCCAGTTCTTCCCGAACCGTCAGATCCGCAATTTATAAAACTTCAGCGCCATCGTGGCTCGCTGTTCGGAGCTTGGCCGATAATCTCCGCCGAAGGTTGATTTTCCGCATAAGGGAAGGCTAGTGCCATAACTTTCCAGCCACTATGACCCCCACCCTAACATTCCTAAGCGCCTTCCTCCTCTTCCTGGTAGAACCGTTGATCAGCAAGTGGATCCTGCCCTGGTACGGTGGGGTGGCCAGCGTCTGGACGACCTGCCTGCTTTTCTTCCAAACAGTGCTTCTCCTAGGTTATGGCTGGGCCTACCTACTTTCTAAGTTTTGTCGGCCGCGAACGCAGCTTATCTTGCATCTGCTGGCACTCGCAGCTGCGCTTTACACACTACCGATCGTCCCTCAAGCTACGCTTCGTCCGCTCGGCACGGAGGATCCGATAGTTCACCTGCTCTGGGTATTGATGCGAACCCTCGGAGCTCCTTTCTTTATCTTATCCGCGACCGCCCCGCTGCTCCAATCCTGGCGCCATACCTTTCGCTCAGAAAAGTCGCCCTACTGGCTCTACGCGCTTTCAAATCTCGGATCATTCCTAGGACTGCTATCGTACCCATTCTTAGTCGAGCCGAGCCTCTACCTAAGCAGTCAGAGCATCCTCTGGTCCTGGGGCTTTGCCATATTTTCGGCGATGATCGTCATTCAAGCGATCCAGTACTACCGCCAGACCGACACCACAGCCAAAGCGGCGCTGCCTTCCACGGCAGAGATCGCCGAGGCTCGTCCCTGTGGACGGATTATCTTTGAATGGTTCCTTCTCTCGGTTTGCTCCTCGTGGCTGCTCCTTGCCACTACAAACCACCTCTGCCGAGACGTAGCTTCTATCCCCCTCCTCTGGGTTATCCCGCTCGCCCTGTTCCTTCTCTCCTACGTCGTCACCTTTGCTCGCCGACCACTCTATAAACGCAAAATTGTTATCATTCTCTACTTTGTGGCACTTAGCTTGATGACCCTCCTGCACCTCCAGGGAGGGTCACTGCAACTCCTTATCATCACTGCCCTTAGCGCGCTATTCTTTGGCTGCCTACTCTGCAATGGAGAGCTCGTCGCCTGTAAGCCTGCGGCTAGGTATCTCTCGCTCTTTTACTTCGTCACCGCCCTTGGTGGTGCCGTGGGGGCCCTATTTGTTTCGGTTATCGCACCGCATATCTTCTCTGATTATACAGAATACGCCCTTGGCTTTCAGTTCTGCGCGCTCCTCGTGCTGCTGCGGCTCCTCGAATCCGACAAGGTCTTTAGTCGCGGATTACTCACCAGGAGCATGGCGACGATCTCTCTTCTGCTCCTTGCCTGCGGTGGTACTGCACTTAGCCTGCGCATGGGGAGCGACAACACTGACTTGATCTCAAGACGAAGTTTCTTTGGCGTCACCAGGGTACGCGAATCAACTGACCGACAAGGCCACAGGCGACGAGAGCTATTTCACGGCACCATACGCCACGGCATCCAATTTATAGATGACCCGATGCGCCCAACTACCTATTACGCACCAACAAGTGGCGTCGGCAGAGTGTTCCGATCTTTCAACCACAACCAGGGCCGAGATATCGCCATCATTGGCCTGGGCAGTGGAACGCTAGCCGCTTACGGGCAAGCCGGTGATCGTATTACCTTCTGGGACATTAACCCGGACATTATCGATGTCGCGCAAGCAAATTTCTCTTTTCTCTCGATGACTCCAGCTAGCGTAAAGGTGGTTTACGGTGACGGCAGATTGGGAATGGAGCGCCTTAGTGCACAGGCTCTCTACGACATAATCATCATAGATGCTTTTAACGGAGACTCCATCCCGGTGCACCTCGTAACCCACGAGGCACTCGAACTTTATCTTTCACATCTTACCTCCAGCGGTGTCATCGTTTTTCACATCTCCAACCTCTACCTCGACCTTAAACCCGTACTCGCCCGGGCAGCAGAGAGGCTACACCTGGAAGGCAGGTACACCGAAAGTTCTGGTGATGCGGCTCAAGGCTCAATGGAGAATGAGTACGTGATCCTGAGCCGTTCCGAAGCGATCTTTCAACATCCATTACTCGCCGAGGCTTCGCAGCCACTCATCGCCCAGCCGGATTTTAGGCTATGGACTGATGATTATGCCAGCTTGTGGAGTATCGTGAAGTAGTTCCTGTCCTACGGACAGGAGCTAGTAATAAATCGCTACCAGGATAAAAAATGTCGGGGCCACTTGACGGCTGCTGATTTTGCAAATAGTACATTTTCTAAATTTAGAAAGTTATCACTTTCTAAATTCGGAACGTTCAAATAAGACATGTATGATCAATTGGTTAGAGCGATTCTTGGTAAGTGCTCAATAACCCCGGGTACTACAGTCTTGGTTTTGGCTTTGGTCCTGGTCCTAAATCCTGGTCATGATCAATTGGTCAATGATTTCGGCCAAGAACACGACTATGACTTAGGCCAGAATCAAGACCAGGGCTAGGATCTGGGCACTTCCGCCCGGGGTCATTGAGCAGTTACTCGATTAAGCCTTAACTACTTGTTTTTATAAACTATTTTTAACATTTCCCGCACACGTGAATATACAGACACGCCAAATATGACAATCTAAGACAGTATTTGGGCATACGATATAACTATTACTACCCAAATAGTATGCAAAACAGCTATAGTTGGGCATCTTGATCGTTTCGCCGAATTCCCTCTCCCCAAAAACTGCTCTCTGCAACGCATTTTGATAAGCGCGGGCACCGTTTCCAAAGAGATGGCTCAAGGTGCATACTTTGATCGAATTATCACCACCGAGGAACTCTTGCGCTGAGCAGGATTGGCTTAAGGAGTGCGGTGCATCACAATTAAAGCTAGCCAAATTGACAGTTCCAAATACGACCACATGAAGGAACTTGAAGGACAGGCCCCTAGCCCTCTGTCAAAAGAATGGGTGGCCTGTGGTATTTGCCTGTGTCGGCGCAGAAGGTGAGCGGGCTAAGATCCTTGAGCAGCGCCTTGCCGCCCTCGGAATAGCGCTGGTGCGCCTGCCTTCGAAACCAGAGGCTAGCGATCTCTATTATCGCATCGATGGACATTGGAACATAAAAGGGCATAACGATACCGCGCAGCGATTGCTGCCTCTGGTGCAGGCGAGTCTTAATACTTACCGCCTTAAAAAAGGGGAGAACGACGAGCGGCCTCCGTCGCCCCCAACGACGGAGGCCGCTCGTCGCTAGCGCTCTTCGGGATGACAGAGGGCGTAAAGGCACAATTGTTGCTTGAGGTTATTGGCCCAATGTGCCATACTGTCAATATGGCAATCAGGTCCTACTACGATTCTGGAACCAAGGATATTGCGCTTAGACAGCAATCTAAGGAATCACGTAAAGTGCTGCCCGAAGTATTACATCGAATGGGAAGAAAGAAGTTATTTGTACTGGCTTCCGCAACGTCCTTGGCTGACTTAAAAAAAGCGCCTGGGTTAAACCTGCATTCATTGCAAAAGGATCGCAAGGGGCAGTTTGCTATAAGGATAAACGACCAGTATCGAATCTGTTTTCGTTGGAGCGGAGCGGATGCCGATCGAGTTGAGATTACAGACTACCACTAAGGAAGAATTTTATGACGAAGAAGGATTTAAACGGGGATTTCCCGATTGCTGTTCATCCTGGCGAGATTTTGCAGGATTGGCTTAAGGATTGCGGCGCCTCACAATTAAAACTAGCCCGTCATCTTGGGGTGGATCCGGCAAAAATTAACGAGATCTGCCGAGGCAAGCGAGGCGTATCTGCTGAAATGGCTACGGCACTCGGTCGCGTTTTCGGGGTCAGCGCGCAGATGTGGCTCAATATGCAGAAACAGTGGGAACTTAGCCAAGTTGACAGCTCCAAATACGCCCACCTGAAGCAACTTGAAAGAATTGCGGCTTAATATCAGCTACTCCGGCTCCAACCACCCCCGAAGCGCCTTTACCGGCCCGCTACGGTACAAAGTCTGCTTCCAGTACTCATGGCGCGCATAGTGCTCAAAAAGCCGCGCTGCGAGCTGATGGTGCCCGTTAACACAGTAAGCGCTAATCGCCTCGCTCATGGTAAGGGCCGGATCACGCCCAGACAGGGTCCCATCATCGATCGTAACATTAGCCAGCACCTGGGGGATGGCCTCAAACCGTCCCACCTTCGCCAACCGCAGCCAAAGATCAAGGTCCATCGTCAGGTTAAAACGCGAATCTAAACCACCTACCTTTCTATAGGCTGCAGCTGAAAAGAAACACGCCGCCTGTGGAATGCGCACCTCTTTCCACCACACCCCCTGCCCAGGGAACCCTTCAAGAGCGGGTGTTGCTACCCTCTTTGGCCGGCCCCCTTTTGACCTGCGCCTGGCCGCCCCGACCCAAGCGACCGCATCCGGCGCTCTCTCGACAGCAAACAGTACCTGCTTAAACGCCCCTGCTTCAAAGTGATCATCTGCGTTTAGCCAGCATAAGATATCCCCTGTCGCCCGGCTAAACCCCTTAATCAAGGCATCGGTCAGACCCTGATCCGGCTCGCTCACCCAATAGGCAATAGAAGAAGCATGCTTTTTTATTATCTCCGCCGTACCATCAGTGCTGGCACCATCGATGACAATGTACTCAACCCCGGCCACACCTTGCGCTTCAACTGAGCAGATCGCTCGATCAATACAGCTAACCGCGTTCCGGCAGGCAGTCACGACGCTGATGGTAGGCGACATAGTTATCCTTAAAGAATGTTCGTGGGGCGTCTCACATGCTGAGTCACCTTGGAAGCAGCATAGCATTGCAGCCTCATTCCCCATAGGCGCATGCTAACACAAAGCAACGAAATTAATTAGGTGCGCCGTCCCGTGTAACCGTTACGCAGCCTCTCTCATCGCACCGTATCTAAATCTGCTCGTCAGACAGATACACCAGAACAGGAATGTGCGGGAGAATTGCTATGCACCTTCCGGGGACAAGACGAAATCCTAGGGGGTCTTTTATTCTTCTTCCTATAAGCACCCTAAACTTTTCTTATAGCCATTTCCAAGCTAGGAAGCAGTTCAAGACCGAAAATGCCTCCAATTTTTCCGATTACAAAAGCCACTCGGCGTTGAAATTTGCTTCTCAATGGATCTGTCGCCGACCACCAGAGGTCCACACTATCTTTTATATTCTCTCCGCGTGGCACAAGAATTTCCCCCTCCTGCAAATTGCCTGCAGTAAGGTGAGCAAGCACTCCTCTAGGCGTGCCACCACGAATCCCCCCCTTGAGAAGGCTCTCCCATGTCGGATCTCCGCATACCCTTCGGGAGAATTTCTTGGCACAGTGGAAGGCCAATGAATCCGGCAGGTAGTTTATAAGAGGAAGGCTTGTGCTATGAATTTCAAATGGATAATAGCGGTGAGGGGTCGCGGTGATTATAACTATTCCCTGTGGACGAAGAGCCCTCCATAACTGAGGCAAAAGGAGCCTCCTTTCATCGGGAAGTAGATGCTCATAAACAGCATTGAGAAGAATTAAATCAAAAGGGCCCCTCACCTCGGGCAACTTTGTGTCACTCTCAGAAGGTAAGAAAGAGATGTTTGAGAGCTCCCAAAAATCAGCGCGTTTCCTTGCAACTTCTATCATCTGGCGCTGTGGCTCAATACCGATTACCTCAGCACTCGGGAAAAAACGCGATAGGTTTAGGGTTGAGGCTCCCGCCCCACATCCAAAATCCAAGATGCGATGTGTTTTTGAGGGGACAATTCCATGCGCCTCAATCAAGGCCCCCAAGCGACGCCGAATATGCGTCGGGTCCTCATCGCGCCGAATTTCATCCCAAAGAGACGCAGCTCCATGAGTCTTTAAAAGAGCTTCAATGAGCTCAACTGTATATTTCGTCTCAAATTCATGAACCAATGAGGGTGCCTGCATCTCAGACGAAAATAGCTTAACAATTCTGGTGCCTTCAGCAGTGCTCTGAATTTCGATGCGCAGAGGGCCGTTTGGTATTTTGCGTAGTCTTAAGAAGTGCATAGTGAGAAACCTGAAATTCTTTAGCCAGCGCAGTCCACCTCATCGATTAAGCTTGTGTACCGGGCGACAATCTTATCCAACGAATACTCCACCACTACCCTCGTAGCCTCATGCCCTAGCCGAGCACGCAGTTCCTTATCCATGATTAACCGATCCATTGCACCTACCAACGCCTGCACATCCCCATTGGGGACGAGCAAACCATTTTTCTCGTGCTGAATAATTTCAGCTGGGCCAGCCGGGCAGGCGAAGCTTACTGCGGCTGTTCCACAGGCCATGGCTTCGCACAGCACACCGGGGAAGCCCTCCGTATAGGAAGACAGAACAAAGATATCAGCCGCGGCGAGCTCAAGGCTTGGGTTTCTGGTTACGCCAGGAAAGCTCACCCGTGCGGAGATGCCAAGGCGAGTTGAAAGACTTTCCAATTCTGTCCGCATCGGCCCCTCACCCCAAATTACCAACTCCGCTGCTGGATGATGGGCGACGACCGTGGCAAAGGCCGTAAGAAGACGTTCAAATCCCTTGACTGGGACAAGTCGCCCCATGGCGACGATGCGTACCGAGGAGATTCTCTCAAGCTTGAGAGCCTCTCCCTTTTGCCTCTCTATAGAATCCACTTCAACAGGATTCGGGATGACCAAGACCCGGGCCCCAAGATGCTTAAGTGCTCGGCCTGACTCCTCCGTAAGTACGACGATGCGATTAGCCCTGCGGTAGAACAGAGAACGGGCCAGACGATGTATAATCCGGCGCGTGTAATAGCTCGGGTGCGAATGATCGATGATGACCGCCGGCACACGACTCCCGACAAGAGAGAGGATTGAAAGTACGCTGGCGCCCGTAACCGAAGAGATGACACAATCAGAATGCCGAAGGAGCCGGCGCAGCTTCAATAATGCCCCTGGTAACCGGAATATCGTTTGCCAACCGCTCAATAAGCCAAGGGCATGCACCTTTATCTCTGGCTCTAGATTAACGAACACTGGATCAGCCCCTCGGTCCAGCCTAACGATCTGAACAACCATACCACGGCGGGCAAAGGCATTAGCCAGTAATGCCGAGATGCGCTCGGCCCCGCCACACCCCAATGTGGGGATAACAAAGAGTAAACGACGCCGTGCCGCAACTCGAATGCCCAAACCCACTCCTCCCTGATCTTCCACCTTCGTCAATGCTCCACACTACTATCGTACCTACTAAGCGCAAGGAGCCTAGCATGAATCGCCAAGGGCATGCCAAGATAACCAAGGATCTCCTTCTTCTAATACTGACTATCTCAAGCACTGAATTCATCAACAAAACTAACTAGATTAGCGGGGACCCCTGAAATATTCGGTTTCCTCGCCGTTCTCTTAATGAAAGACCTAGTGTTTCCACACAAGGAGGACTGCAAGAGTGGTGAGGAGAATCATGAAATGGAGTTTCTCATAGCCTCCTAATACACCAATTCATTAACCGACAAGCTCTCAAATGCTACGAAGGGTGCACACAAACCAAGCAAATGTTGCGAACGCTCCACGGACGAGTCAAGTCATCCCATTCGGTCGATAACTGACACTGGCATGCACCTAGAACCATCTTAAAACTCTTGTATAACTATGCTTTCTCAGACGGCGAATAGTTCTTTAGACTAAAAAGTATTCCCCGAAAGTGCGCACAAAGCCTCGCCCTGCTATAAAATCCCTCTGGGCAATCAAAAGTAGTTAATGCAAGATATTGCTCCGCTACCATGGAAAGTACTGCCCCTTGATCAAGGAACCAACAAGGGTAGCTAATCGCCGAGTGCACGCTTGGTACCAGTTGCACAGTAAGCAGATCTGCGGAAGTTGAAAAAGATGTGCGATCAATAAAGAGTACTGAGGCCCGAAGCTTGACTAGTGTTGCAAGCACCTCATACGGTCGCGAAAGATACTGAAGCACGCCTGAGAGAACGACAATGTCCGGGGTTGCAGCACGACTAGCGTCCTCAATGCTGTCAAAAAACCTTAGCGAGGATGATTCAAAAAGCTCACGTCCACATTGCGCAATGTGCGGTTGTTCCACAACTAACCACAATATCTCAGGTAAATTTTTTAAAAAATGTCGGCACTGTGTGTAGGAACTCCCAAGCGCACCGCCGTAATCAAGCACGACGAGGCGGTGCTTGATGTTTAATGATGCCACAAGGATCGCGCACAAAAGCGGAAACGGTGGATTGCCGGAAGAAAAGGCAACCCCATCACGCTCCCATGCTGCCTCCCCCCGCTCAACTTTTAAGCGCGCTTGCTTGGCAGCCTCAAGAATAAGCGGCGAGCCATACCCTGCGCAACGACCGAGGGCATCCTCCCATGAAGCAACGGGGCCATAAAACCGCAGCGAGTCCTGCTCGCCCATAAGAAGACGGCCAGCTTGCCATAAAAGCGGAGGGACAAACGGCCTTAGAATCTTTCGCCACTGCACGCAATCGTCTCCATTAAGAAGATTTGTGGGCTCGCACCAACGCCCTAAATAGGGCCGCATCACGCACGAGACGTAACGCGGACCGCGCACGATTGTAGCTACTATAAACAACGGCCACAAGGCGATTTGAGAACGGCTGAGGAACACGGCTCGTAGTCGCGGCAGAGGCATGCGGCGCACAATCTCGTAACAAGGCACCGGCGTCAATTAATGCCCCAACATACGGCTCAAATACCAGCGTGCGCCACGAGGCATCAAGGGCTACGCCATAACGCCCGACCCCACTATTAAATATCTTTGAGGTCAATTGACGAAGACCTTGGAAGTGAAAGAAAATAAGCGGCCAGCGCCCCACCTCCAACTGCCCGGCCGTCTTTGAGAGTGGAAGATTTTCCATATTCCAAGGTGCTACGTTAGCCCCTTGATGCGCAATGACTCTGACTTTGTTAAAGCGCGTCGGCCACTGATCGAGATACTTCTGATCGGCGTATCGATCGCCATCGAGTCGATCGAAGCACCACTCAAGACAGCTCTCCTTCCACCACTGTAAACAAGCGAGACCATCACCGTCACGGCGAAAAGAAACCCAACCGACATTGAAGCGTCCAAACTTATTTAAATGCTCATTACGCCCCGAAAAACGGTGCTCAATAATTCCAACTGAGGCATCCCCAATCTCTGCGAAGATGGGCTCTGGAGAGGCAAAGAAAAAAAGATCCGCATCGAGGTAGGTAATAAGCTGAGCCTCTGAAAAGAACTCGAGGGCATAATCGATAACACACGGGGTTGCCGAAAAAAAATATTCAACTGCTGAACGCACCGATTTTAGCTCGCACAAGGCAGGAACAGCCTGCTCCACCGAGTCGATAGATACGCTCTGAAGTCTTTCATCGTTCAGCGCACGGCACGCTGCAAGAGATGTTTCATCAAAACACACCACCAACAACATGAAATCGCCTACCACAGCATGCAGAGAATGCAGGAGCGCAATTCCACGAGAGAGGTAATTTATATTAAGATAGGTACAAAAAAACCTCGGCATTGTGCCCTTGAATCCGAGAAGCAGACTCATCTAAAGGTGATATACAATCTGACTGATTACGCAAGTAGAAAAACCTGTTACCAAGTTTAAGTCAATAGGTAGCTGTTTTCAAGAGCAAAGGCACAAAGCCCGCTGTATGGTGCCTATCCTTTCTGGCAAACTATGACATGCGCCGAGTCGGACCAAGCGATAGTGCTTCATCCGAGACCCAAAAGTAAAATTCGATACGGTTTGTCGTCTAAAAAAATGGTAACCATTCAGCACTTTTGGCATTTTTAGCAGTATGTTTCACACCAAGAGGCACAATGGAACCACGGAGTCCTATAGGAGACTGCGTGATGAAGGCAGGCACATTCCGCTCCGTATTTTTCCGGGCGATCGGTGCGTCTCCGTGCGAAATATTGCGTATATGGTGCCCCCATCAATAGTGCTAATTAGTTAGAAAAAATGGGTCAATAATAAAACAGCTACCTACCTGACCAGTTCCAGAGTCTTCTCGACCCTATAAATATTAACAGCCAGCATTATTTGATATTATAAGCTGCCTTATTAGAGTGAACGACGCCACAGGTAATAAACCTCGGAGGCAGCCTGCTAGTTGTTTTGTTTTTCCAAGAAGGGTATCTTCAACAATGTGGCAAGTAGCTTTAAAACAAAGATAGCAGAGACTCTTTTTCTTTTCGACCTTGACGGAACGGTCACCGAGGAGGAGACACTTCCTCTAATTGCTAAGAATTTCCCGGGCATTAAAGAAGATATTGAAGCGCTCACCAAAGATACGATAGAGGGAAAAGTACCTTTCATTGAGTCCTTCATCAAAAGAGTGAACGTCTTAGGAAAACTCCCAGTCTCTCAGATAAGAGACTTGATTACAAAAACCAAATTAAATTCCCATATAGCGTCGTTCATCGTCACACACCCGAGAAATTGCCGAGTTATTACCCAAAACCTAGATTGCTGGGTTGTTCCTCTCTTGAAAAGGCTAGGCTGTGCTTATTTTGTATCAACGGCGTGCGTAAAAGACGACCACGTGATTCGGCTTGACCAGATCATAAATAAAGAGCAGGTGACGGCCCAGTGCCGCCGTAGTGCAGAGCGCGTAGTTTTTATTGGGGAGGGAAACAATGATGCGCAAGCGATGATGGTGTCCGATATTTCGATCGCCTTCGGTGGAGTTCATCCCCCCTCCCGAACGGTCAGGAGCGTCGCTACACATGCTGTATATTCTGCCGAGCGATTATGCACATTCCTAAAACAGTTGTTATAACCTGTGCCGGGATCGGAAGCCGCCTGGGACTTGGTCATACCAAATCACTGATCGAGATTTCGGGCCGTCCGATTATTCACTGGCAACTTGATATGCTCAAAGAAGTTGAAGATGTTCGTATTGTAGTTGGGTTCGAAGCGGACAGACTAATAGAAGTGGTTCGACAAGTAAGGAACGACATCCTTTTCATCTATAATCACGATTATTTCAACACCAAAACCCTGGCAAGTCTTTACCTAGGCGCGCAGTACGGACATGATTTGGTTTTCTCTATCGATGGAGACCTCCTTGTACACCCCGACGACATGAAGAGATTACTGGCCATGTCAGAGGAATTCATCGGCTTCACAAAAAAAACTTCGGAGGAACCCGTATATGTAAGGCTCGACGACAAAGAGCACGTAATTTCCTTTACTCGAAGAAGCGGCGAATACGAATGGCTAGGGCCGGCATGCTTACGACGTGAGCATCTCGCTGCTCATAAAAAGCTTCACGTTTATCAGCATATTGCAAGTTTTCTACCAATCCGTGGCGTGTGCGTACGAGCTATGGATATTGACACCATGAGAGATTTTTCAAAAGCTAAACTTTTTCTAAAAAACTCAGTCGGCAGACGATGACCAAGACTATTGGAATTCTAGGGGGGATGGGGCCGTATGCCTCGTTTGAGTTTTATAAGCGTGTCCTCGCCCTGACTCCAGCTACGACTGATCGCGATCACCTGCGGATAATACTCGACGTCAACCCACACATCCCAAGCCGCACGCGGCACATCTTATACGGCGAAGCTAGCCCGGTACCTGGAATGGTGGACTCTCTAAAGAGACTTCAATCTTACCCGGTCGATGAAGTTTATATCCCTTGTAACAGCGCTTGTTTTTTTATTGACGATATTCGCCGTCAAGTAGCTGTCCCTGTCATCAATATTATTGAAAGGACGTGCACCGCGCTGAAGCAATTTCGAGATCACTCGCGCTCTGTTATGGTTTTAGGCGCGCCGATTACTTATAAAAAGCAAACCTACAAACCTTTCATTAATGCGCTTGGGATGGAATACCTCAACCACGATGAGGACATTCAATTGCTCGTAGAGAAGATTATTTATAGCATAAAGGATTTTCCGTCGACGGCACAAACAGAGCAGCTGGCTGCAGTAATGGGATTGGTGTACGACAAATATCGCCCCGATATTATTATTTTAGGCTGTACTGAATTGAGCGTTAAATTCGATCCGAGAACCCATAATTTACCAACGATCCTCGTAGACTCGTGCACAGAACTCGCGAGATACCTAGTTAGGTCGGCGTCAGGGAGTTGCAATGGAGAATAAGCAGAGTTTGGAATTCTACCGATGGCTATCGGGTCAGATTAAAGTTCCTGAGGATATTAAACTAAAAAACGATGCTCACGCGCTTCCGCAGCTTGATGTAAATTTTCTGCTGCCATACCTATGCACAGACAGCACCGTGCTCGATCTAGGAAGTGGCACCGGACTTATTGTGAACCAGATTGCTCAACTCGTCAGTGAAATTACTTGCGTCGAATTTCTTCCGGAGTTTTCAAATTTCATCGTCAGGCGTCCCAATATAACGATAATTAATGCGGACTTGAAAGACTTTATTGTAGACAAGGCGTTTAGCCTCATCACCGCATTTGGAGTACTTCACCACTTTAACCGAGCAGAGGTGCAGGAGATATACCGCAACTGCCTAAGAATGCTAAAGAAGGGCGGAAAATTCATAGTTAAGAATCAATTCGGCGTGATAGAGAATGTTGTTGTCGAGGGTCCGTCGAAAGAGGTCGGCCAGCATTATTTCGCAGAATATAGGAAGCTCCAACAGGAGATCTCACTGTTGGAAGAACTGGGATTTCGGCACGTCGAAGCCTTTGATATATATCCGGCAAAGTTCAACAAATGGCATAATACTCACTACTATGCCATACTTGGCGAGAAAGCATGATAAGCGAGCCCGCGGATCACACTTGCGAATATCAGAGCTACCCTGGGCTCCTTCGTTATCAGCTCGTTCTCCTTGATTTACTTTCATTCCTTGATTGGGTTTGCAAAAAGCATGCTATAAACTACTGGATGGATGGCGGTACGCTCCTTGGTGCCATACGCCATCAGGGATTTATTCCCTGGGATGATGATGCTGACGTTTGCGTGCTTGCCGCAAGCTTCGAAAGATTAAGGAAGGTCTTGATCGATGAAACAAGATGGCATCCTCGTTTTTTTATATCCCACAATGCAAGATCTCCACGAAATGTCCTGGACCACATGCACATGTCTTTGAACTCGCTGGATGGATTTCGCCGACTCGGACATTCATTCCAACACTTTGGGCTGGATATCTCAAATGCAAAAATTCTCCCCAACTCACCAGGCTTCATAGATGAGGACAGAAATCGTACCAAATCCGCTCTAAATGGCATTTCTGCTGGCCTGCGGGAGGAGACTTCTATTTTTTTGGAATTGCTTACCACCGAAAATTACTTGACGAAATTCGATTACCTGACAAGCGAACCGAACAACTGCCGAGTTACATACGCATTTCATGAATGGGCTGCTGATACCAAAAGCGCTGGCACCCCACTCCAGCGCCCCGCCTACAAATATATCGATGTTTTTCCGATTACTCGCTATAAATTCGCTGGACTAACCCTCAGTGGCCCAGCAAATGCCGAAAACTACTTGAGTGCCCTATATTCGAATTATCGTGAGTTGCCACCAAAAAATGAGAGAAAACCTTTCTTCGAAGGAGCTGCATGGGGACTATGCGGACTATTGCAAGAAATATTTTTTCATCCTTCTCAATCTATGCTCATTCTATTATGGAGAACGCTCAGGGTGCGCCTAGAGAAGAGGTTACACCTTGCAAGCAGGGTTAGTTCAAGCGCGCCATGACAAGACGCCGTGCATCTCTGGAGTCCCGAAGTTGAATAAACGATTTTCAAACTCAAGCCTCTATTTTTTTGTCTCGATTGCACAAAAACTAATTAGCTGCGCGCTCCTGCCTATTTATACTTACTATCTTGATCAATACAACCTGGGGATCGTGTCAGTTTGCGCTTCCGTATCGACACTAGCTCCGCTTTTGGTTTTCTTGGGTATTTCAGATGCTGTTTATTTTCTCTCTCTTCGCAGCGAGTCCCCTCCTGGCAGCATCTTGCGAGTTGCGCTTCATTTTCAATCGCGGGTATTTCTCCTCGCGGCATCTGGGGTTGTCTTATTAACCATCTGGCTAAAGAACAAACTTATTTTCAATATCCCCGTATACCCATATCTTTTTTTCTCCCTCATGGCTGGCCTACTCGGGGGCTTCTTTGTCACATCACAAGAGCAGCTTCGTGCATCAGAGCGAATGAAAGAATATTCTCTTTTTGGAGGAATCCAGTTCACACTGACAACAACTCTCGCGGTTTTATTTCTCATCTATTTTCAGCGCAATGCATTAAGCATCATATTAGCTGCCGTTTTTTCTAACAGCATAACCGCACTGTTGACACTCTGGTGGGGAAGAGTAGATACCAGGGAGAAGTTACCCAAGATAAGAGAGTTGCTCTCATTCTCCACCCCCCTAGTTCCTCATAACTTTGCGCATTGGATTAAAGGATTCGGAGATCGGATAGCGCTTTCTTATTTTACCACCACACAGGCCGCCGGCATTTATTTTGTAGCAGTGAATATCGTACAGCCGTTCTACCTGGGAGTTAATTCATTTGCAGCATCGAACAACCCTCGATTCTTTCAGCTATCACAAACAAAACATTGGCGTCAGGTTACGGACATGCTCCTCTTGTCGACAGCAGGCTTTTCAGCTGCGGCAATAGCTTTCGGCCTTTTTGCTCCCAATCTAGTATCATTACTAACCTCACCTACATTTCACTCAACATCGCAATTTATTCCAGTACTTCTCTCAGCGATGCTTTTCTGGGTAATTTACTCGAATCTCGTTCTCGTTATCTATCAGCAGAAAAAATCCAGACTACTGGCGGTGATAACGCTTGTCGCCCTCTCCAGTTCTTTCCTAACCACACTCGTCCTAATTGTCACGCTATCTGTCCTCGGAGCAGCAATAGGAGCCGTCTTTGCCAACATGTTATTGGTAGCAGCGGTATATCTGTTTTGTCAAAAGTTAATAAAGCTTCCCTGGCCGATATTCGAGGCATCGTTCATTGCTCTTCTCCCATGCCTACTCCCCCTTATCGAGCCTTTTTTTAGCCAAGTGGAAGCTGGGCTTCAAGTTGTTATAAAAATTGGTATTGCCTGCACCTACCTTTTAATTATGGTAATTTTTCTTCGAGCCCGCGGCATAATGGGGGAAACAATGCCTTTCACATTACGGCAAAGTTAATCTCGATGCCACCTCCCCGCGCATGAAGCATTTCTACGCCAAGTTTGAGGTTCCACGGCTCTCTTGTGTTCTCCCAGGTACAACCAGTTTACATGACACCAATCCATAGGATACCGTGCAGTGAGTGGCCATGTCGTTCAATAACTAAGATTCATCAAGAGATCTGCGACCCAAATAATGATTCCATATGAGATGCAGAGAGTCAGCGCAAAACGCCCCCCCCCAAAAAAAAGACATCATCTTTAAAAACCTTGATGGGTTCCGAACGTTGGCCTTCCTTGCGGTCTTCTCTCTCCATTCCTTCCTGTGGCTAGCTCCAGAACCGAAATCAAATTTCCAAATATTCGCTCGTATTTTAATGACTATCAACGGTGCGAGTGGGCTCATCGGCGTGCAATTCTTTTTTGTACTGAGCGGATTTCTCATAACCTTCTTATTACTACACGAACAGTTACAGCATGGCAGGATCCATATTCGGAAATTCTACGCACGTAGGATCTTGCGCATCTGGCCTCTTTATTACCTCGTGATACTGCTCGGGTTTGGTCTTTACCCCTGCCTCGTCCGCGCGTTGGGGCAAAACTACCAAGAGCACTGCAACCTTACCGCATTCTTATTTCTCGCTGCAAATTTTGATACCATGCATGTATTTCCCTCGCCGATCCTCGGCGTACAGTGGAGTGTCGCCATTGAAGAGCAGTTCTACGCAATTTGGCCGTGGCTGCTCAAAGTTAAACATTCAGCATCGCAACTAGCTTTGATGGTCATCATCTTTTTTTCTTCCGTGGCGTTTCGTCTGGCGCACAGCGCCCCCTCCGAACATTCGGAACTAATCTTCCATTCATTCTCTGCGATGGGGGATCTCGCCTGCGGCGGCATCGCTGCCTGGATATGCACCTATTCCGTCCGAATCCAAGGGAATCTGCAGAGATTGGATGGGCGGTGGATTGCGCTCGCTTACTTATTTGGAATAACCTGGCTATTTGCCGTCGACGTCATGGGGTCACCGTCGGGGCAAGTGATAAATGCCTTATTTTTTTCGTTTGTTATCATCGAACAGAACTACTGCGAAAACTCACTCTTTAAAATGAGTAGGCTGTCATACTTCACAAAACTAGGGAAATACACTTACAGTCTGTATTTACTCCACATGATCCCGATCACTATTTTTAGATATGTAGATGGCTGGGCTAGCTGGTTCCATAGCTCTTTCATTTTTTTTGTATTGCAGGCCCTCGCCGCTCTCGCTCTTTCAATCGCACTGAGCGTTCTGAGCTACCACTACTTTGAATATCCTTTTCTACGACTTAAAAATCACTTTAATCCATCCCTGCCTTCTCAAGGGCAGAACTAAGGCACTGAGACCACGGGCACTAATGAACTTAAGTCAAACAACCCAATCACAGGAAAAATGCGTCAAGCTGTCCGCTTCTCATCCATGCATATGGATGGCGATAAGCATTATCACCCTCCTCCTCTGGTATCTACTTCCCGATCAGTCACTCTTTGATTTCACACGCTTATGGAAAGCAGCACACCTGCTTCGCAGCGGTCAGAACCCCTATGCGCTGCCCGACAGCACCGCATTCGTGGAACACGCCCTCCCTGCACGGGGACCGTCTCCAAATGGTCCTAGCCTCAGCCTCCTCTGGCTTCCACCAATGTTGACGCCCTTTCTTATTTTTAGCCTCTTCACCCTGCCCACGGCCAAGTCAATATTCCTCCTAACAGAATTTATGGGCACTATAACTGCCCTATGGCTCACAATCCGATCTCGCCAACAGGCACTTGGCAACGTGGGCTCGCTTTTTTCTGCTGGCTGGGTAGCGATGCTGATCGTGCCCTTTGGAACGCTGATCCATGGCGTCAATTGGGGGTCGCCTTCATGGATTATGTGGATTGCGCTGGCCATCTTGATTGACCATTGCGGTCCTACAAAGGGAGGAGTGCTGCCCGGCGTAGCGCTCTTCTTTCTCTGCCTCAAACCTCACGTTACTGCACCGCTTGTGGCGATTGTCGTTATGTGGTCCCTCCACCAACGTCACTGGACGCTCATCGCGACTACCTTTTTCGTCACTCTGGCGTGTGGGCTGCTCTCCTTGTACCTCGATCCGCAGATTGGCGCCCATTTTTTGGCCGACTGGAAAGCGAGTGGTTCTATGGTCATCACGAGCGCATCACTACCAAGTCTGGTCCACGGACTCTTCCCTCGGCATATTCCCTTCTATCTTTTACTCGCACCTCAGTTACTGTTATGTGTTGTCGGCGCATGCGTCGGGTGGCGAGTGCGCAGAATAGGCACCGCGCTCGCCCTGTTCTCACCCTGGGCACTCGCCTTTGCGCCCAACGCTTGGGGACACGATTTCATCCTCCTCGCGCCCGCATGTGCATGGCTTACTTCATATGCATGGATGAATAAAAAGACGCTAACTCAGTATCTGCCAAGCCTTCTTATCCTCTCGCTTGCCCAATGCTATGTGCTCTTGTTGGCAGTACGCTTCTGGGTGCCGGGATATTCATTCGCCCTCTATCCAGTACTCGTGGGCCTTGCACTTATAAAACCACTGAGGGAAATCGTCTCCATAGATGCCTTGCAGCTCATCAAGAGATCAGAATCGACAACTCTCGAATGACGATCAGGGCGACGACCTATCCGGGCCCGATACTCTCGCTGTACTTCAATACCAGTTCTTCCTCTGACTGGAAGTCGGCTCTGCCGATGCCCAGCCGAACTCTCAGCATTGCAATAAGTCCAAACATCAACACATGCAAGCCATCTATCGCGCTTGCGCCTGGCCTATAAAAAGGTACGTTAACGCTCATCTCATTGTGAATACGCTGCTTACACAGCGCATGAATAATTCCGACTTCAAAAGCGCCACTATAACGATATCCGGAGAAATATTTTAGAAGTTCCGGAAACACTCGTACTCGTGATGCGCGAAAGTTTGATTCCACATCGCGATACCAATAGTCACTAAATATCGAAGCAATCAACGAAAGCCCACAATTCCCGATGCGCTTGTAAGCCGGATACACCGAAAAATCGCGTCGCGTCAACACCACGTCAAACGGCTTTGCCTCTCGGAAGAATTGAAGCAGCTGTGGAATATAGATGGGATCATGCTGCCCATCGGAATCGAGCTCCACAATTACATCGTCGGGAGCAAGAACTCCAATGCGCAGCAGATAGCTCACCAAGACATACCCAGCGCGCAGGGCACCCGACGCCCCGACATTGTGCGGCAGCGCTACAAGATATGCTCCTTCGTGCTGCTGCCCCCACTGACGTACAACGTTCACCGTCTCATCCGTAGAACAATCATCAACGACAAGAATAGCGTCAACATGTGGCGCCACACGATCCAACACCGAAGCTATACTTTTAGCCTCATTGTACGCTGGTAAAAGCGCTATTGAAACATTACCTGGCCGACGCAGCGCAGAGAGCCACTTAGAAACACCCATGCAATCCTCTCCAACTATCCGACATGTTCACCTGCGGCAGCCACAGCTTGGCATACCCGGTCAACCTCAGCGAAGGTCATCTCCGGAAATAGCGGCAAGGTAAGGGTATTCGAAGATACAAAGTCCGTCACGGGGAGAGCGACATCATAGCATTGCGTCCGCGTGCGGTAGAAGCTCTGTCGATGAACGGGCGGGGAATAATACTTTTTTGTAGCAATGCCACGTGCGGCCAAGACCTGCGCTACCCCATCGCGATTCATCCCGAATATGTTCGCGTCAATAATAATATTAAAATCCTTATAGGTAGACCGAACCGTTGAATCTAATAGGCGCTGTAGCCTTATTCCGGGATGAGCCTCAAGTTGCTTCCTGTAGTAGCCCACCAATACATTTTTCTTCTCCACGGCGGCATCAATAATATCCATGCTGCCAAGACCGAGAATACCATGCAGCTCGGACATGCGGGCATTCGTACCAAGAAGACTACAGTCGTAATCTGCATGCACCCCCTGGTTACGAGCGAGTCGACAACGTTCGGCGAGCGCGTCGTCATTCGTTGCAATAAGGCCCCCTTCCGCGCTTGTCACTATCTTCGTCGGGCTCAAGCTGAATATCTCAACATTGCCAAAACCTGCTAGAGGCTTGGCCCGGTAATGACTGCCCAGCGCATGAGCCGAATCGTAAATTAAACGCAGCTTATGCTTGTTCGCGATCTCAGCCAGGCGGTCGACATCACATGGATTCCCAAACATATGCACGGCAACGAGGGCACTGGTGCGGGGAGAGATGAGCTTCTCAATTAAGTCTGGATTGATGTTAAACGTTTCAGGGTCTATATCAACGAGGACAACATCAAGTTTATTCCAGATGGCCGCATGTGCCGTCGCCGTAAACGTGAAGCTGGGCATGATAACTTCACCCGTAAGCTCCAGCATGCCCATGGCGATGGTCAGTGCCAGTGTTCCACTGCTCACCGCAACACAGTTGCGCACACCAAGGTATGCTGCCACACGCTCTTCGAAGAGCCGAACGTACTTGCCGTTCGTTATCAACCCATTTTCAACCACCTCCCGCAGCATCGGGGCAAGTGTCTCAAAACTTGGCAGCCACGGTCGCATAATTGGGATTGTATCCATTCGCTCAGCTCTCCTTCTTATGCAAAGTTCGCGCCGGCACCCCAGCGACTACGGCTCCGGGTACGACATCGTGCATAACGACGGCTCCGGCACCAATAACAGCACCTGCGCCAACCCGCACCAAAGGAAGGACCACGGCCCCTATTCCAATAAAAACGCTCTCCCCGACATGAACTCCACCAGCAAGATGTACGCCCGGAGCAAGATAGGTACCGCATTCCACAACGCAATCATGATCGACGCTACAACCTACACAGATGTAGCAGTTATTGCCGACATTGGCATTCGGTAATATCGCTGATTGCGCGCCAACGAAGACACCCTGCCCAACCACGGCGAAGCGATCGACATAGGCCTGTGAATTGATTGCGTTAAAAAAAGTATATCCTTCTGCCTGCATCGTCGCAAAGACGCTACTGCGTTCACGCTGGAAGCGGCTACCGAAAGCGATGATATATTTGCAACCTCGCAAACGGCCTCGCTCGTTGGTGGTTCCAAGAACCGGGGCGCCGTTTACCACCGTGGCTGCACAATTATCATCAAGAAAGCCTACACGTGAAGATATATCCGCACAGGTGCCAAGAACGGTACGCCCCGCCCCGCCCGCCCCCATTATAATAAAATCAATCATGAGACAACAAAATAACTATCTTCATACTGCATGGTGCGCACCTCCCGATCGGATCGCTCAAGGAGCCCCCGCAGCACCTCACGTCCTACGATATTATCGCGCGAGCCATACTCTTTATTTACACCACCGAGGGACTCGCTATGCGGCGGCATTGACCATGGCGCGACCACGAAGTAGTCGCCACAATCCTTACTCCGAATAAGCTCTTCATCGGATAACAATATTTCATGGAGTTTCTCACCAGCGAACTGCCCAATAAACGAAATCGGCTGTGCCGGTGCCCCATGCATCTCGGCAAACACAGCGGCAACATCAACCATGTAGGCGGCTGGCGCTTTTTTCACGAAGAGTTCGCCGCCGCGCATATGCACAAGCGCATAGATAACGAGATCTATTGCATCCCCAAAGGTAAGCATAAAACGAGTCATCTCTGGGTGTGTCACGGTCAAAGGCTTTCCATCTCGCAACAAACGACGAAAAAGCGGAAGCACCGAACCGCGAGAGTTCATGACGTTGCCATAGCGCACACAGCAAAAGCGGGTCTTCTGATTATGGGAAAGCTGGTTGGCATTGATAATTAAACGCTCTTGGATGGCTTTGGTCATCCCCATGACATTCACCGGCTTCACAGCCTTATCGGTACTAACGGCGACTACCCGCTCAACGTTATTGGCGATGGCTGCACCAATCAAATTCTGCGCTCCGATCAGGTTCGTCTTCAGAGCCTCGCCGGGGAAGAGCTCGCAGCTGGGAACTTGCTTCAAGGCTGCTGCATGAAAAACCATGTCAATACCACTACAAGCTCGGTCAAGTTGAGCAGCATCCCGGACATCGCCAATCATAAAGGTAACCTGGGGTGAAGCGGCGAATTGCTTGCGCATGTCGAACTGCTTTTTCTCATCTCGGCTAAAGACGCGGACTTCCGCTATACTGGTCGTCAGCAAACGCTGGACCATGAAATGTCCAAACGATCCAGTTCCGCCCGTAATCAGAACGCGCTTAGCGTTAAGTAGAGATGAATCTGCACTATCCATAGACGACAACACTTACTCTTGTTTCTCGATAGGTGCTGAAAAACTTTGTATCATAGGTCGCACCTGGTCTGCACCTTACTTCAAATCCTCTCAATAGGAAAGATTACACCACTCGCAGGGCAGGCTCCGAGCCCTCTCGTTCTCCCTTTCCCTAGACGGCGAATACGACAGCCGTCATTTACGCCGGTAGAGCCTTACCTGCTCTCCCGACAACCCGCCGAAGGAGAACATGGCATTAAGAACATAGAGCCGAGGTCCGCTCTGCAAAACCGAGCCTGGCGCCAGATAAGGACTGCGAGATGCCGTCAGCAGCCAAGTTGGATCTCGGTCATCTCGCTTAACCTGCTCTATGAGGGCATGCGCCAGATAATAGTTGACCAGCCAGCTTAGGCTCTCACTATCAAGAACCCCCACCTGCGTGGGGATCTCCTGCGATGCTCTTGCAACCGTGCGCAGCGCCGCTAAAACTCCACCACGTCCATCGACAAGAAAATTAGCACCTTGCACAAGGTTAAAGAAGATGAGGACACTAACGAGGAGGCCTGCCAGCAACCGACCAAGCGCCGTCGAGGACCATAGCTCAGCGCAAAGCGTCGCTGCCACGAAATAGAGCAAAACAACCTCCGGCAGGAAGTAGCGAGGGAAGATCGCAAGATTCTCAATCAAAAGACCGGAGGCAACCGGCACGACGAACAGAGTGACGAGAAGATCTAAAGGAACACTGCGTTGTCCGCGTGTCAAAACATAGGTTCCTGCAAGTGCCGTACCTATGGCGACTATGGCCAACATACTATTGGCACGTGCCTGCAAGCTCGTGCAGGCGAGCCCCAATGGCGTACCACCCAAGACGAGGGCGAGGGTATTAAGCAGCACCTCGCCGCTACTTCCGAACTGACCACCAGCTACATACATCCCGCGCACGGAAAGAAAATAGATCAACGTAAGCAGCAGCGCAGGAAGCGCAGGCCTCCCAACTAGTCGCCGCACGCGATTCCCTATCGGTACGTGGTTTAGGCAAACGAATGACAGCAACACGCTACTGAAGAAAAAGCGGAGATATGAATAGTGTGATAATACTGCCGCACCGTACAGAGCGCATAGAGGAAGGCCTTCCTAGCTCCAGGGGCAGCCGCATAATGCCGTCGGATTAAGACCGCGCATAGTTGAGGAGTTCGTGGTGCTTTACCGCAGCGCTCCTCCAACCTTCATGACCAATGCCAGTATCCCCTCAGTCTTAGCTGCAGTTAGCCCCGATGACGCGGGACTGCTGCGATTCCTCCCCTTTATTGCCATCCTCGTATGCGCTATCTGGCTAGGGACCAAGAAACGGCAATGGCCTCCGACCGTCGTCAGCCTATGCCTGCTTCCGATTGCCTGCACCTTATCGCCATTCACCTGGGGGCACGACTACCTGTTATGTCTCCCCTTCCTATACCTATGTGGCTATAGCGCGCAGGCCTTGCGCTCGCAGAGATCAATTTGGAGCGGACCACTAATCACTCTCCTCGCGTTACAGGCAACGATCCCGCTAGCCTTAGCCTATCATTTCTTCGTCCCCGGCTGGAGTTTTGTCGTCTGCGGCATCATCTTTCTTGCCATGCTGTATGTCCTCATTCGAAGTAAGATTTTGTGCCGATTCGAAGCCTGAACAGTATTGGGGCGCATGCCTTCCGGCTATTTTTCCACAAGCGCTGCGAGAACTCTCTGCGGGAACTGCCGACAGAGCTTCTCTGGGTCGACCTGTAGGGGAATAGATGAGCCATCAGACAAGAGCGCCCCAATCAGGCACATCGCGTGGATATGTGGATGCCACAAGAGCAGGAATTACAATGCTGAGAGCTTGTTTGCGATTACGAGCCCTCTGAGTCAATCGCCGCAGGCTAAAGAGAGCTCGCCAACATTGAAAATTTCTGTGAGGTTTTCTGGCCTATTATGCGAACCGAAACGATGCAAACAACAGCAATCAAGGCAACAAGTAAGGCATATTCGACTAAGGTTGCCGCTTTCTCCTCTTCCTGAGAGTGATCTTTTTTAATAATCTCTTTGATTTCACTCATTTGCGCCTCCACTAGTTTGCGGTATACAGGATCAATTTATCTACTATGAACATACCAACTTACCGGCAGCTAAAACAAGCCTGTGAGTACAAATGAAGGACTATATTTTCATCACTCACGTCGGTAGAGCATTGTCTCCTCTCCAGACAGCCCCCAGAAGGGAATGGACGTTACAAGTACATAGTTCTCTGAGTGGTGTCGCAGCTGCGTAATCGGCGAAGGACAGGAGCTTCTTGATGTGCCGAGAATCCACATCGGCTCGTTCTCATTTCGCAGAACGCCTGGCAATTTTGCATGCACCAGGTAATAGTCGACCAACCAGCCAAGACGCCCATTGTCAAGTGCCGCCACGCGCTGGGGAGAGTCTTGAGGCGCTTCCGCAATAGTGCGCAGCGCCGTTAAAACCCCACCACGTCCATATTCGACGAACCGAATACCTTGGGAGAAGTTTAGGAATACAATCACACTAGCAACGATACCCGCAAGAATTTTACCCAGCGACTTCGAACTCCACAACTCAGCACACAGCGCCGCGACCACGAAATAGAGCAAGACAACCTCCGGCAGGAAGTAGCGCGGGAAGAGCGCCAGATCCTCAATCAAAAGACCGGAGGTAACCGGCACAACGAACAGAGCGACGAGAATCGCCAAAAGAACACTGCGCTGCCCGCGTGCCAAAACATAGGTTCCTGCAAGTGCCGTAGCTATAGCGACTATGGCCAACACACTATTGGCACGTGTCTGCAAGCTCGTGCAGGCGATCTCCAATGGCGTACCACCCAAGACAAGGGCGAGGGTATTAAGCAGCACCTCGCCGCTACTTCCGAACTGACCACCAGCCACATACATCCCACGCACAGAAAAAAAATATATCAGCGCAAGCAACAGCGCAGGAAGCGCATGAATTCCAGCCAATCGCCGCACGCGATCCCCTATCGGCACGTGGTTTAGACAAACAAATGACAGCAACACGCTACTGAAGAAAAAGCGGAGGTATGAAAAGTGTGATAATACTGCCAGAACCGTGCAGAGCGCATAGAGCAAGGCCTTCCTAGCTTTGGGGGAGTCCGCATAGTCCCGCAAACAAATAAGGGCAAGAAGTCCAAAAAAAAGCATGAGTGAATACCCGCGTGCTTCGCTGCTGTAGAAGATAAGAAGGAAAGAGCTTGCCAGAAAAAGAGCAAACAACGTGCGCGCAGCGGTACGGCACCCTTTCGCCAGATACCATCCCGCAGCCGGTACAAGTAGGCCAGTGAGAAGCGCGGGTAAACGATAGAGCAGCGGGCTGTTCCAAATACTCAGATAGCGGAGGAGAATGGTGTTAAGCGGATGATTGTTATCATGCTTGGTAAAAAAAAGTATCTCCAAAATCGATTTGGAGTGCTCGGCAAAATAGAGTGACCAAACTTCATCAATTGAAAACTCGCTCAGGACTCCTGAGAGGATGCGGAGCACTGCCCCTGCCATAAAGACTAGCGTTATCCCCGCCGCAGCGTATTGCACACATGGTTTCTGATTCATCTAAAAATCCTAGCTATACTTTTAGAGGAAAGTCTGCTGAGAATGAGGGATACAGACTACAACCTGACATACCATTCATCTTAAATGTCCTCAAAAAAATTCTCTTTATTCTTCTTTACGACGTTGTTGTTGCTGCGTCTATCCCTTCTTGGCCGAGGAAGCTTGACCTGGATCGACGAACAACGCTACATAGGTATCCTCCGTGGAATGCGGCTACTCCTCGAGGGAGATGGGTTCCAGGCGTTTTCATTACTTCTCGGCGAAACCCACGCCCGCCCAGCGATGGTAGCCGTATTTTTCCTGCCAGCACTTCTGCAGGTACTGCGTGAACATTTTCTCCAGGTCCAATTACTAAGCCCAGTCGAACTTTACATCCCTACAGCACTAAATGCCATTCTCGCTACGGTCTGCTGTCTGCAGGTGTACCTGCTCGCCAGGAAGAGTTTCCTTGAAAGCGCTTCGGCTCCATGGCTCTGTACCCTCCTCTTTAGCTTTTGCACGCCGAGTTTTTACTACGTTCGCCACCTTGTCCCGTACTATGCTGCCTTGTGCTTCTTCCTCTGGGCCTGTCTAAGACTTTTCGATATCGGCAAGCACTCGACGACTGTGCACTATCTTGCGCTAGGCAGCCTAAGCGCACTGACTTTTGTCACCTACCCTGGCTACTATTTTGCTGTGCCCACCATAGCTGGAGCTCTGCTCCTCAAACTAGGAAGGGCATCGTGGCCGCACCCTCTGCTTCAATTTTGCGCGGGAGCGCTACTTCCGCTCGTCATAATTGAGGCGGTCGCCGCCTGCTTTAGTTTTTCATACTTGGCGGTACTCTCTCAGCTTTCGCAGACCGTGAATATCGGTTCGTTCGACGAAAGCTTTACATTCCTCCCCGAATACCTTATCCAAGTTGATGGACCCATTGGAGTACTACTTCTTGCCGGTGCCGCGGCCTTCCTCCTCTGCCTCGGCACACGAACCGGCCGAGCGAAGCTTCGCGGTCTGCTTCGACCCGATTTTGTCTATATTGCTATTTCCCTCGCCTCACTGCTCCTTACGCACGCCGCGCTGGGCTACTTTGCACGACACATGGTCTTTTACGGCCGATTACTGCTGCCTGCTTACGCTATTATGGTGATTATGACAGTTGGGGGGCTCTATGCTCTCGTGGGTAGCTCGTTTCGAGCATATCTAGGAGCAGCACTGGTGGCACTTGGCCTTGGTTCATTTCTCCCCCGAGTTGAGGAGTTCTATGCACTAGAATACCCGCGAGACGGGCTCTATACAGTGCATGCCTCGGCGGAAACCATAAACCGGCTGACCTTTGTCGAAGAGAGAGAGAACTGCTTACGTTACTCTCTTCCTCTCCACCCAGCTCCTGGGGATTCGCTCCTTGGCAATCAACTCACCCTGGTTAACTTCTGCGATTACTTCCACGTGACGCGACTGCTTCCTACATTTTCCCCGCCGCCCACTTCAAGAAATTTACTCTACGGCCCACACTTTCTAAGCTTCCCGGCGTATCAGTATGAGGGGCTTGCCCCAGAAGAGCGCAATCTAATAAGAGCAACCAGGCTTTCGCTAGCGGCCTACGCTCCCTAGACCGTCCGAAAAAAATTCTGACGACCCCTCGATATTCGGGGGCGGACGGCATACTCCCAAAGGATGGGGCCCAAATAGCAGGAGATTCTTGGTCATAGTCCCCGTCGGCCCATGCCCATAGAAGGAGGAGTAGACGAGATCGGATATTTGCGGCGCATAGTATGGCCCCGTGATCACGAGGCAGTTGCCAATAACAGCGATGCCACAGAGTAGGCTTACTCCCCTCTTAAGTCGCAAATTTTGTCCCAAGCTTTGATATATGCTGCTCAGGTACGAAATGATCACCACCCCAAGCGGCACATAGAGCCTTGCATACTGCGGACCTCGAATCTGAAACCTATCGATATAGGGCGGAGCTGCATTTATCAAGATAAACATTGCTCCTAACCCGACAATGATGGCCATTTCGGCAAGCTTAAGCTCTTTCGATCTCTCAAGCCTGATCCTACGACCGAGGAGATATAAATATGCCGCCACCACGAAGGCGACAAAGGGCAAAAAGAGAAAGCCACAAGAGAGAAAGTTATGAATCAGTATCCAAGGAAGATCCTTTTGGATCAGAAACCAGCTGCTGAACGCGGGAGGATTGAGATATGCGGCAAGGATTTTGAAGTAGCGCCCAGTATTGGGATTCAGCGGATCCACCTTCAAAAACAGCAGGAGCCCAGAATTAAGCAGCACAGTCGGCAAGATCATGACCGCTGCAGCACTGAGGAGTATCCATACACGCCAACGAAGAACCACTGCTTCTACCAAAAGCGCCACGAGAAATATCGGAAGGAACAGATCGTAGGCGAGGCACAAGAGCCCCACATAGAACGCTGCACGTAGCGTTCGGGCCCAGCGCTGTTCTTGATAGGCTATGCCTGTAAACAAGTCTAAAGCAAAGACTGAAAACGGGACAACGCAAGCATAACTATACGGAAGACCGGCCCAGTAGGCGAGTCCCGGGAAGGTGGCAAAAAGCCACCGCCCCATAGATGCGGCAGCTGGACCGCTCGTACGAGTAAGGAGCTGCGACAGGACCGCAAAACTTACCACAAATAAAACCAGATTCATCATAAAGCCTCCCCACTCGAAGCCGAGAAGCTTCATCAGAGGATACGCTATAAATGGGTAAAGTAATCGCTTGAGGTTTTCGCTCTGGATCCAGTCTTGCGCGGGCGCACCATCGAGTAGCAAAAAAGGAGCTCGAAAGCCTTCGTGGTCTGGGTTGTAGAGATATCCGCAGGTCGGGTCTACAATTGGCAGCGGGTAGGTGGAAGCATACGGGTTGACACTCCCACTCGACAACCAAAGCAACACCAAGCCAAGGACAAGCGGCAGTCCATAGTTTGCTAGCGCTCCACCTCTAATGAAATTCTTCCAACGCACTACCGAATCCCTCCTGCTTGGGAAATGACGGAGGTCCGCAAATAGGCGTCCACACACTGCGCGATCAGCTTATTCATGGCTGCATTAGGATGCCCGTCCGGCAAGGAAAACTCAGGAGAGAGCCTCTCCTCACGGTCGCAATCAACAAATTCTATCCCCGCACCACGCAGGAAACGCTCGTAATTTGCTTTTTTCTCGGCCGAAAGTGCAAACAGTATCACGCCAAAGCGGCTATTGGCTCCTTGTGCCAATTCATGCATCTGCTTGATCAGCTGTCCCGTCACCGTCTCGCCATTCTGGTTTCTAGAGCGAAGCGTGAAGGTGAAATAAGCTTCATTGATAAGTGCCACGACCCGCGAATACCACGATATGGACCAAATAACCTCCGCTGCGGCGTAGTCACACGACAAACTGCCCTCCCGGTCAAGCTTACAATAGGGCAATAACGGAATCTTTCCACCCTTGGGCGGACTCAAGAGACGCATAAAAGAATAGGCCCCAGTGTTGCGCGGCTCGTGAAAATCGTTAAGGAGGTACCCGATCCACTTCGGGGTAATGAGCCCTAGCGCGGATTGCTCCTGCAGCTTCTGTTTCATGAGCAGTAAACTTTGGTACGTCCCATAACCGGCGGTGCCAAAATTTACCACCGCATACTCGCCCTTAAAACGAGACGCCAAATCCCAAGCGAAAGTCTCCTCGTTACTCAGCGAAAAACCCTCCACAAAAGAACAGCCAAACAGCCAGAGCGCCGCTGGAACTGTGCTTGTTGCCAGAATGTTCCTCCTCGATCCGTTTCGATCAAAGGTCATTACCGCGTTTCCGTGTTTGAATGGGGAGTAAAACTCGTAAAAACCGGGCCGATGCCGCCATCCGAGATGGACGTCTGGCTCGAGATACATGGGAGGCTCCATAGTGGTTCTCGACCCATACCAACTTGGGTAGCTAACCAACCACAACACGGCTTCACACAGCAGGAGGCTTATCCCCAGCGGGGCCAAATACGAGAGCCAAAGAACTATGGGTTTAGGCGTGCGCATTGAGTTGAGATGAAGCGTAACACATAACAAGTGTTCGTCTTAGAGAGTCTATCCACCCGGATCAGAAGCGGCCAGTGGTTTTCTTGGCAACAACAGAGCGGCGGGGCTAGCATGCACACCCTATTTACGGTACTTTCAGGCTGTTGCAAACAATCTCATGCGCAATAACAGCACAGGCGCACCATAAGGAAAAGTTATGTGCCAACAAGACCTAAAAAGTTGTTCATCTGTCCAAGAGCTCTCATTTGTTTTCGCGGTGAGCTGCGCAGCATTGTTCATGGAGATGTTCCTCATCCGCTGGGTGAGCACCGAGGTGCGAATTTTCGCCTATCTCCAAAACTCAATCCTTGTCGTCTGTTTTTTAGCAATGGGAGTTGGTTTTCTTGGAAAAGGCGTCCTGCGTGGCAACAAAGCCCCTCTACTCGCCTTCTCCGCATTGTGGGCTTTTTTGACCTTCCCGCCGTTTAAAGAGACTTTCGCGCAGACAAGCCTGTTCCTTACCGTATTTGATGGTTTGCAGATCTGGTATCCGGGAGCGCTATCGTCACTGGGAGCAAGCGCCGCGAGCTTTACCTTAGGACTCTTCCTGAGCTTCATTCTCATGCTCCTGGTTTGGCAGGTGATGCTGCCTTTTGGCGTTGCGTTAAATTCAGCTTTTGGCCGAACTTCCCGTCCGCTCGCGTTGTACGGTGCGAATATCATGGGGAGCCTGGCCGGAGTTTGGGCCTTTGCTCTGGTTGGCCTAGCATCGCTTCCGCCGGTGGCGTGGGGCAGCCTTGCACTGGCTATTCTATTCCTTGTGCGCTCGCAGGTATTTAGCGGCCAAGCCTGGCGCTGGTGGATTATCCCAATCTTTGTCTTAGGAGGGAGTGTCGCCTTGCCCCTCAACGACAGTATCCTTGAGATCTGGTCCCCGTATCAAAAGCTTTCCGTGAAGCAGCACACCTCCTTGCCGAACTCGTTTGAGGTCAACGTGAATAATATCGGCTACCAGTTTATGTTCGACCTACTTCCCAGCACGGTAGCGGCACATCCTGAGGTGTTTCACAATTCAGTAGCCGCTATTGGAGATCACGATCTTCCGTACCTCGTGATGCCCAACCCAGAGAATGTCCTGATTGTTGGCTCCGGCGCCGGCAACGATACTGCAGCAGCTCTGCGTTGGGGGGCTCGTCATGTCACGTCGGTTGATATCGATCCTGCTATTATAGAGATAGGTAAGCGTTTTCACCCGGAGCATCCGTACGACCAAGTCGATCGGGTTACCGTGGTAAATGACGACGCTCGTGCGTATTTCCGTTCAAGTAAGAAGAAATTCGACTTGATTGTGTTTGCCTTCCTCGACTCCCACACCGTACCTGCCTATTCGAACATTAGACTTGATCACTATGTCTATACTGAAGAGAGCTTCCGTGACGCACAGCGTCTTCTAAAGAAGGATGGGGTGATGGTACTGGGGTTTGCCGTACAAGAGAATTTTATATTCATGCGCATTCAACAGATGCTCAGCAGCGTTTTCGGAAGTTCACCACTCGCTATTTCAGCACGACGGACCACATATGACACGGGAGCGGTCTCATTTGTAATCGGTCCACCTGACCGCCTGCAGCGCTTTCGGACTCTTCTTCCAGATGGTGTCGTTAGCGTAATGATAAGCTCGCCTACGTCAAATAGTCCCAAATCATTCGCAATTTCAACCGATGACTGGCCCTATCTTTACCTAGAAAACCCCTCGATCCCCTCTCTTTTTGCTTTCCTTTTCTTACTCACTCTGGCTCTCTATTTTTGGGGTGGACGATCGGCGCACGTGCAGGCCACCTTTTGGCGATGGCACAGCGATCAGTGGCATTTCTTCTTCCTCGGCGCAGCGTTTTTGCTTCTGGAAGTCTATTTTGTCAACCGATCCTCTCTGCTCTGTGGAACAACCTGGATAGTAAGCGCCGCAGTCGTTTCGGGAGTACTTTTTATGGCCTTTGTCGCAACGTTGCTGCGAAACTATCTGCATATCAACAGACACGTCCTCTTCGGTGTGCTCGTCGTGACACTTCTCCTCGTATACAAACTCGACTTCAGCCAGCTCTACACTCTCTCGTATGTACCGCGACTACTGGCGGTTGCATTGATAAGCGGGGCCCCAGTTTTTTTTAGCAGCTCTATTTTTGCAGGATCATTTGATCAAACGCAGGACAAAAATCTTGCCTTGGGAATCAATTTACTCGGCGCCGTAGCGGGTGGGTTCCTGCAGGTCCTTTCCTTTGTATGGGGACTGCGCGCGCTAACCCTGGTCATCATCATGCTATATGCTGCGGCATGGATCGCCACAAGCATACGTGGTGCCCAACTAACCAAGAAGGCCACCTCACCTTCTTAAATAATTTCAAAGGGAAAGCTCCAATATTACAGGAAGCTCAAATACTCAGGGTCCTTGCGTCACCTATGTAATTTTTTGGGAGACTTAGCGCGACAGAGGGCAGACGCTGAGCTATCGCCCCCGTACCCTCCCTGCCCATATCACTGTTGAACATTAAAAACACCACTGCTATCGTGGTCCGCGGATTGCTGGGCATGAGGCTGCAGATTTATTAAACGTCTTAGCGACTAACGGATCTTCATGGACATCCTCGACCCTACCGCTACCCACACCGTCCAAGACGTATTCGGGTATGACGTCTTTTACCTATGGGCTAGTGGATTTCTTGCCCGTCATGGACAGGATGTCTATGATCAAAATGCCCTGGCATCGCTCATGTATCAATTGGGGTGGCCATCGGATGAGTACGCCCATGCCGTACTTACTCCGCCCTGGGCGCTGTGGCTATGGGCCATTCTTTCACTGATTCCTTTTTCGGCCGCTCGAGTAGCATGGCCCTGCATAATTGCTGCGGCAAGTGCCATCATCTTGACTCGGATTCAGGGACTACTTGCTCCACATCATAAAAAAAAGTCCAATGCTGCAGCTCTCGTTCTCGTCCTCCTGTTCCCGTGGTATTGGTCTAACATATATTGGGGGCAATACAACTTCCTTCTGCTGTTAACACTCCTCGGCGCCTCTCTCCTATTGCTGCAACAGAGATTATTTTGGGCAGGTGTAGTGCTTTCGCTCTCACTATGTAAGCCGAACCTCTTTATGGGGGTATATGCCTATCTTTTGGGGGCCACGGCGCACAACAAGAGCGTTGCCTTAATTGGAGGGGCCATAGCTGGAGGTTCCCTCCAGCTCCTTCTCGGCGAGGCACTTGTGCCTGGAATTACCCTCTCCTTCCTCAGGCACGGCACCTTCGATTCGGGTTTTTCACTCCCCGGAGCATCGTTGTCTCAAGTATTTCGCAGCCTATGGGGGGGCAATTTGTCGCTCCTGCTACCAACAATCGGTTGCCTAGTCGCATTTTCTTACGGATTACGCACCCGATTCTCGACAAAGAATTTCTTGCAGGTAATTGTCCCTCTTTCCTTAACCATAGCTCCCTATATGTGGAGCCATTCCCTGGTGCTTCTCTTTCCAACTTACTGCTCCATCGCCGAATATCTTACAAAAATTGTCAGAAGGTATGTGTATCACCTCCTCTTGCTTGGCCTTGCGCTCTCAATGCCCTTTTTGTTCTTCGCGTGGTACGAGCGTTGGTATGCAGCCGTCCCCTTGCTCGCTCTGGCGTGGGGTCACCTGAGTAGCCGGGGGTCACCTCACGTTATTCCAGATCAGCAATAAAACCCACCTAATGAGGTCAATACCCAGAAACACAAGGAACTTTTATTTTACGGACGAAGTACAATGGCGAACTGTTCTACCCAAAATAAGTTCTTTCACCTATGCTGAGCTTTTTTATCCAAGAATTGCTAAGAATCGCATCGCTCCTTGGAGGAAACTTCTTTGGGGTAGGTCTAGTGCGATAAGGCTTCTTCTTGCTATAAATATAGAAGACCCCGTGAATTATTAATTGCCATAGTTCCATATGGGCACGTCTCAGAGAGTCGTCAATTCAGTAATATTATGCGCTGGGATTGTCCTTGCTGTATTGGCGGGGGAGATATACGCCAGGCTTATCGGATTTGAAGTGTGCTGTGGGGATATTCAAGAACTTCGGCCAATGAGCCGGCAACTCTGGAGCCGGATCCGGAATTAGGATGGCGGAACAAGCCAGGCTCGTATTTGATTCCTCCTTGGTCGCCGTCTGGCTCAAGCACGAAAGTTACCTACTTGGCTGATGGACGAAGAGATAACGGCAGCAGGGGCTCCGACAAGCAGCAAATAATGTTCCTCGGAGATTCCTTCGTTAACGGGTGGGCAGTGTCCGACGAAGAAACTTTTTTATGGAAAGTACAAAACCGGCTTCCAGAATACGCTGTCGAAAATTATGGGGTAGGAGGACACAGCACCTATCAGTCCCTCATGTTGCTCGATAGACTTCTCACAAAAACACAGAATAGACCGACGGTAATTTATGGCTTCAGTACCGTTGATGCTGACAGAAATGTGGCCACAGAACAGTGGCTAAGGTTTCTGACTGCGCACTCGCGACGGGGGCATGTCCAAGTACCCTATGTGACTTTGGATGGCAACAACGCATTATCCTACCATCCCCCCGCGGAACATTGGATATGGCCTTTGAGCAATCGCTCGGCTTTTATGAATGTGCTGCAAAATGGGATTCAGTCCCTCGTCACGAGGCAGCGCTCTGGTTACAAGGATCGCGCCACTCAACTTTTGATCCTAGAAATGGCCAGGCGGTGCGAACAACGATGCCGTAATTTCGGGGTGGTGATTCTAACGAACCTTGATAACGAACTGCAGCCATACGCCAACTTCCTTAAGTCAAAAAATATTCCTTTTGCGGATTGCACGATGACGCTCACCCCCGATCTAACCGTCGAAGGCGAAGGACACCCTAATCCAAAGGGGCACCAACTATGGGCCGATTGCGTTGAGGGCTTCCTAAAAAGTAAGATCTTGTCGCACTCCTCAGAATAGGAATACATACTTCTCCAACTTGTGACTTGATGACATTCTTGATAATTTGCACACATCGGGAGAGCAGGTGCTATGCGCTATGGCGAAAAGGGGCTGCCCTCGTTAAGGGAACATGCTTTTTCACACCACAGAATTCGCCCTCCTTTTCGTAGGTACGCTGTTTTTCGCGTACTCTCGCGATTCCACCTTTAGGAAATCAGTCCTCTTAGGCGCAAGCTACCTGTTCTATGCCTGGTTTAGCGCTCGGCTCCTTCTGGTTCTGATTGGCGTGAGTTGCTTCGATTATTTTCTTGCCAAGCAGATAGTCTGCCAACGCGATCCGACATTGAAGAAACTTCTCCTCGTTGCTTCTGTCGGAACTAACCTATCTATCTTATTTTTTTTCAAGTATATCGCCTGGGCTCTGGGCTTGGGCGCAGATCTATTAGGTGGAAATGCCCCGCAATGGATGACGTACAGCTATCACATTCCACTTCCCCTCGGGGTTTCGTTCTACACTTTTCAGTCCATTACCTATACCGTGGACGTCTACCGAGGGAAAATGACCCCTGCCAAGAATCTCCTCTCCTACGCGCTCTATGTAGCTTTTTTTCCTCACCTCGTTGCCGGGCCAATTGTTAAAGCATCGTACCTCTTAAGACAGTTGCAGGATGGTCCCAAAGTTTCTCTGCTACAGATAAGATCTGGTATCTTCCTCGTTTGCTCTGGACTTTTTAAAAAGATTGCTATCGCCGACAATTTAGCTCCTATCGTTGAGCAAGTTTATGCAAGACCAGCAGGTCAATCTCAGATTGATGTCGTGGTGGCAACCATTGCCTTCGCATTTCAGATATATGGCGATTTTGCAGGATACACCGATATGGCGCGTGGATTTGCACGCATCCTTGGCTACGATCTCGGTACAAACTTCAATTCTCCCTATTTTGCCGCGGGAATACGTGATTTTTGGCGACGCTGGCACATCTCTCTATCGACGTGGTTGCGGGATTACCTCTATATCTCCCTCGGAGGCAATCGAAGCGGCGTGCTGACGACGTGCCGCAATATAATGTTGACGATGGTTCTGGGTGGGCTTTGGCACGGCGCCAATATGACGTATATGCTTTGGGGGTTAATCCACGGTGTCTACATAGTTTGTGCTCATCTCATCTCACCGCCTAAGTTCTGGGCTCGTACACCTCCTTGGCTGCGATCGAGTATCTCTATCCCCTCCACATTTCTCCTCGTATGCTTCACCTGGATATTTTTTCGTGCGACCTCAGTCAACGATGCCCTCATCCTTCTCAAGCAACTCGGACATCCTGGGACGATCACTCAGCCCGTGGCCTATGTTGTGGGATTGTCTTGCGTAACCCTGACCTTAGATTACGTGCATTCACATTTCAAGCTTGAGTACGATAGTGTTATTCTTAAGCATAGTTTTCCGTTCTGGACTCTGTGCTGGGGCTACGTACTGGCTACGTTACTGTTCGGTAATTTCTCTGGAGGGGATTTTGTTTACTTCCAGTTCTAATAACATAATATGATTAGGCTTCGCGACATTGCCATTGAGCTTGTGAACTGTGCCGTTTCGCTGGCGCTGCTTATTTTTGCAATCGATGGTATCTTACATATTGAAAATTATTTTGAATTAAACAACCCCGTCGAAAATTATCACCTCAATACCGCCGAAGGCGTCACCATATATAGGGGGGCACCTTGGGTAAAAAAGGAATTCTCACAGATTATTAGGAAAAACGCAGAAGGTTTTCATGCCTCGTCGTTTGCCTCCTGTCCAGAGTGTCGTCACCGAATTGCCGTTGTGGGTGATAGCTTTATTGAAGCGCTGCAGGTTGAAATTGACTCGACATTCCCGGAGCAAGCACACCGAATTGCCCCCTCTCTTCAATTCCTCGCACTCGGTCGGAGTGGAAACTATTCCCCCATTCAACTCGCTTTTTCCGAATACTACTTTCCACAGTATTTTGGCGTTCAGGGAAAATACCCTCCCCTCGACGCTGTGATCTTTTGCTTTGAGCAGGCCGGCCCACAGCTGTATTTCTCTGAAGGGTTACGCACCAGCGACACTCCGCCGTTAGCTCTTCCCGAGCAATTTCTCTTAAAGAAATATGTTTTTGAAAAAACGGGGCTGCCTGCATTTTTCTCTCGTCACATAGTGGCGCCTTCCGCAGCCTTGAGTTTCTTGTCCTCTCAAATTTCAGCCTTTCTTGCAGCTGACCTTCGACGAACAACGGTGAAAGAGAGCGTCGAGAGGAGAAAACAAGCCGTCGAAGTACTGTTGACAAAGGTAGTGCATCCTATGATTCAGTTCGCCGAACGTGAGGGATTGGTCGTCGGGTTTCTCTATGTTCCACGTGTCGATGAAATCAACGAATACGTTACCACACGGGCATCAGACACCTGGCGATATCTTGTGGTCCAAGGACTATCCCAGCAAGGCAACCACATCGTTGACGCCACACCGTACTTCATTAACCAGACTGAAGAAGACTTTTTCAAAGGGGATGGACACCCAAGAGCGAGCGGACATTTAAAGCTCGCTCGTGCTCTTATCGATCTTTCAACGTCCATCTTGCCGAAAGATCCCTGACGCACCACGTCGTTGAATGCCTACGATTCTGCACGATGACATGCCGGTCGTCGAAGGAGCAAATTCACCTGACGCCCATTTTGAGGCGTCAGCTCAGAGAGTAACTGTGCCGATGTCGCTGGCCTGAAAGGTAAGGCAAACGAGTCAATATTCCAAAACTCGAATCCCCACTGCTCAAAAGTTTGGAGAAGCTTTGCCGGCTCGTAGCCGCTCTTGGTAAGAAACGCCGGGCAAAACTCGATGTCCACCTTCAACTCCGGAAAACGCTGAAAGGTCTCCTTCATCCCCTCGATAATGACCCCTTCAGCACCTTGCGTATCGATCTTCACAAAGTCGACCTTAAGCGGGGGATTAAGTGAGCGTGCATACTCATCGAACGATAACGCCTCAACCTCGACAGATTGGCGCTTATCTCCAAAATCGAAGATGCGATTATCCCCTCTATTCTCTTGCGCCAGGAATAGTTTTAGCCGATCATGTTTATTGGATAGTGCCTTCTGCTCGAGCACCACATTTTTAAAGCCATTGACAGCAACATTGCGTTGCAAAATAGCAAACGTCTCCGGATCAGGCTCAAAGGCAATGACCTTTCCACGCTCACCGACTAGCTGCGCAGCAAGTACGGTAAACCAGCCTATATCAGCCCCTACGTCGATTACCGTATCGCCAGGCTTTATAAAGGTGCGAAGAGCCACGTCCTCTCCTGTATTGCGCTGCACGGCGAGCAAGTACGGAGTCCCCGCCAAATCCTTGGGATCAAGGAAGATGGTCGCCCCATCAACATTGATCGAGCCCCACAACTCATAGTGCACATAACGCGTAAACGTATCATAATTGTAGTAGCCGATGAACCCGATGCTAAAAACAAGGGCCACAATCAAGGAACGAACCATAGCGCTATCTCCGTCTTGGGCATGTTAATACGAGGCAACTGTTTTGTTGAAGCTAACGAGCCTTAACCGAATCACGTGCATCGTAACTTGCAAAAGCTGGGACGAAAAGAGAAGAAAGTAATATGGGTTCCTCCCCTCGCCTGATAATGGTCTAGAAGTCGTTATGATATCTCAGCCCAAGAATCAACTAAGAAAACCACAGCCTGTCTTCTCGCTGCTAGATTCAACCGCAGTCATGGTGGGCATTGTCATTGGTGTGGGTATCTATGAAACAGCCCCACTTGTGGCGAGCTGTCTGCCTGGAACAGTTAGTATGCTCACAGTCTGGGCACTCGGAGGGGTGCTGTCTTTGGCAGGAGCACTCTGTTATGCAGAATTAGCCTCGACATACCCACAAAACGGTGGTGACTACATCTACCTCTCCAAAGCTTACGGCGACACGGTCGGATATCTTTTCGCATGGGCATCATTTGCCATAATTCGACCAGGCTCGATTGCGGCCATGGCCTTTCCATTCGCGCATTATCTGGAGGGATTGTGGTCCCCCTTTCGGGGCACCTTGCTCGAGGGTAGCAGCACGGTACTATTCGCAACTGGCGGGGTGGTACTCCTTACCGGTATTAACTGCATCAAAGTCAGTGCCAGTGCCTGGGCTCAAAACGTCCTAACCTTACTAAAAATTCTGGGCCTATTCGCAATATTTGTCGCGGCAGTCGTCGTTACTCCAAGTGAATCGATCTCATCGGTCACTGTCGCAAATTCTAAAAACCAGAATTTCGGCCTCGCCCTCATTTTGGTGCTTTTCACGTACGGCGGCTGGCAGGAGATAGGCTACGTTGCTGCAGAAGTGCGGCATCCCGAAAAGAATCTCTCACGTTCAATTCTCCTCTGCGTGCTCATAGTCACCTGCCTCTACCTACTAACCAACTTCGCCTTCGTGTGGGCTCTCGGATACACCGGACTCACCCAATCAACGATAGCCGCATCCGACACGCTGGCAGTCGTGTTCCCACACTGGGGGCCAAGATTTATGAGTGCACTGATATGCCTTTCTGCGATGGGCGCTATGAATGGCTTGATTCTCACCGGATCACGCATCTCGCATGTCTTAGGCAGAGACTACCCCTTGTTTCGTATCCTTGGGGGATGGAATAGCGCACGCGGAACCCCTCTTCGAGCGCTTCTAGTCCAAGCACTGATGAGCATCTTCATCGTAGTTCTATCGGGCTCCTTTAGTAGCACCGTGGTCTACACGACGGCCGTGGTATGGATCTTTTTTACACTCACCGGTTTTTCTGTTCTTATCTTGCGCTATAAGAACAGCCCCAATACCAACCGGCGCCAATTTCCCTTTAATATCCTCAGCATGTCCATATTCTGCATTTCAGCTCTCTACCTCGCCTACAATGCCTTCGTCTATGACTGGAAAGGCTCCTTGGTATCAATTGGGATAGTCGGTCTGGGATGGTGCTTTAAGCGCTCCCCGAGAAGTATTAGTGAAGAGCCTCCTCCCCCTTTGGCCTTGTTATAATTGCACCAAGGTAAACGACGATAGTGAGGAGAAAGAGGGTCTGCATTCCCGTGACAAAGGAGAGTGACTGGAGAAGGCCACCGAACAAGGCGCCCAGGAGGTTTGCGGCCAGGGCTTGTGCGGGGTTACGTGAAGTATTAAACGCCCGTATAAACAGGATACCGCTGAAAAAGACTGGAAGTGAGACGACGATGCCGTAGAGCAGCTGGCGTAATGGTACGCCAAGCAATCCAAAAAATGAAACCGGGAGTGCAATCAGCAGAACGAGAGAAAGTACCAACCCGCTGCAAATAATTGTGCTAGAGATCCTCGGGAACAGGGCGGCAACAGCATTCGACAAGAGTGACATTATCATGATCCCACTAACGACTATCGCGTTAACCGTCCAGGTATTCCCAAACACTAGAGCCGCTTTGTTTATGTTCTGGACCTCAAGAAGTAAAAAGGCAAAACCAAGTAGAAACAGATGTCCTTCAAACATTCCCCATTGGGCAAGCCCCTGCCGCCAAAGCCCGCGCCCTCTAAAGGCGGATACTCCAACTATCACGGCGCCAAGTACATAATACAGTGATGGAATGCGTGCTGCAGAAAGATAGAGATACGGCCAGTCATCGGTGGGGACAATTGTGGCAGTAGTATGAGCAATCTTCCGCGGCGCGATCCAGGCAGCGAGGGCCGGATCGAGGGCCAGAGCACGCTGCACCTCCCCCTCTCGAGCTGCCACAAACATAGTACCGCCCCATCCGTAGGCCGGAGTTGTTCCGGATATAAAGCTCAGAGGGGGCACGCCAAAAGCATCACGGAGTAGCTGATCTATACGCGCGGCAATAAAAGGGAATCCCATGCCGAAACTAAGGAACAACTTGCCATCTGGAGTCAGTCTACTCTTGGCCTGAAGCAAGGCCTCCCGTGTATAAATGTAGTGGTCAAGCCGCACATTCGTGAGCGCATTCCCCGTATGCGCGTCGAGAAGTCCAAAGATAATTACATCGAAGGTTTCGTTGGTCTTCTGCAAGAACGTACGCGCATCGTCATTAACGACGGTAACTCGCTCGGACGCATAGGGATGTTCTGGATGAGATCGCATCCCCAGATCGATGATTACCGGATCAATCTCCACTGCGGTAATTCGTTCGGCCCCATTTCGCAACGCGCCAGCAGCATCATTGCCCGATCCAGCTCCGAGGAGTAACACCTTCTTCGGATTTGGCGAAAAACGGAATGGAATATCATAGTGAGATAGGGTACGCAGACTCGGAGAGAAAACATCAGGGTGGCCCAACACATTTTCTTCACTCAAGTCCAACATCAACTGGTAGCCTACATTATTCACCAGCATTTGTGCGCTGTTCGGAGACTCCACGTAGGGCGACATCGAAAGCTTCTGATAGGGAGACCACGTCGTCGTTGTCCCCATTTCGGTGTATATCACGAACGGTATCGGGAGAGCGGCAATAAGAAGTAGCAGTCTTCCCTCGGCCAAGACCTCGTCGACAAAGCTCAGGAGAATTAAGATTGCCAAAGCGATAGCCCAAATAGCCGGGGGGCTCGAACAGTAACTCATTGCGGTAAAAAGCCAGATACCGGCGAGGCTTCCAGCGATATTTACCGAGTAGCGAGAGATCCGGCCTGACGACGTGGCCATCTCCGCGCCCAAGTGTCTTCCGAGGATTTCAAAGGCATCGAAGATTAACAACAACACGGCGAAAGCGAGGAACACACCCTGAAGCATAGGAACGAACGTGCTCACTTCCGAGTTGACAACGGCCTTATACCAAATGATCGTATCGTCAAACGTCGAAAGGTCCGAGCTAATGAGCTGCAAAACATTCCGCGTGACTGGAACGTTGACGAGGATAATCAGTATCAGCAACGGCAAGCATAGCTGCCAAAGCCTCCCCTTCTGCGACGAACGAGCACACCCTACTCCCAACCCCAAAAAGCACACCACGAGGACAACATTCTGCACATAGGCAAAAATTCTAATCTCTGTCCCGATCCAGCGGATAAGCATCATTTCTAGAAATAGAATCAAGATGCTGAGGAGAAAAAGTCGTAGAGAAGATCCATAGCGCATGAATGACCCTGAGAAATATAAAGCTGCTGTTAATCAACAAATTAGAGCGTTTTCATACCTGGGGCAATCCGTCGATATGTATGCTTGCATCGCTGAGTTCACCTGCTAAATGCTGCCTAGGTAAAGAAATGAGAATAGACCCCTCGTGGCATTTCAGCCCATGCCACTGCAAAACCTGACGGCACTTTAAGTGTTTCACGACCCTCTATTCGGACTCAATCATTAGTGAGTTTCGCCCACCTTAAACTCCGCAACACAGATTCCCACGAAGCAACGCCGGAGCCTCTCTTCAAAACCATGCCGCGCAAAGCGATCCTTGAAGCGCTCAAGAGCCGGTGGCATATAAAGATAAGGGTCAAATATGTTTCTTATCACCAGGAGGACCGGTCGTTTCTCCGTCTTTAAAAGCTCCAAGCGCCCTATATACTGCCCGTCAAAATCGACTGCATCAAACTGCTGCGGCCAAGACTGCACCTCCCCTGCGAGTGGATATTTTGCCAAGAGCGAAAGAAAGTAGGCCTCATGCTTAGGATTCCTAAACCAAGTTAAGTCCTCCTGCTCGACCAAGCCCATCCACACAATAGTCAGTGGTTTATCGCGAGCGATTATTTCATTGGCGTAGGTATTGGCCTCGCGCCAATATTCAAGACGGTTGCCGACGGGTATCTGGAGCGCTGTAACCGCCCCAAAGGCAGCGATACACCATGCCGCCGGGGCCGGACACAAGGCGCGCATACAAAAGCCAGCAAGAAATACGGGATAAATAAGACTCATTAACAGATAACGGTCCCAAAAAATCGAGGTCTTGCCGCATAGCGATACGGCAAGGATGGCTAACATCGGTCCATACCCCAAAACGAGGGTTAGCCGTATTCCATCACTGGAGAACGTCCAAGGACGGCTGACCTGCCTGTAATAGAGCGCTGTCCATATAAGGCCAACGACGGCAGCACCAAGCAGCGGAACGAGCAACTGTAGTGGCAAGGCTACCCCGACAACCATAGCTAAATTAGGAGCTTCTACAAATGAATACGCCCCCTGGCGCGAGTACGTCGTGAGGAGCTGGGACATCTGCACAGTCAGAACTAAAAGACTTGCCCCCATTGTTCCGAAGATATTAACCAGAGAGGCCTGCCGACCTTTTATACCGAGGACATACAGAGCATGCGCCGGGATAAGAGCGGCAAACAAGAAATGGAGCGCCAGCATGGAAACGAGTGATAGGAAATAGATTATTTGATACTGTATCTTGCCGCATCTGATCCAGCGCACGAGGCTGTAGGTCGCCAGAAGTGAGGCCAATATCGCCAGGGCATAGGGACGAGACGACGTGAAGACCCCGGTAATCGACGAAGCACCGGCAAGTAAGAGCACACATATCTCAGCACCGCTGCGATCGACAAAAAGCCGTGCGAGTCTATAGGCAACTACAAAAATCCCGATACCGGCGAAAAGCGAGGGGATTCGTTGGACGATCTCGCTTTCTCCAAAACAGTGACGCATTCCCCATATAAGCAAGAAATAGAGCGGACCCTGGGCTTGGTACTCAGCGACCCTATCTAGTGTGGCGCTGAAAGAGTCCGCGCTTACCCAATACGTAATGAGCTCATCAATCCACAAACTGCGCTCAAGCCCGGTAAGCATATGCCCAACGACCGCCGCAACCACAACTATGGTTAGATAGGAAAGAAGGGGATCTAGCCGAGCTCCTGCTCTCACGTTTTACCTCTCACCTCAAATAGGAGCACATCAGGATCCTCAACCACAGGCCTACCAAAGAGATGCGTTAGTTCCTCGACACACGCATTAATATCTAATGGTGGCATAGCAAACATACTGGTTGAAACATCGAAGGGAAGTTTTCGATGGAATACGAGATAGTTCACCTTGAGGGCTTTTAGACGCTCACCGTCACCAACACTCGCGTAACGGCTAAAACGCACACGCTCCTCAGTATAGGGGATCTCGTAGGGACGCGGCCCACCACATACCCCGTTGAGCATGCCGATAAGCACCCGTTGATTAGCAATGTGATCGTAGGCAGGTAATTCACTGCCCCACAGCGTAAAGAAGCTATTACTCACCTCCATAATCGCAACTGACTGCCGCGGTAGACGGCCGAGGAATTCATAGCTCGCCAATGGTGGGGGTGGCAATGGACTCTCACCATTTGCTCTATGAAATGCTAATCCAAGCACCTGAGAAAACCAGGCTGAAGGAGCCCCATACACCCCCGGTAAGGGGCCATCCAGAAACAGTCCGAGGCACAAGAGCGACGGGATAACACTCCTACGCACGGTCGAAGGAACGGCGTGCCAATTATCAAAAATTCCCGTAACCCCTACCGCGAGCATCGTTAGCAGTAGTGGCAGAAGGAGTAAAAGATAGCGTGCGACGACCAAGGGGAAAAACCCGTAGGCTGGTTGCGCGAGAATGACACCGATAACCTGCAATGCGCTTAAGGCGAGAAGATAGTACATGAGTGTTTTCTCACGCTTCCATAGACAAAGCGATCCCCTCAGGATCAGGAGAACAACCAGGAAAGTCATAAGACTGCTGCTATGACCCAAAAGCATATCAAAGGCAGAGAGGATTTCGTGTAGGGCAACAGTCTGATTGTCGCTTTTACCCGTCAGACTCCCCAAATCTCGGAAGAGCGCTGGTCCGATGGTTAAGCCGAAAGCCACAAGGGTCCAGAAGCTAACACCAAGCCAGCGACTAAACGACAGTTGAGGCCAGACGCTTCGAGGTCGTACACGCGCTACCAGGCTCAGCAGCAAGGGGCCGTATACAAAGGGGGCGGCCACGGGAAGTAGCCAAACGCTCATCGTCGCCGTTGCCACATAGAGTGCACCATAAAAGAAACGGGCCTCACGCCACCAGTGATAAAAGGCCCACACAGCGATCCAGCCTACCAGGGCAACTATTATATAGGGCCGCGCAAATCGACTAAAAAACACGAGAAGTGGGGAGACAGCCAGCAACCACGCTAGCACAGTCGAAGCTTCACGCCCGATAAATCGGCGCAAAAGCAGCGGCACGAGTGCAACGATCGCCACGCCAAACAAACAGTAGGGCCAGCGGACGAGGCACTCGTTAAGTCCCACGCTGTCAATCAGCAGTCGGTACCACAGAGCAATCGGTGCTGAGATGTGGTTGGCTCCGAAGCTTGTCAGAATTTTAGAATAAGAGAGCGTAAGCGCTGCATGTATCGCATGCCATTCGTCGTCGATAAAAAGCTGATCTGGTAGGTGATAGAGGCGAAGCACGGCGGCAAAAAACACAGCCGCAAGTAGACCCCATTCCCGTCCGGAGATAGCGGCAAGTTTTCGAAGTGTGGCGCTCCCGGATAGCATCATTTGGTCGTGTCGGATCAGTTGAGGTACGGCTGGCAGACCCCTATACTTGCGTCAAGTAAACGATTAGCACGGAAATCTGCAAATAAGCAAAATACATATCTAGGGTAGAGGCTCCCGAAATACCAATCTTCTTCTCACTAAGGGGCCATTGACTCCATTTACCCATAGAACAGGAGTATGGTAAAAACGTGCCAGTAATCTTCTGTGATTCGTGTAACCTATATGGGATGTATTCGTCTAATCCTTGCCATCGCGGTAGTCGCCAGCCACTCCGGCGGCATACTCTACCTTCCCCTGCTACCGGGATCGACCGCCGTTCAGACCTTCTATGTGATCTCGGGCTTCTATATGGCCCTCATTCTCAACGAAAAGTATGCAGATAAGAAAAATTGCTACCAATTGTTCATTTCGAACCGTCTCTTGAGGCTTTTGCCCGTGTACTGGGCGGCGTTACTTATTGGCGTCGCGGCGACGATCCTGACCCATGGGTACTTCGCTCAAGAGATGCCGACAACCCCCATTGCTCTGTATTCCCCTATGAGCATCGGCACGCTGTTATTTGCCGTGTGGTCGAATCTCTTCATTCTCGGTCAGGATTTAAGTATGTTCCTCGGTATCGATAGCATCTCCGGATCACTTTATCCGACCACAAACTTTCACGCGGCGGCCCTTCCTGCACATCGGCTCCTGGTCGTGCCTCAGGGCTGGTCTCTCTCTATAGAAATGCTCTTCTATGCCATTGCCCCAGCTATTGCGACTCGCCGAAGCTCAGTACTCTTCTTAATCTTGATGGCCAGTGTGGCCACTCGTATCTTGCTGTATTCAGCGGGGTACTCGTTTGACCCCTGGGCTCATCGCTTTTTCCCGAATGAACTCGCTCTCTTTGTTTGGGGTGCCTTGGCATACCGATGGTATGTTTGGATTCGGCGCTATCCCCCATCGAACTTGCGCCTCTGCGAAGTCTTCGCTCTATCACTAACTCTCCTATTAGGATTTCCCTACTTCTTTCGAGAGTGGCCAGAGCTACGATTGTGGGGATTTTTGTTGCTATTCGGCGCCTGCATTCCCTATGTTTTCCTCCTGAGCAAAACTTGGGTTGTCGATCGCGTCCTCGGCGAACTATCATATCCGGTGTATTTGATACATGTAAGTATTATCTGGCTCGTGGTCACTTTTATCGGAATCTCTAACCACACGGTAGCCGCAACGGTTATTCCTATTACGCTCATCATCTCCTTTCTCGTTTACTATTTTGTCGCAAGACCCATAGATGCCGTTAGGCAAAAGAGGATCGAGTCAGGGGGCGATGACCACTTGCCACAAAATCGTTCCTCCGCGATATAATTAGTTCCTGTCGACAGAATGACCGAACAATTACGCTGCGACTTATTTTACATCACACTTACCGTAAGGCGAAGTAGGAAGAATCTCCGAAGAATAAATTGCCGAACTGAAAGGAATTGGGCCGCCACACTATCTAGATCCTCACCATATGAAGAACTTTCTCCACCTGTATAAGACCGTCGCAACCCTCCTCCTTACGACGACACTATTATTCTTACTGGTTTGTTATTTGATTAAGGGAGCCCTTGATCTCGTCGGCGCAAGCATAGGAAAACTTAGCGGCCCGGTATACTCAAAAAAATGGAGCTCTGCCGATTACACCTACCTAACTCAGGACACAATAAAGCAGGTTTGGAATGAATTTGACAACATGGGCAAGGAAATGACATTCACCCATTCCCCCTACGCCACGTTCCAGGAAAGTCCTCGGACAGGGAAGACATTAAACATTATCAACGATACAATCTCCAACTACAGATCCAACTCTTCTTCGAACCTCGAACAGAACCAGAAGCCCGTTTTCGTCTGGATGTTTGGAGGGTCCAGCGTTTTTGGTTGGGGGCTGCCAGACAACGAAACTATCCCTGCACACCTACAGAAACTTCTTTCGAAGTGCACAGGGCGAAACATTAATGTCGTAAATTATGGACACGCCTACTACTGGAGCACGATGGAGAGTGTCCTATTTTCCGCCTTACTTCAACGTAAGGAGAAATCTCATATTGCGATCTTCCTCGATGGCTTTAATGACGTTGAGCTTGGAGGACGTGGGCTTGAAGAACCATTACTAAGCAATAAAGTGCAGCAAATTGTCGAAAACTATACTCGCCTAGAATCTGGTGCTGAGCACAACTGGCTACAGTTACTACCAGCCTTTCCCCCCTCACGCCTGGGGAGGTTATGGGACCCCGCCACCCCTTCAAGTCGCTTTTTATCCTTCACGGATCCGCGAACACAATCGAAGGAGTTCGTCTCGCCAGAAGCAATTTGTCAGATGTATTCAGGCAATATTGCCCGAATTGACGCACTCTCAACGGTCGAGGCAATCCTGCCTTTCTTTTTTCTTCAGCCCACTCGTTTTTTGGAGAAAGAGCTTAAGTATGGCGACCGAGAAAAAGCCTCTGGGCTCTTCCAAGCACTAGCGAGTTGTGCGGCAATATCTACGGCTAACTTCCATGACATTAAAGATTCCCTTGCTACGGTAGCTAGCCCTGTGTACCTAGATACGAGTCATTATAACGATAGAGGTAGTAGGGTGGTTGCTCAGAAGATCGCCGATGTTGTCTGTAGCCGACTAGCGGATCAACCCTCATTTCTGCGCTAAGAAACGGTCAGATCGTTTCGGCAGTCAAGTCATCCTTTGCCCCTTCCGTCCTGGCACCGCAGCATCGCCGTCGTATTCTACTTTCATCCCCTCCGCCAAATCTCCACCTCTCCCTGCCGCATACTCACCGTTTGTTCAAATCCTTCCCGCTCTAGCAGACCGCTCAGCGTGTCCCCGTTCTTCATAAGCTCCTCTTCCACCCGTTGATAGAATAGAGTATCGGCGCGGTCGACAACCACAGTCGTTGCCGCCTGAACCCAAGCAGCTATCGTCGTCCCCGAGTGAAGCCCTGGATAATCATAGCCCACCCCAAGCTCGTTAAAGCTTCGCAGTTGTGCCGTGTAAAAAAACATAGGATCGGCGATTAAAAGTGCTCGGCTCTCGACAGGTAAAAGCGCACGCAACTCCTCCCCCTCTTTGAGCTGATGACGCCTCGATGAGCCATCCCCAAACGACAACACCTCTTGACCAGCCAGGAGCACGAACATCGCACACCAGAGAGAAAACCCGCATAAAAGAAGTCGCGCTTTAGCCACTCTAAATTTCTGCATCAGGGTAAACGCCGCATATACTGCCAAAATAAACAATGGGGCGGAGGGAAGCATAAAGTAGTGCAGCGACTGCCTCACCATAAACTGCGGTACAAAGCTTAACGCAGCAAGCGCAAGAGTTGAGAACACAAGTCTCTGCTTAGCCTGCGCACGCACGAATGCAGCGATAATAACAACAATGGCTACGCTCCATTCGATCCCCCATGCCGTCAAATTCCATGGCTCATTAAGCACGAATTTTAGGTCTGCACGCCGAACACCCGTGAGCACTGCGGAGAGTGACGTCTCCGCGATCACACAATAATACGTGAGGGCAAAAAACAATGGCAAAATAAATCCAAGCGCAATAAGAGCACCCCTTCGCAGTCTGGCCAAAATACTCCCGGCTGGAAGAAGGAGAACAGATGAAGATGCGAGCGCAGCAACTCCATACTGCTTAGACAAAAAAGCCAGCGCGGCAAACAAGCCGGCGTAAAAGCATCGTCGAGACAGGGCAACGTCAGAAAGGCAGACATAGATAGTGCCGAGGGTGAAAAGCAGCACATAGGGCTCTAATTCGATGAAAGATCCCTGGTAGTATATAAAGATACAACCTTGCGTAAACGCTGCCAACGCGGCTGAAACTTTAGGTAATCCCAGACGGCGAAGTATGACGAAGGTAAGGATCAAACAGAGAATCTGCGCCACAAGCATACTTTCCACGTACGCCACATAGCTGGGGACACCACCTCCCAACAGATTCGCCCCCCATCCCAATAGGTAGATCCCGAGCGGAGTATAGTGAAGCCTAAAATCGCGATACGGAACGAGGCCCTCCCGAACTCTTTCTACTACCGAGAGGTAGTAACCAGCATCCGGGTTAATCGGGGCGAAGGACAAAACTCGATAAAGCAGCCAGAAGTAGAACGCTCCAACCGCCACGCATATAAGTTGGATTAGCCCGCGACGAATGTTGTTCATTTTATCTCCGCCGGAGAGGGGCCAAAATGGTAAAGTGCAAAGGAGTACGATGGCTGCGAGAAAACACCTATAAACTCAATGCCTGGCACCTCCTCGAGATGCGTATTGCGCCCACCACTAACGACCACTTGAGAAATTGTCTCACGCGCAAGTAGCTCCTGCAGTCTACGAGGGGCGTCCTGCATATGCAGCCCAACATACAACCACATCGGCCGTCCAAGCACAGCGGCAATAAGTGACGGATATGGATCACTGACTTCAAACCCCGCAATCGTCCCCGCCCCGTCGCGAAGTTCGGGCAAATTAGCGGCCCACTTGACGACGTGGTCGGAGGTGCTACTCCAATCACGAACAACCAAGGATACGCTTTGGTACACGATCCCTATGATCGTAATTGAGACTAACGCCCTGTAAGCCATCACCGCCCCCCAGCGAACTCGATTGGGAGCGGTTACCCGCCATAGACGAATGACGGCATCAGTCTGAGATATGGCACGAACAACCAATAGATTCAGAAGCGGCAGCGACGGGAAATAATAGCGTAAGCTTCCACCCCAAATGGGCAGGTAGAAAACAAAGGGGACGACGGCGAAGATCCATAGAAGTCTGCATTCGGCCGCCTGCTCGGATGCCCTACTCGCCGCTACGGCGGATATGAACAACATCCCGATAAAAAACCACAGCCCGACATCGCCGAAGACCGCTGTTGTCGCTCCACGGCGCAGTTCGGTAGTCCCTACAACAATGCGCCTTAGACTTTCACTTAAAAGCGAGGGAGCAGCAACTACCGCGAGGTGACGACTATCTGCTCCAGCGGCGAGTACAGGCTGGTTAAACGGAGAGTACTCAAGCGGCAGCTGTCGGTGATAGATGAATTGCTGCGCGCTAAGAGTAAAAGCTCCATATTTGACGCTTAGTACTGCCACCCAAGGGGCACATAAGGCTAAGGCCATTACGATTATACAAACTATCCATGTGGGGCGTGCAAACTCACCAGCTCCACGGCGGAGCACAAAGAACCAAGAAGCTATGAGGCTTCCCAGGATGATGGGGAGCTGAAACGCTTTGGCTAGGTACACCAGCGAGATAAGAACCGAATAGCTGTACCACTTTGTGCGCCGCGCCCCCTGCTGGTCAGCAACAAGGCCATCAACGAACAATACAACCAATCCGGCGGCAAGAAGGTCAGAGGTGATCAGCCTCAGACTAAGATAGGCGCACTCAAGCGTCGTAAGAACAAGGATAAGACCGTGCAACAGAGGTGAAAACTTGAACTTTTTGCTAAGCGAAGATGTCGCCCAAAGCAGAACTCCAAAGGCAAGGCAGTTAACGATCCTGTACGCATCCGGCAGAGCTGTCCCAAACAAGCTAGGGATTACCATGAACCAGGAAAGAAGAGGCGAAAAAACTCCGTCTATCGACTCGGTAAAATTTCCCTGCAAGATACGTAGTGTAACAAGATAATACACATTCCCATCTGGAGAGTGCTTCCACGGCAGGAACATCGCGACAGAACAGTATATTGCCCACATGAGGGCGGTAACGATCTCCGCCGACCAATGTCGACGATGTTGACGAATTGCTTCAATAATCGACTTCACGCAGACCTTCAAAACTGCCCATACCGAGATTTCGGCAACTGGCGATCTCCACCAAAATCAAGTATAAGTTCATCCAGCTGACAAATATCTTAGTAGTTGCATTAACCTCGGGCGTAAGCGCCTCGATCTTGGTCCTGGTCTTGGTTCTGGTCTTCAGTCATTGTCTTAGTTCTTCTTGGCCGAAAACATTGACCAATTGACAATGACCAGGATTTAGGACCACGACCAAAACCAGGACTAGGAAAGGGTTACCCACACTTAATGAGCAATTACTCACTTTAGAGGAGTTTCCATGCCAACCTTACCTCGTGTACGCAAAGCTGTCATCCCCGCTGCCGGACTCGGCACCCGCTTTTTACCAGCCACCAAAGCCGTGCCGAAAGAGCTCCTCCCCATTGTCGATATCCCAACCATCCAATACATCGTCCAAGAGGTTATGGATGCTGGAATAGACACCGTCGTGTTTATCACGGGGCGCGGCAAAGAGGCTATCGAAGATCACTTTGATCAGTACCTCGACCTCGAAACTAAACTTGAGAAAGAGGGGAAAGACGACCTCGTGGCCTGCCTACGCAAAGTACGCTCGATGGTGCAGATCGTCTCCGTGCGACAAGGCACGCCCCGTGGCCTTGGACACGCCGTGCTCTGCGCGCGTCAGGTAATCGGAGACGAGCCCTTTGCCGTGCTCCTCGGCGACGACCTGGTTGATGCCAAGGTCCCCTGCACGAAGCAGATGTTGGATGTATACCAGGAATATGGCAAGTCCGTTGTGGGTCTATGGGAGGTCTCAGATGAAGACGTTCCCAAATTCGGTATCTGTGGCGGCAAGATGATGACCGATAGGATTATGGAGATCTCCGCCATGGTGGAGAAGCCCAAACTCGCCGAGGCCCCATCTCACAGCGCCATCGTCGGTAGATATATCCTCACTCCCGCGATTTTCGACATTCTAGAGAAGCAAGCGCCGGGCAAAGGTGGTGAAATCCAGATCACTGACGCCATGGCCACCTTAATGCGGCGCGACGGCTTTTTGGGGCTCCAGTTTGAAGGGCAGCGCTATGATGCTGGCGACAAGTTTGGGTTCCTGCAAGCGAATGTCGCCTATGCCTTAAAACGCCCAGACATTCGCCCAAAACTCTTGGCCTACATGCGTGAGGTCCTAGCCCAGACGAAAAAGGAGGGCTAATGGCCGGTAGAGAGCGGCCAATATTTAAACAGATCAAGTACTGGGTCGACAATTACGGCAGCGCGGGTATCTCCGATCAGAAAGCAGTCGAAGGCTTTATTGAGTGCGAGACGACAGAGTCGATTAAAATGCTACAGGCCGAGCTTCTCGGCATTTCTCGTGGCAACTTCGAGCAGGACTCTTTGGACAAATTGGTACAAGCAAAGCGCCGCGTTAACCACAACACGTACCAGGAATGGGCGAAACTCATGCTGCTGTGGATTGTGGGATATAAGCACTGAACTAGCGCCCCACCCGATGACCCAAGATAAGCTCCAGCCGATCCGCAACAAAAACAGCCATCGTAGACGATCCCAACGGGGTTAGGTGGACATGATCAGCAAAATATTGCTCTCGACCGGACATCTCCAAAGAGGAATCAACTAAAGGTACATTTTTCTGATGGGCCAGGTCCTTTACAACCCCCTCTGCCTCGTCAAACGCCTGGCAGAGCACTTCAGGGCTCATCCCTACGTAATCATAGCGAATCTTTGCACGCGCCACGGCTTCATTATCGGGGCGAGGCAAGTGAGGCTCTGTTACCAAAATAGCCTCTGCCCCACCGTTTCTAACGGCATCGACAAAGCTTGCAACCGTAAGCTTGAACTGCGCTAATGCACGCGCAGAAATATGCCCAGCCACGCCAGGCTGGCGCAACAACTCGCCTTCGCTGTTAAATTCAGATCGAGAAGAGATAATGAGACTCCCACGAATAAAGCGATAGAGGAGCACGTGCTCAGCCAAGAATCCGTCCACGGCACCTTGGGAATAAATAAAAGGGTTGTGATACGGATCATACGGCTTCATCGACCGAAGAAGACTTCCGTCGTTTCCAAAGCTCTTAATATCATTCCACTCATTCATCAGGAGCACATAATCCGATCCTAAAGAGTGTCCCTCGGTCAAGTAGGTTCCTAAATTGTCAAAGGAAGCATGTCCTGGTGTCCCAGCGTTAATAACTTCAACATCGCCATGCCCTCTCTCCCGGAGGATACGACCAACTTTATGGGGCCAATCTTGCTCTTCATTGGCCGTAACATCAAAAACAGCAGATCCCCCATATATCATTACTCTCGTTCGACCCGGGGATTTGACCTCCAGGAAGTCTGGTCCACGATATCCGAGGCTATTAATGCGATAACGAATTTGGGGCGATTGCTGGATTTCAACCTCACGCGGACCTGGCTGAAGCACATGTCGCGAAAATATCGACGAATCGTAGAGCAGAGATTTCGCGTAAAGTTCCGAAGGCGCAGGTGGTGTCCAGAGAGCGCCGATGCGAAACGAGCCTTCTACGAGCATGAGCGCGGAAAAAATCCCCAGACAAATAATACTCAACCGCGTATGAATTGCTTTAGACATAGTCCCGGCACTCTGCCACAAGTACTCTTTAAACTAAAAGGTCCACTTGCGGAAGAACTAAGCCGAAGGATTCACCTTATTCTTCTCCAAAAACTCCCGATGATGAGCCGCGATGATCGCAGCCACCTCCTCCGGCGTATCGACAATCGAGATACAGTCGAAATCGTGCGGGCTCATCAGCTCATTGGCCAGGGGCACGGCGCGCATCCAATCGATAACGCCGCTCCAAAACTTTTTATTCAAGAATACTATGGGCCGATAGCTGATATGCTTTACCTGGATAAGCTGCCACGTAAAGAATAGCTCCAGCAATGTCCCGATGCCCCCCGGGGTAATAACGACGGACTGTGATAGGCGCATGAAGTCATCAAGCCTTGATGAGAACTTTTGATGGTGCCGTTTGACGTCAATGTGGGTATTAGTCTCGCGCTCGAAGCCGCCGCGAATCGAAATACCATAGGAGAGGGTCTTGGTTTTTTTATCCTCCCTTCCCTGCTGAGCTCCCTTATTTGCCGCATCCATAAGGCCTGGGCCGCCCCCAGTCAACACATCGACGCCTTCGCAGGCCAGGAGCCGTGCGAGTTGGTAAACTTCGTTGTAAGCCACGGTATCCGGTTTAATACGAGCGCTGCCGAACACGCAGGTGCGATAGAAGCGATTCTCCTCTAGGTCAATAAGTGCCTTTTCGAGGATCACGGCGCGCTGATACAGAGACTGTAGCCGACTATCAAGGTGCTTGCGTCGAACGCTACGTGGAATGTAGCGCGAGTCCACTGATTTAGCCGGAGCACCTGCGCGGCGCTTGACTTTCGGCGTCTTACGCACCCGCCCGGACACCTTACGCGGCCCACGAGAACCTTTCTTCTTGCTCTTCATTTCAACTCCAACATACTAAAATCCTTAGAAATAGATACTGCACGGGGTATGGAAACGCTAGGCCTAATACTCAACTGTATCACCCCAGTATGGTTCTCACTCAACACCAGGCACTCCTGCCAAGCGACCTCTGAATAGGCTGTATTATTGGCTAGCTGAGAAGAGAACTTTCAAGCACTTTCTCCGAAGAGTAGGTACTGGAAAAGAAACTCGTCAGCACTCTTTTGGCAGAAATAATATGCAATTGCCAGAATACAGCAAAACGTTGACTATGGCCTCAAAAAAGTGTAATTTATGAGTGCATGCTACACAGAATCTGCAAATTGCCGGAATCGTTGTCTTTTCTTCTGTTTGGCGCTCGTCAAACCGGGAAAACCTCTTTCATCAACCAGATGATTCCGCCTTCTGCTTTTAGGATTGACCTGCTCAAAACATCAAGCTTTTTAGAATATTCACAAAACTCAACTCTCTTGCAAGCAAGAGTTAAAGCCTGGATTGAGGGTCTTCCAAGCACCGAGAAGCCAGTCTTGTTTATCGATGAAATCCAAAAAGTGCCGTCTCTGCTTGATGAAATCCATAGTCTCATCGAGCAGTACAAGACAAAGAATCTTCAAGTTATTTTGACCGGCTCGAGTGCCCGTAAGTTGAAACGCACTGGTGTGAATCTAGGTGGTGGACGACTGGCCAGTTATTCTCTTTATCCTTTTACCTACAAAGAGCTTGGCGATCTGTTCAATCTCGATGAGGTATTGCGTTACGGATCACTGGCGGGGTTGTTTTTTACAACCGATTCAGCAGCTCCCTCAGTCTTGAGACATAACGTCCAAGAACAATGTGATATATTAAATGGATATGTCGAGTTGTACCTAAAAGAGGAGATTAAAGAAGAGGGACTAACTCGCAATATCGGTAGCTTTGCGCGTTTTTTACAGCTCGCTGGCTCCACCAATGGTGACTTGCTTAACTACTCTAACATCGCTCGCGAAGCACAGGTTCAAAGAACCACGGTGCAGACATTTTACGAGATCCTTGAGGATACATTACTCGGATTTAAGCTTGAGCCCTATGAATTGAGCGAAAGAAAAAAAATGGTGGCTCACGCTAAGTTCTATCTGTTCGATCTTGGAATAGTGAATGCGCTCGGCAATCTACTGTCTGCGCAGTTCACGCCGCAATATCGGGGTAGGCTTTTTGAAAGCTTACTTATTCTTGAGGCTTTCCGTCTGCGTGGCTATAAACGTAGCGAAGCCCATTTGTTTTTCTGGCGGACCAAAGACGGCAACGAAGTTGACCTTTTAATTGAAAAACACGGCACCGTCTTGGCTGCTTTTGAGTTTAAATCTGGGAAAGCTCCCCTGACGAAAGGGCTGATATCTTTTCGGCGAGAGTTTCCCAACGTCCCGCTCTACGTCGTCGCAGAAATCGACTCGCCGGAAGATCATCAAGGAATAAAGATCATCCCCTGGAAACAATACCTAACTATTGTTGGGGAAATACTTTAGACACACGCGCGCAAAACAGAGCAAAGTTGTTTGTTTTCGACAAGTTGAGCCTTCCAGTGATAATAATCCTGGATTGCACAACAATTACGGATCACGATCGATCGTATGTTTTTATCCTGACTTTCTGCAATAGAGCCAGAATTTTGTTCAATCGCCAGAAACTTTAAGGCATTTTCTCCGAAGGATAATTGGAGCAAATGGAGCACGAGTAAAATCGCGCTCGAAGCAGCCACTTTTCTCGCTTATTACCGAAATTCCTATGTTGCCCCAAGAAGACACCGTCCCCGCCATCATCGTCGATACCCGCGAGAAGCAGAGTGGGCTCGTCGAGCTACTCAGGGCCCAGGAGTTCGTCGATGTCCAAGAACAGCAGCTTTCCTCGGGTGATATCATAATCGACGATATGGGGATCGAGCGCAAAACAGGCGCCGATCTGGTCTCGTCCTTAATCGATGGGCGATTCTTCAGACAGATGATCATCCTTAAGAGAACCTTTCGCCGACGCCTTCTTGTTATTGAAGGCATGCCCATGGCCAGCAAGCGTCTTTCGGAACGGGCCATCCAGGGAGCTATCCTGCGCACGATCGGCGCCTTTCAGATTCCGATACTTTACACGTGTAGCACTCACGACACAGCACAGAAGCTTTTGCACCTCGCCTTTCAAACTTTCCTCTCTGCGGCGGGCCAAATTCGAGAGCGCTCGCTACGCGATCCTGATACCCGAGCTTTTTATCAACGCTTCATCCTGGCCGGCGTGCCTGGGATCGGCGTAGCCCGCGCCCAGGCACTGTTGGAGCATTTTGGATCGCTGCGCGCCGTCTTTGATGCTTCGGCGGCAGATCTGGATAAGGTTGCGGGCATCGGGCCAGTCCATGCGCAGAGGTTAGCTGAACTTGCGACCTGCAAGGTGGCGGCGTTGCCGCCGCCACCGCTTTTACTGCCCGCAGCTGGTAGGGCGAAATGGTGAGATTTTATTTGAACAATTCACTTGAGTATGATATATTGACATTGTACATATGGAAGACCTAACGTTCGATTGGGACCAGAGCAAATCAGCACTAAACAAACGAAAGCATGGCGTTACTTTTGAAGAGGCCATCACTGTTTTCTATGACGAGGATGCTTTGGAATTTGAGGACCCAGAACATTCCGTGGATGAAGATAGATTTCTTATGCTCGGATTGAGTTCGCAGACGAGAGTTTTGATCGTTTCACATTGCCTAAGAGAATCTGGGGCCATTGTTAGAATTATTTCTGCCAGGAAGGCAACAAAAGAAGAATCCAAGAAATATTGGGAGGAGAAGCCATGAAACGAGAGTATGACCTGTCAAAAATGAAATTTCGGCGGAACCCCTATGCCGCACGTCTAAAAAAACCTATTACCATTCGACTAGGCACAGATGTGATCAGTTATTTTAAATCGATGGCACTTGGAATGGGCGTCCCTTACCAAAATCTTATTAATCTTTATTTAAGAGATTGTGTCCAGACTCAGCGAAAAATTGAATGGACTGCGACCACACCATCATCGTCGATGCCCAGGAGGCTGTGAATTATTAAGTTCCCCGAGGTTATTGAGCAGATACCAGGATATCAGTTTTTATAGTTACGTTATATGCTAATACATATACTTCCATAGTAATTTAGTATATTGTATTCGAACGAATATATTGCAATCTATAGACTGTTATATTATATTCAAAAGCATGCAATTTAAGGCTCGAGGACATGGTGCGCCACACAGAAAAACAAGCGCTCGTCCTATTAATCAGCTGGCAAGCGCAGTCAAGGATGCGCGCGTTTTACAGGGGATGACACAACAAGAGCTTGCTGAACGTTCTGGGATTAGTATTTTTTTTATTCGTAAATTTGAACAGGGCAGTCGCTCTATACGCCTTGATAAGCTCTACGTCATTTTAGAATTCTTAGGCCTCGATCTATTGGTCCTGCCACGAGGGACAAGGCCATGAGCATCAAGGCTGAGATCACCAACCACGGATCGCACGTCGGCACGCTCGAAGAAAGTGACGAGAGAGATTACCACTTCACCTACGACGCCACCAACAAGGGTTTTCCCGCCCCGGAATCAGTCAGCGTCACCCTCCCAAGCAGCGCCTTACCATACCAGGCCGATAGACTCTTCGGATTCTTTGATGGTTTAATTCCAGAAGGCTGGCTGCTCAATATTACTTCTCATCAGTGGAAGATAGATAAAAACGATCGCATGCGCCTATTACTTGCGGTGTGCGGAGACTGTATCGGTTCAGTCGCCGTGCAAAGCGAAGTTCGAGAACCTGTGGAAGCGGTGATTAATGATGGGGCCCCCCTCCCTCCCACCCAGAAGCTCCCCCCATCGACCTATTGCCTATGTTGTCTCGGCAAGCTCACACACGACGAGGCTCATTACCACAAAGCCTGCGCTAAAAGCCTCTTTGGATCTCCACATGCCCCGATCATCAATGCCACTGCGCACGACATCGACCGCCTCGGACTTGAGGTTGTTAACCAGAGACTCGCCGTCACCGGCGTACAGAGAAAACTTTCGCTCTCGCTCGATCGAAATTCGGGCGATCTGGGGGGACGACTAACGATTGTCGGATTATGGGGGGAGTACATCTTAAAACCCGCCCCCGCAGAACTTCCCAGCATGGCCGCCAATGAACATCTGATCATGAACATAGCTTCAGCTATGGGCATCCCCGTACCACCTTTCGGTCTTATCGCGCTCCAAGATGGAACGTTCGCCTACCTCGTACGCAGGTTTGATCGTGTTCGCCAAGAGCACGCAGCGGTGGCAAAGGTTTCTGTCGAAGATTTTGGTCAGATATTCGATCGCAATCAAGGCGCTCAAAAATATGGCAGTAGTTACAATCAGATCGGAAGATGGATCAAAGAACACTCTAGCCAGCCAGGACTTGATGTCACTCGTTTCTTTGAGCATGTACTTTTCTCATTTTTGGTTGGCAACAGCGACCTACACCTAAAGAACCTCTCCATTTTTACCCAAGCTGGAATTCGCCTTACACCGTGCTACGATCTTGTCTCTGTTGAGGCACTAGAACCAGGAGACGACGAAGAGCTTGCTCTTCCACTCGGAGGAAAAAAAAATAAATTAGGAGGATCCGACTTTGAGAGTTTTGCTACCTATTTAGGAATCACGCCAAAGGCATATAAGAATCTCTCAAAACGCTATAAAAATCTGCCCAATATCGCCGCAGCCCTCGCTGCTCATGCGTGGATACCAGATACCGAGAAGGATCGATTAGAGCGCTTAATTGCGCAACGGGCTAGTCGATTGGGGTAGGCTGCCGCCTGACGATACTTGCCCCGCCGCCCGCAACAGCTGCGCCAGAACGTCAAAAGCACCCGCGAGCTGAGCGGCTGCCTGCGGCGGGGCCTGCAGCGTAATTCCTCCATCCTCGCGACGTTGCACGGTAACCTGAGAAAAGAGCGCGGCGATTGACGGCGCGGGTGTCTCCGCAGCTTCGCTCGGTGGTAGCGCAGCCGCTACCGGAGCGAGCACTCGTGCCGGTGCCTCAGACAACGGCACGGGACTGGATCCTCCACCCAAAGATGCCCCAACAGGCGCCTCCACAGATACCTCGGCTGACGCCTCATGCTCTAGATCCGTGACCTCTTCCATGCAGTTTTCATCTTCAGATTGTGCAGCTACTGCGCCAAGCTTTGGAATATCTACCGGCTCAATTATTCGCGCCATCCGCTCAAGGAACGATCCCTGATGCTCGAACTCAACTTGATCGCTTCCACCATCGAAGATCCCCTTAAACATAGCGCGTTTGTTGGCCACAATGGTACTAATGCGAGCCTCGATCCCTGTTTCGGCGACGAGGTTATAGACATCGATGGGGTGCTTCTGTCCCAGGCGATAGATGCGACCGATGCGCTGCTCAAGCACGGCCGGGTTCCACGGCAGATCGAGATTAATGCAGCAATTCGCTGCATGCTGCAGGTTTAGGCCGACCCCTCCAGCATCCGTGGCAAAGAAGATGCGCGCCGATGGGTCATCATGAAAATCGACAATATTGTGCGTGCGCCGTTTCTGCGACTCCTGCCCCGTAAAAAAGACGGCGCGCACACCGTGCTCGGCCAGTAATCCACTCACGGCCCACTGCGCCAAGATAAGCATATGACGCCACTGACTAAAGACCACCGCTTTACGCCCTTGCTCGATGACTATGGAGCGTATGACACGGTAGAATTCAGCTAGCTTCGGGGAATTGAGCGAGGCCAAAAAATCCTCACGCGGGTTGCGTACCTGCGAAAGCTCCGGCCAGTGATCATCAAACTGATACTGCTCTATGCCGTTACAGATGATGCGCTGCGAGGTAAAATAGCTCATTAGCCTTAGAAACTGTGCTTGGGTCAGCGGATGCTTTTTGGCGATAGCCATCAGCTGCACGATCGGCTGATCGTAATCAGCGTGAGCGCCCTTCTGCGCGTCGCTAAGCGGCACCGGAATGACGGTATCGCTGCGCTTCGGAAGCTGTTTTAACACATCCGTGCGCAAGCGACGTAAAAGGCAGGGATCTAATCGAGCACGCAGTAGCCCCAGATCACGCAGTCCACCGACCTCCGAACGACCATCTATCAGAACCAGGTGCTGTGCATTAATCCGCCACACCGGTTGCAAGGCGAAGCTGTCGACCCAGTCGACGATAGAGACCAGCTCATCAATGCGATTCTCCATCGGAGTGCCGGTAAGCACGAGCCGAAACTGCGGCTGGAGCTGTTTGACGTACTGCGCAGTTTTTGTGGACCAGTTCTTAATGCGCTGCGCTTCATCAAGCACAACCAGATCAGGTTGCCAGTGATGCATCTCCTCCAGATCACGCCAGACCTGCTCATAGTTAGCAATCAGAAAGCCACGCTCATGACGACGATAAATCTGCAGACGCTCACGCTGCGTGCCCTCAACAATGACGACGGGCAGATCGGTGGCACGTTGCCATTCACGCAGCCACTGCGATTTTAGCGCGGCCGGCACGATCAACAAACCACGCCGCACGAGGTGCGCCTGCCAAAGTGCGTGACAAGCGGCGATAGCCTGCATGGTTTTACCGAGCCCCATATCATCAGCCAGAAGCAATCTGCCGTTTTCGAGAAAACGGCGAACCCCCTCGATCTGATAGGGATAGAGCTTCTGTTTGAAGCTTTTGAGGGCTGCCGAAAGTGTCTCAAGCGCCTTACGGCTCCTTGTCCGAAGGGCTTGGCGAGCTTCCTCTGTCGCTAATACAACTTCTGCCGCCGGGTCTGAGGGTGAGCCCTGAGATGGATCCAAAAGTGCACGTAGCGTCTTTAACAAGACTCCACGGCGGGCACTCACTGCAAGCGCCTTATCCGCCAAAGATAGACTATCGTCGCTCTTTTTAGTGAAGAACTTACGTAGCAGGAAACGTGCGCCAGTCGGGCAACTATCAGCACTGCCGCGCCACTCAAAACCAGAGAGCAGATCATAGGCTCCACAAAGCGGGCGAATTGGATTCCAGAGCAGCCCCGGCGTAGGCACTCTGTCTTCTGGCGCTGCCGCGTTAAAGATCTCTTCTCCGCGATCCTCGCATTTTGCACGCAACACTGCCAAAATATGTTTACACACACCAAGCGAGTTACGCACAAAGTCGGGGCAGCTGCAGGCGGCATCAAGCGGACAAACTCCCCGCAACAGCACCCGATAGCTTTGCCCCTTCCGACCAGGCCGACTCACCTTAAATTCCGCATGAGGACGTTTCGCTCGCACCGCTCCTGTCACTTGCAGCTGATCACGAAGGAGATTGGCCTGGCGCGTCTGCAAAGCCTCAAGTGCCGCGCGCCTCACCGGCCAATTTCCCATCGGCGTAACGGCCATAACATGCCGCACAAGATAATCTGCCGGCAGCGGATGAAAGCGCTTCCCCGCCATCGCCAGCAGCTGCTCGTAGGTTTCTGACTCGTGGATACTTTCAGGAGAGGAGGCAGCTATCGCTGCCTCCTGGTTGACTGAAAAGGCAGTGTTGGCAGCAGCGATGGTCATACTCCGGGCCTCCTGATCTTAAGGAATTGAGGGACTCACAAGCAAAAGGTAGCGTACCTAGCCAGAAAAAGCCAAGAGCGCAGCACCTGAGTAAACAAAAAAAAGTAACTAGTCAGCACTTTGGGGAACTATTTAACTAAAAGATCGATGACGCTGACGTCAAACGACTAACGCCGGGCTCCGGCGTTAGACATTAGACGTCAACGTCATCGAATTTTCCCTGCGCGTTCACTAAAAGTGCTGACAAGTTACAAAACAGTCCGCTTCGCCTCAGGCAGCCTTTTTTCCAGGCAATTTTTTTGTTACCGCAAGCTGCAAACCGAGAGTGCAGAACACCGAGGACAAGCTCGATAGTCGAGGATTCCCCTTTTCTGAAAGCATCGCATACAGACCTTCACGATTAAGAGCTGCACTCTTGGAAACAACCCCCACTCCGCCCTGAGCCTCCACGACATCTCGGATCGCCAGAAGAAATGCCGCCTCCCCCTCCTCGATGGCTTCGGTCAGATACCCAGCGGCGAAGTCGAGGTCTTTGAGCTGCCCGAGGAGCCATTCTTTGTAGTCAATAGTTGGCATAGCCTCTTTCCCTCTTGTATTCTTCCCAATACTTTTTCGCTTTTTGGATGTCGTCATTTTGCGATCCCTTATCACCACCACAGAGTAAGAGCACCATTTCCGGGCCACCCTGTCCAAAATATACTCGGTAACCCGGCCCGTAATCAAATTTCAGCTCACGGACCCCGCCCCCGACCGACTCGACCCTCCCTAGGTTGCCCGCTCGCACACGAGCTAATCGAGAGATTATTTTTTGCCGCGCCCGAATATCCGTGAGACTTAAAAACCACTCAGAGAACGGCACGACACCATTCTTTAGGCGGAAAAGCCGCAACATTTTCAGTGATGCTTCCATGGTAAGTGTAGGTTATACTCTACAATTCGTCAATGCGATAATTTTTCGCCTGTCGAAGAACAACAAAGACGCTGTCGATCTAATTAACTAATTAAGGTGCTGTTCCTGCATCGATTCCTTAAGCTTTGCCAGCTCCGCCTGTTTAGTCACGAGCAGGGCCCGGCAGTCGGGACAATCGCATTCCAGCACCTGCATTCCTAAAAGTTCAACCTCGACCGCAAGCCAGGACGTCGGCTGCGGTAAGTTACGTTCGACTATACGCACACCATCCATGGCGACACCGGCGTGAATCTCACCGGCGGAGAGCATAAGCATTCCGTCCATGCAAGCATCCACGCGGTACACCCCTGCAGGTGGAATGGGGTATTTTGATTCAATGCGAATAATTTCGCCGACTTTAACCGTATTGCTGTTTTGACGAGAGCGCTTATCCATATCATGTCCTCCGATATTATTATGCCGCACGGCACCTGCCATGCGTTGTTTGTCTGACTATAGTATCGGGGAAAACGAGAAAAAGTTTCCTGGTCGCCATGCTTCGCCTAGCGACTGCCCTCTCTCGGGATGAAAAGTATCTGCTCAATAACCCCGGGCAAAAGGAACTTGCTTGAACATGAACTTGAACTGCTCCTGATTCCTGCTCCCGCTCCGTTCGGCTGCCTTCGACCCGAGCTCAGGCCGAGGGTAGCTCACGGTCGAAGCCCTTTCCTATTCCAATCAAGAGGATAAGGGGCAGGCTTCGGTCCTGAGCGAGGGAGCTTGCGACCGAGTCGAAGGGAGCTGGAATCGGGAGCAGTTCAAGTTCATGTTCAAGATTTAGATTCACCCACACTTTTTGAGCAATTACGGTATTGCGACTGCTGCCGCCTGGTAATAGTGATGTCACAAACCAGCTGCGTAGGGCATCCATGTCCATTTC
>CAIXSY010000023.1 GCA_903922175.1 uncultured delta proteobacterium | reverse complement strand
GGTCGAGCGAAGGGGGTAACTCCTGATGAGGCAATAGACGTTAGCAGCCGCTACGTCAGCTAACTTTACGGCATCAGCACTCGGCTCAGGGCTAATTTAGAATCTCGCTTCGAAAATGCAACTCATCTAGTACACGTTTCTAAAGTCAAGGAAGCTAGTGTTGCGCGGGTCGACTCAACTACCTCGTCGCCCGCTCCAGCGCCCTTAAGACATCCAGATATAAGCCTTCCACGATTCGTTTCTGGCGGCGCCCGGCGGAGGCATAGTGATCAAGCCCAGGAGCCGAGTTAATCTCGATGACGGTGTAGTCATGTCGCCCCCGGCGTGGGACCGACTCGATGCCCCCCTGATGCAGCATCAGATCAACACCACACAGACGCAGACCCATATCTCGGGTTAGCCCCACAGCGATGCGCTTATAGGCTGCCGACATCGACTCGGTCACGTCACGAGATTCTCCGCCCGTCGAAAGATTGGCATTATCAAGCAGAAAAACCTCCTCGCCCCGAGCCGGGCGTGAGGCAAAGCTTCGGCTGTCGTGACGGAGCTTATTGGCGATACGAGGATCGCGAAGCTTAATTCTGGTATCACGGCCGCTTTGCTCAAACTCGCGCTGCTTACGCAGCAGCAGCTGTTTGATACTCGCCCTTCCATCACCGATGACGGAAAGTGGGATACGCTCGTAGGCCGAAATAACCTTTTTGTCGAGAACAACGACACGGTAGTCTCGTCCACGAAGATGGCGCTGCACTAAGACCACATTGTCGATCTTAGCTGCGGCGCGAAAAGCCCGATAAAACGTTTCACGGGTGTGAACCTTCTCCACGGCGCGCCCCTGGCTTGCGCTATTAGGCTTTACCACGACGGGAAATCCTAGTTTTTTGGCATAACGGTAGGCCGCCTCTAGGCTATCTTTGGAGCCGATTGCCTTTGCCCAACGAGCGCTGTAAAAGCCTCGCCCGGGAATAGTCGGGTAGCCGATACGGCGCATGAAAAAATCGGCGTAGTTCTTGTCACGCGCGATCTCGGATGCTCCCATGGTATTGAGATCAAAGCTCGTCGAGCGGAAGTAACGCCGGCGCTTATTCTTAAAGGTAATCTGCCCCACCACCCCCCAGCGCGGCTCGCAGAGCAGCCGCGCCCCGATGCGCGGAGCAAGCTTTCCAAAAAGTTGACTGACGAAGTGACGTGGCATAGGGGGCAGAATTAATCGGTGGAGAGGATCGTATCCCAATCCGCTGACTTGAGCAAAGGAAGTGCTACTCCCGCTCCAGATCTGACAAACTCAATCCAGGAGACATTCTGGTTACGCCAGCCCAGTCCAGGCACCCCGAATCTTGCCCCCCCCTTGCCACTTAAGGAGCACCTTGCAAAGCTAGACGCAGTCTTCGATCGCCTGGGCTATCGCGTACTCTAAAATCTACCCCTATGGTCTGTTTCGTGCAGCCAACCACGCGCTGCCGATAGTCATCGCCGATATCGTGACCAGCACGATACAACCACCGATGATAGCGCAAGCTCCAGGGACTTCACCGAGAACCAAAAATACCCAAAGCGCATTCAGCACCAGCGATCATGAATCCAAGAGACAGCCTCCTGGAGTACGTGTGGCGAATTACGGAAGCTAAGTTAATCACCATTGATTACACCAGCCCTACTTCCGAACAGAACTTAGCAAACGGCAAGACTCGGCACCTATATTCCGGCTTAAAATAATCATCGCTCTCAAGATGAACCTGATAGAATATTGGAATCTTGGACCTGGCCGAGAAGTACTTTATAGAATTCGAGATCTCTCTATTGCTGCTTTTAACTTCAACACCGAACAATGGTTTTCTATCTTTAAGAACGACAAAGTCAATCTCGCGCCCCTTTACATCAAGGAGGTAACGAAGTTCCATCATATGTCCTTCGGAATCCTCCATGAAATGACAATATTTCAAGAGATGGGAGGCAATAAAGTTTTCAAACCTCTGCCCTCCTTCGGGAGCCTGGCACCAATCCCAGAAAAAAATCTTTTGGGCCTTTTTTACCAGATCGAGCTTGCCCCCCTGATACGGTGCCACTCTATAGACCATGTACAGATTCTCTAGAATAGAGATCCATTTCTCCACTGTTTCATGAGCCACCTCAAGCTGCTTACTCAAAGAATTTATGGAGAGTGGTGTTGAAACTCTACGGGGAAGCGCATCGACGAGGGCTTCAACTAAACTTATCTCTCTAACGTTCTCTAGATCTCGCAAGTCCTCTTTAACTATCTTGGTGATGCGCTCTCTTCGCCACCTGCGATAAAAGCGCTCACTGCTCATTACTAACGGCTCAGGAAAACCGCCCATGGTTAATAGCAGTCTGACAGAATCAGGGCGCAGCTCTGAGTCCAACTCAGTTAGTGAATACGGGTGCAACCTATAATAGTGATACCTACCCAAAAGAGAGTCACCACCCTTGCGGTAATAATCAAGCCTCGCCGAGCCGGTTACAACAAACTTCGTGCTATCGCCATGCTTGTCATATATCCCCTTTATAAGATTACGCCATCGAGCGTATTTGTGAATCTCATCTAACACCAAAACCTTCTGATCGAATGGCAGCTGGACTCCGACGATCCGCTTTCTATCGGCCTCCAAGTCCCACGTAAGATATGCGGGATGCCCCTTCGAACCACCGCCTAATAAACTCAAAGCAAGTGTGGTCTTACCAACCTGCCGAGGCCCGCCGAGAAAGACCATCTTGCTATCAAGATCTTCTTTAATCCAAGGGAGTAGGTATCTGTTGTTTTTACTAATGGGCATATGAGCAGTATATTAGACATAAGTCTAAATTACTGACAAGTAAATTCGAGCTCAATCTAAATTACTGATGTCTATATTTTCAATTAACCCAATACAATTAGCAAGTTGGCTGCATTACGGGTATCTACTCAACAACCCCGGGTAGTTTAATAATTCGTGAGCGTGGTCGCGGTCGAAGAGTGTGCTGATTCGGCTAGTTACATCGACCAGAAGTAACTGCTCAATAACCCAGGGCAAAAGAAGCTTGCTTGAACTTGCACTTGAACTGCTCCTGATCCCTGTACCCGCTCCTTTTCCTATTCCAATCAAGAGGATAAGGGGCAGGCTTCGGTCCTGAGCGAGGGAGCTTGCGACCGAGTCGAAGGGAGCAGGAATCGGGAACAGTTCAAGTTCATGTTCAAGATTTAGAATTACCCACACTTAATGAGCAATTACCATTGCGGAGGCTAGGCTAGACACCCTTGATTGAAAGCATTGATCGAGAGATGATGGAGGGCAATTTGTGGGCTGTCATTTTTCGAAATCCGACCTCATTCTCAGGTGATACAACGCTCGATGCTACGCTCCACTCAATCTATAACCACTCTTAGCGCCATTGCCTCATGTCTCATCTGGAGCAGTGCAGTCGCCGTCTCTGGGGTGGTGGCTACTTCGTTAGGGCCGATTTCGGCGATGGGTACGAGTGTCTCTGTGCCGGTTCTCTCTTACTTCTGATTCATCTGCGCCAAGGAAAAATTGCGCCGATGCTGATCCATCCGCTTCGGTACTACGCTACCTGTGGGAGCTTTTGGGTGTCGAACGTATTCTTTTTTTGGCTTGCGGTAGGTAATGTTCAATCACGCGACCAACTGGTCGTCGTTGGACTAATCAACTACCTTTGGCCGGCATTTACGCTTCTTGGGTCGATACCTATCTTACATAAAAAGGCCTCTTGGCCGCTTCTTTGCCTGGGACTTTCAAGCGCCTTTCTCGGCATATTTATCTCTAAGGTTGCAACCCTGAATCTGGGTGTAATTGAAGCCTTTAGGCGCATCATTAGCGTCGCCGATGAAAATCTTCCTGCCTACCTTTTCGCCCTTATTGCGGCCTTTGCCTGGGCATTTTATTCCAACTTTACACGCAAGATAATTGCCGATCGGGGCGTGGGTGCCGTCCCTATCTTTATGTTTTCGGCAGGCATCCCCCTGATTTTGCTCGGTCGATTCTGGGGTGAATCGCCGCAGTGGAGCATGGGAATATGCACCCTGCTCGTCGGCTGGGCCTTGGCATCGGGCTTCGCTTTCCTGATGTGGGACATCGGCATGCGGTTAGGAAACGTGGTTGTAATCTCTGCGACATCGTTTGCTATTCCCTTCTTCTCAACGATTATTACGTGCCTCGTAACGGGGACAAGCATGCGCCCTTCGCTTATAGTTGCCAGCATTCTTACCGTACTCGGTGCGGTAATTTGCAACAAAGCGGTGAAATAACTATCGATAGCTTTGTTGCCGATTGCCAGGCACGGGTCCTCTTGTATAGACGAGGTGAGCAGAAAAAGTGGTATCGCGTATCTATAGCGTAACTGCTCATAAAGCCCGGGTAAATCTTATCTTAGTCGTAACGGGTCAGCACCTTGCCATTGCAAACAACATGTTTCACACGGAGATCCACCGAGATTTCACGGAGTTCCACAGGAGGCTGCGTGGTGGGGCCCAGCACTATCCCCTCCGTGTAACTCCGTGAGACCTCGGTGGATCTCCGTGTGAAACATAGCGCTTATTGCGCATCTTCCAATGGCGCTATCTAGATACTCCTAGTCTTGGTTTTGGTCATGGTCCTCTATCCTTGTCATTGTCAAATGGTCAATGATTTCGGCCATGAGCATGACAATGACTTAAGACCAGAACCAAGACCATGACTAGGACTTCGCTTCTTTCGCCCGGGGTTATTGAGCAGATACTCTATAGCGAGGTAACTTGTAATATACCGTCCGCAAAAAGTCTTGACACAAAAAGCGCACTCACGCTGTACAAGCTAATCCCACGCATGTCCAGCCGACCCCAGCACCTCGGTGCACTTGCGCTTATAGAGCTCTTTAAGCGCCTCACGGGCAGGGCCAAGATATTTGCGCGGATCAAACTCTTCGGGCTTTTTGGCGAAAACCTCGCGGATAGCCGCGGTCATGGCCAAGCGTCCATCGGAATCGATATTTACCTTACAGACGGCGCTACGTGCGGCTTCGCGAACCTGATCTTCGCCGATACCAATCGCATCATCCATCTTGCCGCCGTATTGCCTCATTTTAACCACCAGATCCTGAGGAACTGAAGATGCCCCATGCAACACTATCGGATACCCAGGGATGCGCTTTTCAATCTCATGCAGGATATCAAGGCGAATCTCTGCCTTCTGTCCGGGCTTAAACTTGTAGGCTCCATGCGAGGTGCCGATGGAGATAGCCAAGCTGTCTACGGTGGTGCGCTTGGTAAAATCAACGACCTCTTCGGGCCGGGTGTAGGTATGATGTTCGGCGCTCACCTCATCTTCGACACCCGCCAGAACTCCCAACTCCCCCTCAACCGTCACGTCGAACTGGTGGGCATAGTCGACAACGGCCTTGGTCGTTTTGACGTTCTCTTCGTAGGGAAGATGCGAGCCGTCGATCATGACTGAAGAGAAGCCGAAGGCGATGCAGTCTTTGACCAGGTCGAGACAATCACCGTGGTCGAGGTGTAAGGCGATCGGGATCCCCTTACCTTTGGTGAGCTCTTTAGAGAAGGCCACCGCTCCCTGAGCTAAATGTTTAAGCAACGTCGCGTTGGCGTATTGCCGGGCACCTTTGGAAACCTGGAGGATTACCGGGCTTGCCACCTCTGAGCAGGCCTGGATGATCGATTGAAGCTGCTCAAGGTTGTTGAAATTGAAGGCCGGTACGGCATAGCCACCTTTCATTGCTTTGGCAAACAAATCACGCGTATTAACTAAGCCGATCTCCTTGTAACTAATCCCCATATGAATCCTTATAAGTGCTAATTGTCGTAGAACCAGTATGCCGTTCTGCGATGACTCCGACAAGTGGAATCATCTTTTGATGTATAATCCGAATCTCCACCATGGTAATCGTTACGCCGCGGCCTTTACTGAAGCGGAAAGAAATAGAACCCTGTTGAAGGAATCCGACAAAATACTGGTACGGGAAGAAACTTTTTTGCCATTTCTGCGATACACTAATTATACTCTACGCAAAATTTCCGTTCTGAGTAAAATAACTATAATATGAAGGTAAGGGATGTGCTAAAATTGATCGAGGCTGATGGCTGGCGAATAGCAAGACAGCGCGGCAGTCATATGCAGTTTAAGCATCCTAAGAAGAAGGGGCTGGTGACTGTAGCCGGGAAGCATAACGCCGACTTGGCTCCTGGGACATTAAATAGTATTTTTAAGCAAGCGGGATTAAAATGAAGCATATAAAAAGAAAGTTTCTGGCTGTCATCGAAAAAACCCGTTCGGGCTACTCGGCTTTTTGCCCGGATCTTCCTGGCTGCGTCGCTGCTGCAAAGACCAAAGCGACATGTGAGCGTCTTTTAAAGGCTGCTATAAAATTTCATCTCGAAGGAATGCTTAAAGAAGGACTTCGCTTGCCTAAACCCACATCGTATACGACGACTGTGGAGATTAGAGCGGCATAGTTAGCAGGAAGTTTCTAAATTTTCCTAAATCGTGCCCTAGTCGAAAGGCCTTGCCAAAAACAGCCGATCGGTATTGAAGGACACCCACCAAACAACCAGCTTCAATGATACTGGTAGTTTAAACCACTTCACCCCGGACAGTTTCGAACTATTTGAAACCGTTAACGCCTCGCACAACAGGCGCAGAGAGTGGGTGTCCTGCCATCATCATCATCATCATCACTTTACCAGCGCTAATCTCGCTTTCCGTCAAGCAGGAAAACGCTCTTCACCGCTGGAGGCTCTGAAAAACCCATGTGCGGCTGCGAAGTAGTCCGCAGCATGGGTTTTTCAGCGCCTCCTTATCTCAGAGTTTTCCAAAAAATTGCATAAAAACTCGCCGCAAAGAGGCGCTGCGTTTGGGGTTATGCTGCACTTCGAGCCTTACCTTAGTCTTGGCGTACAAAATCCTATTTAAAGCACTCATATCAAGCACGTGTGCCCCCGTTGTCTGGCGGTAAATCCTGTCGAGGGCAGAAATGGTCTGCTGGGGCAAGAGTACACGAATTACGTAATTGCCAATCACCGAAAAATACTCCCCCTGCCTCCCCTGAAATGGGCTTGTTGCGTACGAGATCTCTTTGCCAGCCTGCTCAAAGAACGGTTTATAGGATCTATCCAGATAAGTGTCGTCTCCAACAATCAAAAAGAGCCCGCACACCGCTGGGGTCGTCGTCGCAGCATATAAAGAGCAAAATCCAAATTCCGAAGTAACACTTGCTAGGCGAAACCTAACAGGCACGACGACCACCATTGTGTTTAAAGAAGCTGTGGGCGGGAAAGATATGAGCAGCGGCGGAAAATAGGAGCGTACGAGCATTGCCTGGTGTTGGACTTCAGTAATCATTCAGCACATTTTTGGCCCGCCGTTACGGTGGAGGTGTGTGCGAATGCAGTTGGAATCGCGGAGGTGTGAGGAGGAAGCAAAGGCTGCGGAGGGAAAATTCCCCCTCCGCTGCCTTCGCTTCCTACTCACACCTCCGCGACTTTAGCCGCTTTTGCGCACCTCCACTACGACAACGTGCATAGGCGTATATTCTTAACAAAATAACCATTTCTAGAACCGATGACGCTGACGTCCAAGGTCTAACGCCGGACGTCTGACGTCAGCGTTAGCCGATGAGGAGCGAGCAGTTACCACAAAAACTAACCGAATAGCTGCTCCTCAGTTACGTGCACCCGCTTAGTTTCAGCGGCAATTTGCAGCCCAAGAGCGGTAAGCTCGGCTTGCGCCGCAGCGATGCCGCTGCGCACCGCCACCTGAATGGGTTCAAAACGCGCCTTAAGCTTTGCCGCATCGATGCTTCCGGTTGTTACCGCCTTGGCCGTGCGCTGGTACGCTTCGCGAAAAGGCACTCCCTGCTGAGCCAGCTGATCGGCCTCGTACGTGGCATAAAGCTCCGCGTGCATGGCAGCACGTAGGCGATCTTCGTTGACGATAAGATGCTTTACCACGAGCGCGCTCATGAGACAGAGCTCGCGCACTTCGCGACTAGCACGCAATACCGGCTCCTTGGAATACTGCAAATCACGATGATAGTTCGAGGGCAATTTGCCCGTCACGAGCATCAGCTCCACCAGCGATGCTCGCAGCCGTGCCGCCTTGGCGCGCGACAGCTCGCAGATATCAAGGTTGTGCTTTTGCGGCATAATCGAGCTTCCGGTCGTAAGATTCCCCGGTAGTGAGACGAACCCGTACTCCTTCGAGCTATAGAGCAGCATATCCCAGGCAAACTTTTCGAGCACGGCACCGACCTGCGAGAGCCAATGCAGGTAACGCGACTCGATACGCCCGCGGCTGTTTATCACATCGATCGGACTTCGCTGCACACGCGAAAAACCGAGAAGCTGAGCCACGCCCTCGCGCCGTAGCGGCAGCGAGCTACCAAACCCCGCTGCGGCCCCAAGTGGACTGCTATCCAAAAGTTCAAGCACAGATAACCCGTCACGCAAGCACTCGAGAAGCCCCTCGGCAAAGGCGTGCAGCCACATGCCCACACTCGATGGCATGGCGGGCTGCATGTGCGTATAGCCCGGCATAGCGATCTCCCCCACATCAGCGCAGCGCTGAAGGTACTCGCCACTAAGCTCAACTAACTCGCTAAGCCGTTGCAAGACAGCATTTCGCAGATAGAGGCGCATGACGAGCATGATCTGATCGTTTCGCGATCGCCCGGCGTGGATCTTTTTGCCGATATCACCAAGCTCGGCGCTCAGGCGCGCCTCAAGGGCCGTGTGCACGTCTTCGAGCTCAAAGGGAATCGTAAATGTCCCCGCTTGCCCCTCACGACGGATAACCTTTAAGGCTGCCACCAGCCGATCGGCCTCGTTTGACGTCAGCATGCCGATTTCGGAAAGCATACGCGCATGCGCTGCCGAGCCGACACAGTCCCACTCGACCAGCTCACGGTCGAGCAGATAGTCATCGCCCACGGTAAGCTTCTGCATCAAAGCGTCAACGCCTTCGCCTTTGTCCCACAGCCTCGATGAGTTGCTCATAGATGGTAGTCCATTTCATAAATAACGAGGCTAGCCTCGAACCCGAAATACTTAGAAACTTCTTGCCCATTTGTTGCACAAAAGCAGTCGAACAAATAAGTGGGTAAGAAGTTTCTACCCCCGGCATGTCCTACGAAGCACCTGCCGCGTGGCAGGGCGTAGTAGGAAGGGACAACATAGCCAAACACATTTAATGAAACAGAGTCAAACCGCAGGTTTGTCAAAAATGTATTTACCGCTCGCATCACATCCGAGGCTATTGGGATGTCCCAAATTTCCAATGTGTTTGGCTAGAATTTACACAGGAGTCGCGGAGCGCGCGGAGAAACTACGAGCAAGTCATTGTGCTACTACAATGACACACCCGCAGCGCCATGGTAACTTTTACTTGTCGTAACAACTCAAAACCTGGCACATTTTCAACAACTCACTCAATCAAAACTGCAAACGAGGTTCGACAGCTGACCCAGTTTTTTCACTCTCCATAACCGCGATATCAACCATTACTGTCTTTCTTCTCAGGTCCCGTCCCATAGCTACAGATCCGCATGAAGTGCCAGCGTATCTCAGGACGGGACCTGTATCTTACGCATCAGATTACTATATACCTTAAGCCGCACCGCCGTGACATTGATAAAGCCGCGGCTATCTTCCTGATTAAAGCCACCCTCTTTATCCATGCTCGATAGGTCCTTGTTATACAAAGAGTTAACCGATTCACGGCCGTGAATCCAGACGTTGCCCTTATAGAGGCGCAGAAACACCGCCCCCGACACCAGCTCTTGGGACAGAGCCACGGTTTTGCGTAGAAACGCCGCTTCAGGCGAGAACCAATAGCCGTTGTAAACCAACTCGGAGAGCTTAACCCCAAGCCCAGCCTTAATGCGATACACTTCGCGGTCCAAGGTGATGCTTTCTAGGTCCTCATGAGCCTTCCACAGGATCGTCGCCCCCGGGGATTCATAGACTCCACGTGACTTGATACCAACATGGCGGTTCTCGACCATATCGAGACGTCCGACCCCGTTCTTACCGCCAACGTCGTTTAGATACTCGAACAGCTCAAGCGCTCCGCGTACCGTTTTACCATCATCGAGGTTCTTAACCGCGACCGGGATGCCCTTCTCGAATTGAATCGAAAGTGACGTGGTCTTATCCGGTGCCTTCTGTGGATCTACGGTGAGCTGGAACATATCCTCTGGACCCTCTTTGGCTGGGTCCTCCAAGATCCCCGCCTCGTAGCTGATGTGCATCAGATTGGCGTCCGTACTGTAGGGCTTGGCCTGAGTGGCGCTCACCGGGATACCATTCTTCTGGGCGTAGGCGATCAGATCGCTTCGACCGCTGAAGCGCTGCAAGAATTCAGCGTTCTTCCACGGGGCGATGACTTTAAGTGCCGGCTCAAGCGCCGCATAGCCGAGCTCAAAGCGCACCTGGTCGTTCCCCTTGCCGGTCGCGCCGTGAGAAACGTAGACTGCCTTTTCGCTGCGCGCCACCTCGACCTGGGCCTTGGCGATCACAGGGCGAGCGATCGAGGTCCCCATAAGATAACGATTTTCGTAGAGTGCCGAAGCCTGTAAGGTAGGGAAGATGAAATCGGTCACAAACTCTTTCTTGACGTCGACGACATGTGCCGCCACCGCGCCCGTAGCGAAAGCTTTTTTGCGCGCCGCTTCCAGATCTTCGCGCTGTCCGACATCAGCGATTAGGGCAACAACTTCATAGCCCTTCTCGACTAACCATTTAAGAATGACGGACGTATCCAACCCGCCGCTGTATGCCAAAACAACTTTCTCACCGCTCATAAGTATCGCTCCTTACCAACGTATAAACCATTTTAATCGTGCGCAGCCACAATTGCATAATTATGCACTTTTATGTATTATTATGCAACCCCAAGGGATTGAACTTGCTTCCCCACAACACCTATCATAGATTTCAAACTACACATGTCAACAATACCGACCACCCCACCGGCAGACACCGCTATGCAGATCCAAGAGATCATTGTCGCTCTACTTGTTGTCGCAGCAGCGATCTATCTAATTCGTAAGGTACTAGGGTCAAAACACAACAGCTGTGGAAAGGGCTGCGGATGCGGCCAGTCTAAGAAATAAACCGTACGAACACTTCAGCTCAGTACTTTTTTAAGCTCGGATCAATCTGATCAATCCAGCCGAAGATCCCACCCTTGAGGTTATAGAGGTTGGTGAATCCTTTTTTTTGTAGCTCGTCCACCACCATCGCGCTGCGCCCGCCACCTTTGCAGTACACCACGACATCTTGGTCCTTGGGAATCTCACTTACCTGCGCCGCAATCTGCTTCATCGGGATATGCTGTCCTCCGATATTGCAGACCTCACGCTCGGATGGTTCACGCACATCGAGCAGATGGGGTGGATTGCCACCGGCGAGCTTCGCTTTGAGGTCCTGTGGGGTGATATCTCGTATCTGCATAGTTTTATCTCCTAAATCCTAGTCACCTAAGCTTTCTCCGGCTCAACTACCTTAAGCGGCGAAACATCCTGTAAAGACTTATTTATCCTCGAGAACATGCCCAACAGCACGCGCATCTCACGCTCGTCCGGGTTCATACGCCGGACCATGTGCTTAACCAAACCCGGAATGGGCGCAGGAGTGCCTTCACGAAAATATTCGCAGCGCTCTAAAACCTCCCCTATAAGGCGATCGAGCTGGAAGAACTGATTCCAGTCCGGAACTTTGCGCGAGACCTCACAGCGCAAGGTGCCCCAACTGCGCTTACTCAATTCATACATAGCGATCATCGCCGATTGCGCCAAATTAAGCGTTGGGCAGGTTTCGGTCGATGGGATACGTACAAGCACACGACAGAGATCCACATGCTCCTGACGCAATCCATCCGCTTCGGGCCCAAAGACCAGCGCCGTCTCGACAGGAGGATCGGCGATCTCACGTTCTAGCCAGGTTCCAATGACAAGCTGCGCCGAGCGGTTCTCGCCCCCCTCGCGAGTCGAGAAGCCAACGACATCTTGCATCGGTGCCAGGGCCTCTTGGTATGAGTCGTGAATCTGAAGGCGATCTAAGATTCCTGTGGCCCAGCAGGCGGTAATCGCCGCCTTCTCCTTACGGTAGTTTACCGGGCGCACGAGGTGCAGGTTCTCAAACCCCAAGTTCATCATCGCTCGTGCAACCGAGCCGATGTTCAAGCTCTCACCGGGCTCGACGAGAAAGATGTGAAACTTTTGTTGCTGCGGATTGGGGGTAAGCGTTCCTGGTGGAAGCATAGTCAGCCTTAGTCCCTGTAAATTAATAAAAGCGCCAATTTGCATCTCATCTTCAGGCCATCTTTGAATTTTTTGGGGTGAGAAAAATCCTCGATATAGCGGTGCTATGTCTGTGGTTTTTCTCACCCCAAAAAATCCAAATCTGGCCTAAATCTGAGCGCAACTTGACACCTTTATTAATTTACAGGGCCTTACAGCTGCCACTCCGCACCGGAAGCGGCAAACGCTGCAAAAATCTTAGTAAAATTACTTCTTATCAGAACAGCCGCACTTCTTCTCAGTGGCGCACTCCTTGGCTCCACCGCAGTCGCACTTGTCGCCACAACCACAATGATGAGCCTCGTGACCTTCATGCATAGCAGCATGCTCACATCCCATGTGCTCGCCCTCATGGCCAGGCCCCACCTCTTTGTGTTGGCAAGCAGCAAGCGACAGTAGGGCAGTTAGCGTTAATAACTTGATAGCAGTTTTCATGGATATCTCCTGATTGGTAGCTGATTACAGCAATTACGTGCGCCTGAAGACCTTAGCCTGACTTCGCTTGCTCAAGAAAGGGCTACAGCACCACATCGTGCTAACTATTTGTAGTAATTGCAAATAATCTTTTTCACTCCTCTGCGCGTAAGCGTTCACGGGGCCTAACTAATTGGAACTATGGAAGTGGGATGAAGTTGCGCGAAGGGCACGAAAGAGGACACGAAAACCACGAAATAAATTGCTGAGTATTCACCTGGAGTTAACTCCAGGTGAATACTCAGCAAATACTTTCGTGTCCTTCGCGTCATTTTTCGTGGCTTTCGTGTAACTGGATTCCTTCCGCTAGATCAAGGAGAAGTTTCCATCACCCACCCCCACCCTGCCCAAACGATATCGATTGACTTTTCAGTCAAGTCGCACAATACTATCGTTGCATATAGAAATATACTAGAATCGCGCACCTAACTGTATGATTATAATGGCTTTATGAGCGAAGAGCTACTGCACAAGTTACTCCAAGACGGTGTTGTTTGGGTATCCCAGGCCGATACTCAAGCCAAAGCTCCCTTCGAACAGACGCTGACACAGGTAAGGGCTGTGCTGGCATTACCCGATGCTTCACCATCCCCAGTTCGAGCGCCGAATACAGCTGGCGTCGTACCCTTTGCCCTACCTGCCATAGACGACGCCTTTCCCCAAGGGGGCCTGCGCAGTGGAGCTATCCATGAGTGGTGCTTCGTCAACCCAACTGCCGAAAGATCGCCAAAGACAAATGGCCAAAAGACAAAGGACAAGGAGCAGACATACCCGCCCTGCTCGCTCCCGGCACTCCTCGCCGGAAATGCACTACGATCGTTTGTCAAAGAACCAACCGGCAAAGAGGCAGACAATAAATTCGTAATCTGGATCGGACGCACCTGTTGGCCTACGCCATATCTTCTGCGCCAGACAATACAGCACTCAGGCCCACTCTCGCGCTGCATCTTTATCGATCCTCCCGATGAAAAGCTTCGCGCATGGGCGGTTGAGACGGCGCTACGCTCCCACGCCGTAGCAGCAGTTATCGCCGAGTTTAAGAGCATCCGCTTCTCACTTTCACGACGCTTTGAACTCGCTGCCGAAAAGGGCGGCACCCTTGGTCTGTTTATACGAAGTCCCAAAGATTTTTCGCTACCATCGGCAGCCGCCTCGCGCTGGAGAATCACGACCACGCCATCATCCTCTCTCTTACCACGCTTTGAACTCGAACTCGTCAAATGTAAAGGACAACAACCAGAGCTCAAACGCTGGATCGTCGAGCTTGTTGAAGGAGATAAAGATGCGACGTTATCTTTGCGTATACCTTCCGATGTGGCCATTCGAACTAATCAGCGCCAAGAAACGGAAGTTAGGCAGCAGCACGGGTAACCCGCCTGTTGTTCTTAGCACCGCCCTCAACAACCAGCCGGTCGTAGCACACTGTTGTCTACGCGCGCGCCAAGCTGGGATTAAACCGGGGATCTCCCTCACCCTCGCTCGGGCGATGCTCCCCGAAGCCCAGGTCCACGAGTATGCCCCAGCATATGACTGCCGAGCACTACTCAAACTCTCACGCTGGATGCTGCGCTTTGCGCCGCTGATCGCTCTCGATGAAGAGGTCCGCGTCTTCCTCGATCACCCAACCGGACCGCCTCCACTACCGCTTCACTACAGCGTTAGCCTCGACATAACGGGGACCGAACGCTGTCACAACGGGGAGGAGGCACTGGTCCGCAGAGTCATCGAAGGACTTACTGCCAAGGGATTTTTTGCGCGAACGGCCATCGCTGACACCATTGCTGGCGCCTGGGCCCTAGCTCACTTCAGTGCTTCGCGCAGTAGCATCGTCCAGGGATTTACGGAACAGATCGGTGAACTGTCCCTACGCGCGCTTCGTCTAACCGAAGAGACCTGCCGGATGCTGCATGAGCTCGGCATGCGCACTCTGTACGATGTCCTCGCACTTCCTCGGAGCTCGCTCGGCGTACGTTTTGGCCCAGAGCTTCCGGCACGGATAGAGGCCTTATGCGGAAGCAAATCCGAACCTTTCCATGCACTGACCTTCGCCTCCCCACACTGCATAACCGAGCGTTTTGACGTACCGCTCACATCGCACGCACAGCTCCTTCACGTCTGCATGCAGATCCTTGAACACTTAGTCAAAAAACTTCTCGTCGCCAAGGAGTATGCCGGTCTTTTTATTATCAGCATGGAGAGTCTTAACATGGAAAATACCGTTGAGCTGATTCGTAAAGAGGTCTCGCTCTACGCCGCGAGAAGCTCCTTGGAGCATATTCGCTCCATACTTTTGCCGGTAATTGAATCGATACACTCGGCCCAGGGCATCCGCGCTGTGAGCATCAAAGCTGCGCGCACCGAACGTGCCTCACCCGAGCAAGCCGACTTTCTCCACGGAGCACAACGGCGCCTCAAGGAGGAGGGTGACGATCTGCTCAATCTGCTCTTGACACAGCTCGGCGCCAAACAGGTAAGCACGGTTCGCTTTTCACCCTCCTATGTTCCGGAGCGATCGTTTGCCTATATCCCGCTCGGCAGCAAAAAGCAGCGTGAAGAGGAGGGAGGAGAAGTTCATGAGGGCCGCCCACCGTATCTTTTCGAATCCCCTGAACCGCTCAGCGTGCTCTCAATGCTCCCCGACAGCCCGCCTTCGCGCCTAACCTGGGACGGCGTCGAACTCCGTATTCTCAAAGGCATCGGCCCCGAAAAGATCTGTGCTGAGTGGTGGCGAGACGAGAGCCTACCGGCGGTGGAACGCGAGCGCGATTACTTTCGCGTGCAGGATGAAACTGGCCGATGGCTATGGCTCTTTCGTGCTCGATCGAGCATGCAGTGGTTTGTACAGGGGATGTGGGTTTAGAAACTTCTTCGAAGTTTCTAGTACTCTGCAAACGAAATAATCTATCATTTAGTCTAGTGCTTTCCCCTTCGATCCTTCGTTCCTTCGCGTTATTTTAATTGTAACGCGAAGGATCGAAGGGAAAAACACCAAGTCAAATGATAGAGTATTTCGGTTACAGAGTACTAGTACCTGATTGATTAATAGCAATGTAACTAGTCAGCACTTTTGCACTACACACAACGTGTTTCGCACGGAGAGACACGGTGGAATCACGGAGTTCCACGGGAGGCTGTGTGGTGGGGTTAAGCATAATCCCCTCCGTGTCGCTTCATGGGATCTTAGTGGATCTCCGTGTGAAAGATAGTGATACAGAATATGTCCGAAAGATCCCCGCCTAAACTTCCCACCCTCCTCTCCCGACCAACGCCGCGCTCCCCTGCTTGCTCCACGCCTGCCTACGCCGAGCTTCAGGTGACAAGCAACTTCTCGTTCCTGCAGGGAGCAAGCCACCCTGAAGAGCTCGTTCAGAGCGCCGCGCAAATCGGCTACCGCGCCATCGCCATCACCGATCGGAACTCCCTGGCCGGCATTGTGCGCGCCCACCGCGCCGCCAAAGAACAGGAACTGCGCTACGTCGTCGGAACGCGGATTGAGTGCTCCTCGCTCTATAGCGCCGATCTTTGCTACTCACTGCTGTGCTATCCCGTAAATCGTAACGGCTACGGCAACCTCTGTCGGCTGCTCACCATCGGCAAGCGCCGCACCGATAAAGACAACTGCCTGCTAGCGATCTCGGATCTCATCGAACTACAAAACGACCTACTTTGGGTCATCGTGCCCCCCTCTTCGCTAAACGCCAACGACAATAACTTCTCTGATTTCTGCAGTAGGTTTCGCGCCGAGATGCACGCCACCGACGCGCTCTCCCTAGCCCTGACACGGAGTTTTGCCCACTATTCGCAACGACTATGGCAAGCGACGCACGATCTCGCACTCAAGCTTAGCCTGCCGCTAGTCGCTACCAACGACGTCTACTACCACACGCCGACACGTCGTCCGCTACAAGACGTGCTTACCTGCATTCGGCATAAGTGCTGTATCGAGAAAGCTGGTTTTTTACTGCAGCAGAACGCCGAACGTCACCTCAAAACACCGGCTGAGATGCTGCGTCTATTTCGCGAGGTGCCAAGCGCAATCCGGCGCACACTCGAAATCACCGAACGCGCCACGTTCTCTCTCGACGAGCTGCGCTACGAGTACCCCAACGAGATCTGCCCCAGCAACACCACACCACTTACGTACCTAAGCAACCTTACCTACCACGGGGCACAGGAACGCTACCCGCAGGGCATCCCCAGCAAAGTCACCGAGCTCTTAGCCTCAGAGCTAAAACTAATCGCCGAGCTGCACTACGAACGCTATTTCCTGACCTGCTACGACATCGTCCTCTTCGCCTCATCACGTGGGATTTTGTGCCAGGGCCGCGGTGCAGCGGCCAATTCCGCCGTGTGCTACTGCTTAGGAATTACCGCCGTTGACCCGAGCAAGATCGACCTCCTCTTTGCACGCTTCGTCAGCAAAGAGCGTGAGGAGCCACCCGATATCGATATCGACTTTGAGCACGAACGCCGAGAAGAGGTAATTCAATACCTCTATCAAAAATACGGACGCGAGCGCGCCGGGCTTACCTGCGAAGTGATTACCTACCGTCAGCGCAGCGCCATCCGCGAAGTAGCCAAAGCCTTGGGATTCTCGCTGTCGATGGTCGAGAGCCTGGCAAAACTCATCCACCGCTGGACCGACTGCAAGCTACGCGCCGAAGATCTGCAGAGCCTCGGCCTTGACCCCGGCGATCCTACCCTGCGCAACGCCTTGCACCTCGCCGATGAACTGCTTGGATTCCCACGCCACCTCTCGCAGCACGTTGGCGGATTTATCATCTGCGAAAAAGCACTCTGCGAGACGGTCCCTATCTTGAACGCCTCCATGCCCGAGCGCACTATTATCGAGTGGGACAAGGACGATATCGAAGCCCTCGGTATCCTCAAAATCGATATCCTGGCGCTCGGCATGCTGACCTGTATTCGCAAGGCTCTCGACCTGCTCAACCCAGGGCGTCCCGCCGCCGAAAAACTAGAGCTCTACCGCATCCCTCACGACGATGCGCAGGTCTACGAGATGATCTGCCGCGCTGACACCGTCGGCGTCTTTCAGATTGAATCGCGGGCACAGATGTCGATGCTCCCTAGGCTTAAGCCGCGCTGCTTTTACGATCTCGTGATTGAGGTCGCCATCGTTCGCCCCGGTCCTATTCAAGGCAATATGGTGCATCCGTACCTGCGTCGCCGAAACGGCATCGAGAAGCCCTCCTACCCCGATGCCCGGGTCGAGCAGGTCCTCGGCAAAACGCTTGGCGTGCCGCTCTTTCAGGAGCAGGCCATGCGCCTCGCCATCGTCCTGGCTAAATTTACCCCCGGTGAAGCTGAAAAACTACGCCGCGCCATGGCGAGCTGGAAGCGTAATCTCGACGTTGTGGCGGCGTTTAAAGAAAAGATCGTCCGCGGCATGGTTGAAAACGGCTATACCCCCGCATTCGCCGAATCGTGCATGAACCAGATTCGGGGCTTTAGCGAATACGGCTTCCCCGAATCACACGCAGCCTCGTTTGCCAACCTGGTCTATGCTTCTGCCTGGCTCAAAAAACATCATCCAGCGCATTTTGCTGCGGCGCTGCTCAATAGCCAGCCGATGGGGTTTTACGCGCCGGCACAGATCGTACGTGACGCTGAAAGCCACGGTGTGCGCATTCTGGCGATCGACATCAACCACAGCTCTTGGGATAGTACGTTAGAAGGCGCTGCCATTCGCCTCGGCTTGCGCCTAATCAAAGGACTAAACCACGAGCATGCGCAGACGCTCAGCGGCCTGGTCGCCGCCTCTGGCCCCTTCACCACGATCTCGTCTTTGTGGAAGAGAGCGCAAGGCAGTGGCGTCTCAAAAGCCACGCTCCAGACCATCGCTCGTGCCGATGCTTTCTCCTCGATGGCGCTCGCTCGACGCGAGGCATTGTGGGAGATTCGTGCCCTTCCCGATAAACTTCTAGCGCTCGATCCGTTCCTTAGCGTAACGTCACCGCCGACGGCATTTAGGCCGCTCAACATGCAGCAGGCGATGTTCAAAGACTATGAAACCACCGGGCTTTCGCTTAAGGCGCATCCGCTTGAACTCATCCGCGCTCAGCTTAATACGCTTAAGGTCTGCAGCGCCCTGGCGCTAAAATCTCCTTACCGTCCCGCCGGAGCCGGAGCCTATGTTTCCGTCGCCGGAATCGCTATCGTGCGCCAACGCCCCGGTAGCGCCAAAGGTGTTGTCTTTATAACACTCGAAGATGAAACCGGGATCACCAACCTCATTATCCGCCCGCACGTCTTTGAACAGCACAGCAAGATCATCATGAGCAGTTCAAGCATCCTCGCGCACGGCATCCTTGAACGGGTGGAAAGCGTGATCTACGTCAATGTGCACAAGTTAGAAAGCCTCGACTCAATCGTGCTTAGTGGAAGCGCAGTGAATCTGCCTAACAGGAGTTACTCCTATTAGAAACTTCCTTGCCCAGGCACGCTGTCGCCGTGGATGTGATAGGTAAGGACGTAAGAATGTGCATCTGGTCCGTCATTTTTCCACCATCACCTCTTCAATCCACATCACCTCACAAGCGCCATCCCCATCATCTTCACGGCTGGTAGAGCTGGTCCACGAAGCGCCGTCCGCACGGGAAGCTTCAACCAAAAATCCGCGAAAGCGCACGATGTCTTCTACCCCGACTTGCGCAAGTTCACGTGCCACCTTATTTGACGCTGGAATCGCATGTAGATTGCTTGCATGACGGATGGTTTCCTGGGGAGAAATAGGCCAATTATCCGAATTCCAAAACACCATGCGGTAGCCGTGGGTAAACCTCATCCTTTTCAGAATTGCCGTATCAGACATCGGTCCCCAGCCAAGAGTGAAATCATACGGTGAAATATCGCTACCGCCGGCAAGGGTGAAATGCGCCCGGACCAGCACTCGCGCACGGATGGAGAATGCAGCGAGTGGCCGAAAGTCCCAGCCTTCATGACTCCACGGCTGATGCGCGGTCGGAGTCTGGAGCGGCTCCTCAGGTACAAGTACACCAGGAGCCCGCTTGAAGTCGGCGGGAGCGGTAGAAGAGAGACCTGCGCCCTCGATAAAAAGAAAGACAAATACGAGGAGGAAGATGCCGCCGGCGATATTGAGCGCCAGCTGCGGATTTTGCCATATATTTTGGAGAAATTCGCCGAAGGCGGCCGGGAAAGAACGTTTAGGATCGTCTTTGGAAGGCAAACTTTGCGCTGTGGACAAGCCAACAGCGGCGGCTCTGCAGGCAGGACAAAGCCCGATACCATCTCCAATGTTAGCACCACAGCGTAGACAGTTCATCTCTATATAAACTTAAGTCAGCCGGGCCTTAAAGGTCCCAGCGACATGCAGGAGATCCAAGGCACGCATGTATAGCGCCACCCGCTGCCAGCGCAGTTAGGGTTACGATAGTAGCGCAGAGTTGCAAACATCTCATACCCTTAAAATTCTAAGGAGCCGATATCTTATCGTAGGGCTGGGGGCTAAGCAAACAGCGAAAATAATTGATCTACCCACGCATAAGTGACACAGTATTCCTATAGCAGTATCCTTGTACTTATTTCAGGAATTAAACTCCAAATTGTATGGATAAACTATGCGTGCAATGCAGAGAACCTTATAGGTGCGCGGAGGAGGACCTTCTATTCTACGATAAAATCTCCCCAGAATTTGGCGAAAAACGCTTCCCGATTCCACCTCCCGAAAGATGCCCCAACTGTCGCCTCCAAAACCGCATCGCCTATCGCAACGAGTACCACTACTACTCCCGAAACTGCGACCTCTGCCAGAAAAGTATCATCGCCATTTATTCCCCCTCAAATCCACAGCCTGTTTATTGCTACAACTGCTTTTGGGGGGATCGCTGGGACGCTTCAACCTACGGCTGAAGATTCGACAAACCGCGCCACGAGGGAGGTGATTCCAGACTCAATTGCGGATATTCCCGACTCCTTTTTGCAGGATACCTTTTCGTGTCAAAGCTGCTCACGCAGCTATCGGATAATAAAACTTGAGCTGGCTCTGTACAGAAAGATGAACGTCCCGCTCCCACGAAGATGTGGGAACTGTCGAAGGTTGGAGCGTTTTGAGCGTGAGCCTGGTTTTGGTCACCTCTATCCACGAACCTGTGAACTCTGTGCCGAGTCTGTCTTGAGCATCTACGCCGACCCATTAGAGAAGGTTCTGTGCGAAAAGTGCTATCTCAGAACTATTTTGTGATTCGCCAGCACCAGATCACCTCTCCAGCGACATCGGGCAGCACGGACTATCCTTGCAGCGGCCGCATCGCCCCGTTCCGCACGGCGCCGGCTGCGGCACAGAGATGGCAAAAGCCGACATCTGTTTTTCGACCGTCGTTGACTGACACTGTGGACAAGGAGGTCGTTTTTCACTTGTCGAGCTCTGCAGATGCTCAAATTTCGACCCGCACTTTTTGCATGAATATTCGTATAACGGCATAGAATGGAACTCCCGCAGACTTGGTTGCCATAGTTCCGGTCCTGACGGACCGAAACTGGTATCACTTTAGTAAAAAGCACGAAAACGACAGAAACGTTATTGTTAACCCTCTTCGCGTCTAAAGACAAATGCAAATAATAAAAAAATAGCAATGACTATAGACTTCATAGTACCGCCTTCTTGGCTATTTTTCTAGCATCTCTTTCTTTGGAGCTTCTATATGGTGGCTAATTTATATGCGCTCAGACAGATGCAGGCAGCCTACGTATTAGCAGCAATTCGCCTCTCTCTTCCCCTATCAATCTTAAGTGGAGCGGCGGTCTTTGGTGAAGGTGATCTAAAAAGGCGCATGCTGGCGGGACTGATTATGTTGGCAGGCGTTGTGATGCTGCTGTTTGCATAAGACATACCGTCCGCAAAAAGTCTTGGCGGGGTAATTCGCGATCCCTCTCCGCCATTGAACTAAACCACTACCGGCTAAAGCCGATAGGTTTGAAGGCTACTGAAAGTCGCTTTTCCGGCTGAAGCCGGGCGGTCCAATGAGGTAGAACGATTTAGATTAGTCCTGGTGCTGGTCATGGTTCTGATTCTTGGCCCTGACCATGGTCATGAATTTGAACCATGACCAGCACCAGGACTAAGAATATCCCGCTGAAGCACTTCCGGCTAAAGCCGAAGGCTTACAACCTGTAAGATGGAACAATAAACGATCCTTTTATTTCAATGTGCTTTTAGGAGCACAGGCCATGCCAGATTCTGTCCGGAGGACAGAATCTAATAATTCCCCGCCACATAGCTCTTCAGATGTTCATTCTCAGTTTTTGTCAGATCGAGCAGCGCTTTGACGACATCACCGATCGAGATAATGCCAGCGATCCTGCCACCATCGATCACCGGCAGATGGCGAATGTGATGGTCGCTCATGCGCTGCATGACCGATGCAATCGGATCTTCAGGTGCAGCCGTCACCAACTTGTGTGCCGGAGTCATGACCTGACTCACAGAGATTTGGTTTATTCCGCCAGGGTGCTTTGCCAATGTCCAAAGGATGTCCCGTTCGGAGAGGATACCTTTGAGATTCCCGCTGTCATCAACCACCAGCACCGCCCCGACACGTGAGTCATTCAGCACCTGGACGCACTCTGCCAGCAGCGCATTCACCGAAACCTTAACTACCCGACCGCCCTTGTCACCAATAATAGATGCGATGTTCATATGCAGATATCCTTATAAAACGTTAACCGACAAAGCCGTTTGGCTGTGCCGTGATGATTCGCTAGCGAAATAAGAAGACTTACATTTAAACAAGGAGAGCCTGGAACTGACTATGCTTGAATATTTTCCATGCTTGAATATTTTCCATGCTTGAATATTTTAGTATAGTAGCATGACCAAGCTATGAGTTGGATACTTTTTACGCTTACTAGAATGGTCATACGGTCAGCGGCCAAGTATCTGCTCAATAACCCCGGGCAAAAGAATCTTGCTTGAGCCTGCACTTGAACTGCTCCTGATTCCTGTTCCCGCTCCGTTCGGCTGAGCTCACGGTCGAAGCCTTTTCCTATTCCATAAGGGGCAGGCTTCGGTCCTGAGCGAGGGAGCTTGCGACTGAGTCGAAGGGAGCCCAGCGCTGAGGCCGTTCAGTTAGCTGACGTTTTGGCCGCTAGCGTCTACTGCCTCATCAGGAGTTTCCCCCTTCGCTCGACCTCCCCACTTTGCCTTGCCTCGCGGCAAGTGCTACGTGGGGCATGCGCGGTCGAGGCTTCCTACTTCGCCCTGCCTTCCCCCTTCGCCCGGCCTTGCGGCCGGAGCTACGGCGGACAGGCGCGGCAAGTGCTACGTAGGACAAGACGGGGGACAAGACGGCTAAGGCCGTCGGTTGCGGCCGCAACTGATGCTGCAGCTGCATCTGATGCTGACAGCTGATAGCTGACTGCAGATCTCAGATAGCAGATTACAGGATGCTCGAGCCTCTCTTCCGCGCGAATGCGCGGGGCGGTTCAATTACCTGATTTCTTGCACAGGAACTACTTAGTCAGATTCAAGGGCTACTCCACTCCATTTTGTCGCAAGGCAAATCCGCGGAGTCCGACCTGGGGCGTAAGCTTCGTCCCAAGATTCGAACCGTAGCGGTCAAGAGTAGTCACTTGAAGATCGGTACTGCCGCTTAAGATCAGAAGATTGCCACCCAAAGCTTTCGTCGCTTTCTTCAGGTCCTCAATCAGCGCTTGCTTACGGTCGAGAGGATCCGAAGGCGCGCTGGCGACGCACGGCCAAGCGATCGGCAATAGGGTCCAGATGCCGAGCGTGACAAGCTTAAACGGGGCCTGCACCAGGCAGTAGTTCTGACGCCAATTATCCTTGTAGTCATAGGTCCAGAGTAAGCTTCTAAATTGGCTTACGCCTTTGAAGAAGTCTGCTTCGACGTCCCCGAGAATTTGGTATTTTTGCTCATATCCCGAGGCTACGACCACCTTCGTGCCCTGCTCCATAAGAGTTAACCCCTCGGGGAACTGCCCGCTGACGACCATGACATCGGAGGTATCTTTAATCTCAGAGGCCTTCTCACTGAAAGCACGCTCCTTTTCTACATCGACGACGCCAAAAGGTCGGACCTCAATTTTTGCTGGTAGTGGTGCACATGCCCAGACGACGGAGAGTAATGAAATGATGCTTAAAGTCTTTAGGGGGTTAATCATAAAGTCTCTCCTACTATAAAATGTTGTCATCTTGTAAAAAACAGTATCGACCTCGGGATTAAAATACATGAGACCATAATCACAAGCTCCTTTTGTAACCACTCGCCCTCTTCGTAAACTACGCAAGTACCACAGCAAATGCCCCTTCTCAGAACCGAGGACGCTGACGTCCAAGGTCTAACGCCGGACGTCAGACGCCGACGTTTCACGTCCGGCGTAAGACGTTTGACGTCAACGTTAGCCGATTAGGGGCGAGCAGTTACCTCCTTTTTTTGTAACTGCTCAATAACCCCGGGCAAAAGAAGCTTGCTTGAACTTGCACTTGAACTGCTCCTGATTC